>CAYUOC010000358.1:0-1531 GCA_964446305.1 uncultured Terricaulis sp. | reverse complement strand
CCGAGGGAGACCGCATGGCTAAGCTCGTTTATGGGATGAACATGTCGCTCGACGGCTATGTCGATTACGACAGGTTCGCGCCTGATCCGGTGTTGTTTCGCTATTTCATCGAGCAAACGCGTAGGACGGCGGGCAGCATCTATGGGCCGCGCCTGTACGAGCTCATGCGCTACTGGGATGGCGACGCGTGGGATCAGGCCGATCCGGCGATGGATCATGCAGGTTCGCAAGCGGCGTTGCGTGACTTCGCGGAAGCGTGGCGGGCGATGCCGAAATGGGTGGCGTCGAAGTCGCTGAAAGAGGTTGGTCCAAACGCGACGCTTGTTAGTGGCGACTTCGAAGCCGCTATCCGCAAACTGAAAGCCGAGCGCGACGGCGAGTTCGAAGTGGGCGGGCCGAAACTTGCGGCGAGTTTGGCCAAGCTCGGCTTGATCGACGAGTATCACGTCTTCCTGCATCCCGTCGTGCTCGGACACGGCGAGCCGTTCTTCGCGGGTGAAGCGCCAAAGCTGCGGCTGGTGGGAAGTGAGCGGATTGGGGAGCAGGCGCTGAAGCTGACTTACCTGCCGGCGTAGACGTTAGGAGCCGCGGCCGAAACATGGATTGGCGGCGGCGCTGGCGATCTTGGCTGGTGGTGTGGCGGCTCGCGGTGTGGCCGGTGGGTGAACTACTTGAACGGCCAGAAGCCACGTTTCGGTTCAGGTGACTTGGTAGTGAACGCCGCGAGTCTCGCTTCAAACGGAAACTTCTTGAGCACGTCTTCGCGCGCGGCCGGCAACGGTCCGCGATAGCGGATTGCTTTGTCGTCCTCCCTTTCGCGCATTGCCCAATTGGGTCTGCCGCCGACCAATTTGATCACATTTGGCACGATCTCGTGCGCTACTCGCGCGCAAACCGCGTGCGGCACGCCTAGCGCGGCGACCTCCGCAATTAGGCCGGTTCTGCGTTGCTGGTCGGAATCGTGGTCGACGAACAAGATCGGTATCGCATAGCCAATCGCTGCGAGCTGCACCTCCCAAGTGACCCACTCTGAGCGCCCAGCGCCAACACGGCTTGGCGCAACAAGAATGTCGGAGGTGTAAATTCGCGCGGCGATGTTGGCTTGGATCTCAAGTTTCGGCAGATCTCCCCCGCGCGGGCCGGCCATTTGCTCCTGAGCGTTGAGTGAAACGTCCTGTACGGCGAACCCCTGACTATTGAGGGCGTTCCGTACCTGCTCATAAAGCTCGTCATCATTCTCGTAGCGATGGCTGATGAAGATGCGGAGTCTACGCTCCTCGCTTCCGGCTTTCCAAAATTGCAGCGACCCTTGCGCCATGCCCAACCCCCCGTGTTGTCTGTTGCAACTTTCAGGTGAGCGCTACGCAACTCCTCTTTTGGCGTTCGGTCAAGCAATACAAAAAGGCCGCGCCCTTCCGGGCGCGGCCTTCGTGTTTCGGCGTTTCGAAGTTCGCTTAAGCGAACAGCTTCGCCCAGTTCCGGGCTTCGCGCTTTTTCCAGGCGCCGCGGTGGTAGGCGTCGCTGACGATGA
>CAYUOC010000357.1:0-1540 GCA_964446305.1 uncultured Terricaulis sp. | reverse complement strand
TGGGTAGGGTAGTCGTGGGGTAGGTAGAACGTGCCATCGCGTTCGCGGCTGACGACGCCGTCGCGTCGGAGTGCTTCCAGCCTGCGCTCATGCATCTCGATGTAGTTCGCGCGATCGGTGGGCCGCGCTTGCCGGTGGAGCGCAGCCGAATAGCTGAGATCGTTTGCCTGCGCGATTTCCCAGATGGTGCGGTCTGAGGCCTTCAAGCCCGGCGTCGCGCGCTCGATCTCGACAATGGCGCCGCGCTCGACATCGGCGAGGCTGCGCAGATCTTCGGGACCGGCAACGCGTGCGGTCCAGAATCTGCCGTCGATGCCTTCCACGCCGATCAGTTGCGACCCGCGAGGGTCTTCGCCCAGACGCTCAAAGCCAACCAAGCGCCCGGTCACGCGCTGGCTCGAATGCGCCGCCTCCAGTTCACGCGTGCGCTCGGGTTCAAGCCCGCGTTGCTCCTGCGCCAGCAATCGGGCGGTGGCGCGCTCACGGTCGCGCCGGTCGCCGAGGCGGATGAGTTTCTCCTCAAGTTCGGCATCGAGCCTCCACACGCCCGCGCGGGCCGGTTCGGCCAAGCCCAGTTCTTCCAGCCGGTTGAGCCGTTGGACGAGCCGGGCGGCGCGCACGCCATCGTCGGGCAGCGCGCTCATCGCGATCTCTTGGCCGCGCGAGCGTGCGACGAGCTCGCGGTCAAGCTCTGTGAGGCGTTCCTGCTTCACGGCGCGATCGGCGCGGTCGGGTTCAAGGCGCGGTCCAAGCAGTTCGGTCGCGAGGCCTTCGGCTCGCTCGCGGAAACCGTGGGAAACATAAGCACGCGGGATGACCAGATCGCGCCCATCTGCCCGGACGCCCCGCATCAACAAGTGGACGTGCGGGTGCCCAGTGTCGTGATGCTCTGCCGCGATCCAGTCAATGCGTGTGTCTAGGTCCGATTCCACGGTCCGCATCAGGTCGCGGGTGTAGCTCCTAAGATCGTCGATGGCTGCGCCGTGCTCGGGGGAGATGATGACCCGGAAATGGTGCCGGTCGTCTTCACAGCGTCCGATGAAGGCAGCGCCGTCTGCCCGATCGTGCTCGCGGTCAAACACCTGCACCGCGTCGCCATCGCGGCCGGCGCCGTCGCGCTCGATATAAAGCGTATGCCGCATCATCGACCCCGCGCCGCCCGCCGCCTTCGCGTGGACCTTGGGGTGTATCTTCACCGCCACGCGCTGACTGCCAGCGGGCCGTTCGTGTTTCAGTTTGACGGCGCCTGCGCCGCGGCTTCGATTGTACCAGGCAGTGCGTGCGCGCTTAGCAACGCGCTTAGAGCTGGCGGCGGACGGCGGGCGAAATATCGACCCTGCGTCCGGGGTGCGTTTCGCGCGCCGCCGGCTGACATCGCCTTCAAATTTGTCTTCGTCGTCCATCGCGTCGCGCCTTCAAGGCAGCGCAAAGCGGCTCTCTTCACCTTGCCGCACTTTGCGGCAGCGCACCTCGTGGTGCGGTGGAAAAAAAGATGTGCAGACAAGCCGCTGTGCATCCAGCACTGCGGCGCATTCTATCT
>CAYUOC010000356.1:0-1552 GCA_964446305.1 uncultured Terricaulis sp. | reverse complement strand
ACAACATGGGCGGCATCCCGACGAACTATCACGGCGAAGTCGTCACGCTGAAGAATGGCAACCCGGATGAAGTGGTGCCTGGTCTCATGGCTGTTGGCGAGGCGGCGTGCGTTTCGGTTCACGGCGCCAATCGCTTGGGCTCGAACTCGCTGATCGACTTGGTGGTGTTTGGGCGTGCTGTGGGTCAGCGCTGCGCCGAAAAGCTCAAAGCCAACGCCTCGCAGCCTTCGCTCGCTGCCAATGCGGCCGACGATCACCTCGCGCGCTTTGACAAATTCCGTAACGCCAATGGCGGCACGCCGACGGCGCGTCTGCGCGAGAAGATGCAGCGCACGATGCAGGAAACCTGCGCCGTCTATCGCACCGGCGAGACGCTGCAAGAGGGCGTGCAGCGGATGGAGAAGGTCTGGGCGGAAGCTCCGGATGTGAAGGTCACCGATCGATCGATGATCTGGAACACCGATCTTGTCGAAACGCTCGAGTTCGACAATCTGCTCGGCCAGGCTGTCGTCACCGTCGTCGGCGGCTTGAACCGCACCGAGTCCCGCGGCGCCCACGCCCGCGAGGACTTCCCGGATCGTGATGACGAGCACTGGATGAAGCACACGCTCGCCTGGCTCGACACCAAGACAGGCAAGACCACGCTCGACTATCGCCCCGTGCACACCAATACGATGACCAACGAGGTTGAATACATCCCGCCGAAGAAGCGGGTGTATTGATGAAGGCTGGCGCGCGCGTATTGCTGTGCGCTTTTGGATTCGTGTTCGCGGCTTGGATGAGCGCGTGTGCTAGCGCACCGCTTCCGCCGATTGAGAATGAAGCGCTAGTCTACCAAACGAGCCCGGGCCCTTTTTGCGGTCGTTGCGATACAACCAAAATCACGGTGACAACTGAGGGAGTCGTCTGGGTCGAGCAAGGGCATTGGGCAGGCAATTATCGAAACTGGCGCGTGGCGAGGCGCTCGCTGGATGTTTCGCCGACAGCGCTAATGCGTTTCAATGAAGCACTTAGTCGCTTTCGCCCCACAGAAGACCTGACACTGGCTGAGTCCTGCGAGGAGTTTTGGTCCGACCAACCGGAAATTCACATCACGTGGTATGACGGCGGTCAGCAAAGGCGGTTGATCTACAATTTCGGATGCGATCCACAGGCGCGGCGCGAGATGCGAGACGCGCTCGTATCGGCGCCGCAGCTCCTCGATGTACCGAATCTCCAGATGCCGGAATTCGGTTCGTGAGAAACCATGATCTGGCGGATATCGGCGCAGGGCGTGCAGTGACACTGCCTTGCGCAGCGTCAGCCTTGACCTCGCGCCTTCGGCGGGACTTCACTCCCGGCCAACGATGCTGCCAAGCGCAGCGAGGGAGAAAAAACGCCATGGCTCAAATCGGTTACGTCTGTCTCGGCGCCAGCGATTTTGATCGCGCTTGCCAATTCTATGATGCGCTGACGCCGGAGCTTGGCGGCAAGAAGCTTTTCCCGACCCCTCACGGGCAGATGTATCGCCTGGGCTCGGGCGCGATGCTGATGGTGACGCGTCCATACAACG
>CAYUOC010000355.1:0-1567 GCA_964446305.1 uncultured Terricaulis sp. | reverse complement strand
AGATTTCACCGCTCGGCGCTTGTTGATTGGCGCGCTGCAGATAGGCGCGCGCTTCAGCGGCCGAGTAGAAGCGGTAGCTCGCGGGTACGTTGAGCGAGAGTCCGTCGCTGCCCAGCGGAATGATGCCGGTCCGGCCTTCGGGCGCGGCAGCGGGTTGCGCTGCTGGCGGCGGCGTTGTCGGCGCCGCGCGTACGGGCGGCGCTGCTTCGTTTGGTCCGCCGTCGCCCGGACCGTCGGCATACGCCGGCCCGACCATGAACAGCGCCAGCGCGGCCAGCATGGCGCGCGTGAGGTTTTTGCGCATGGGTTTCTCCCTCGCTCGCCCGTTTCGGGCCGCATCCCCGAGTCGGGTTTAACCAATCGGGCGGGGTTTGTCGCGTGTCAGGACGTACAGGCGCTACGGAGTTCGCCTGCCGCTGCGGCCATGGCTTCATTGATCGCCGCGCGCCACTCGGCGATGGTCGTCGCCGCCTGGGCGGCTTGGGGATAAAGCACCGCCCGTGACGAGCTCACAATACCGCCTTCGCGCATGCGACCGCCCTGAACGAACCCCGCTACCGCATCCTGCGCGCTCGCGCCTTGGGCGCCGTAGCCGGGGATGAGGAACAACGCTTCCGGCATGGCTTCGCGAAGTTTGCGCGCTTCTTCCGGATAGGTCGCGCCAGCGACGGCCATGAGGCCGGACCAGCCGCTGGCGCCGCGCAGCCGCGCGCATTCGGGCGAGAGCATCTCCGCCACGCGTTGCCACACCGGCGCGCCGCCGACCTGCAGATCCTGGAAATCGCCCGCGCCCGGATTGGAGGTGCGCACCAGCACGGCGACGCCTTTGCCTTCGGTCTGCGCGCGAGTGATGAAGGGCTCGAGCGTGTCTTTGCCCATGTAGGGGTTCACGGTGACAGCGTCGGCGTTGAAGCCGGGCGCGGCGCCGATGGTGGCGCGTGAATAGCCTTCCGCGGTGGTGCCAATATCGCCGCGCTTGGCGTCGAGCAGCACCAGCATGCCTTCCTGCTGCGCGTAGCTCGTGAGCATGCGCGCGACCGCGTAACCCATCTCGCCGAATTGCTCGAACAGCCCCAGTTGCGGCTTCAGCACGCAGGCGTGCTGGCGGGCGATGTCGATGATGGCGGTGCCGAACTTGAGAACGGTGGAGGTGTCTTCACGGGCGTTGCCGAACAGCGCCGGGATTTTGTCGGGGAAGGGATCGAGGCCAACGCAGAGCGGGGTGTTCTTGGCGCGGACGCCTTCGATCAAGCGATCTGCGAACGGCGTCGTCATGACCTCGGCATATCCTCCGGCGCGACACAGACCACCTGCGCGACCGCGAGATTGCGGCGTAGATCGTCTGACGCTTGCCCGTAATTGTCTGGGGTGAGTCGCTCGCCCGGCGTACCCTGGGCTTCGACTTGTTCCACCCGCAGCAGCCGCAGGATCGACGCCGGCGAGGCGGTATAGATGCGGCCGCGGCGCGCGGACTCCGCCACCGTAATGCCGATCACCTGACCGTTCGACGCCAGAGCTGGCCCGCCGCTAATGCCGGCAAGCGAACCGCGCAGACCCGAGGTGCGGC
>CAYUOC010000354.1:0-1583 GCA_964446305.1 uncultured Terricaulis sp. | reverse complement strand
CTGCGGCGACACAGGCGCCGGCTGCGCGATAGATCGCTTCGCGCGAACCGCTTGAAATGTATGTATCAGGATCGAGGCGCACGCGTGCTTCGGCTGTTTCAGCGAACGCAGGTTCGAGCGCGTTGATGTAGGCGTACGGGTGGACGCGCGCGATATCGTCCTTCTCGGCGTGGGGCGCTTCGCGGCGATCGAGCGGCATTCCCTCCAGCGCATCGAGCACGGCTTGCAAGCGGCCCGGATGTTCGGCGTGGCCGCCTGGCGGTTCGTGACGGAGCATGGAGGGGTGGGTGAACAGAAGCATGCGCCTCATGTAGCGCATGTCGGCGCACAAAACAGCGCCGGAGGCGCGGACGCTTTGCGGACGTCCGCGCCTCTACCGCGCCGAATTAACGGGCGTGGCCGCGACGATGCATGTCGATGCTGCAATCATCGTCGCGCTTGGTGCGGACGATGTCACCAGTGCGGCGATTGACGTCCAACTCGACGCAGGCGCCAGCTTCGCTGACAGCCTTCACTTCGTAATAGCCATCGTCGCGCTCGATCTCGAGAACGCGGAAGCCCTGGCCGGTCAGCCGGGTTTCGATCTGGGAGAGCGTGAGTTCAGGGCGGGCCGAGACAGCCTGTGCGGCGGCCGGCGCGGCAAAGGTGAGCGCGGCCACGACAGCGGCGGCGAAGGCGAAAGGACGGGCGATGGTGAGCATGGTGTTTTCCCTCTGGTCTGGCCGGGGCACATCCGGCGTTGACGGGGTGATCGCACACGGCCGCTGACACGCCGCAGGCGCGAAGCGTCAGCTTGGCGTCAGCGGCGTCCGCGCATGACAGTTCCATGTCCTGGAAGCTTTTCATCGCGCCGGTTGGCGCCCTTCTCACCCTTGCCGCCATCACCGGCGTCGCCATGGCCGACCAGGGTCGCGGCCGCAGCGGCGATCATGACGACGCGCTGGCGGCGGTTGAGGCGCGCCAAGCCCTGCCCCTGACCCGCATATTTGAGATCGCCCAAACCGCCGTGCCGGGTGAAATCATCGAAGTAGAGCTTGATCGCGAGGACGGGCGTCTGATCTATGAGGTCGATATACTGACGAGCACCGGCCGCCTGCGCCAAGTTGAGATCGACGCGCGCACCGGCGAAGTGCTGGAAGTTGAAGACGAGGATTAATGCGCGCGCTGCTGGTCGAGGACGACAGCGACATCGCTGACGATGTCGCGCGCGCGCTGACCGGCGCCGGCTATCTCGTTGAACATGCAAGCGATGGCGAAAGCGCGTGGTTCCTGGGCGACACCGAGGATTTCGCGATTGTCGTGCTTGATCTTGGCTTGCCGCGGCTCGATGGGCTTTCGGTGCTGAAGCGCTGGCGCTCGGCTGGGCGCACGTTTCCGGTTCTGATCCTTTCGGCGCGCGGCGCCTGGACCGAGAAGGTCGACGGCATCGAAGCTGGCGCCGACGACTATCTCGCCAAGCCATTCGAGATTGGCGAACTGATAGCGCGCGTGCGCGCCCTGGTGCGCCGGGCCGGCGGCCATGCGAGCGCGGTGGTCACGGTGGGGCGGCTTTCGCTCGACACCACGCGCATGAGCGTCTCGAT
>CAYUOC010000353.1:0-1595 GCA_964446305.1 uncultured Terricaulis sp. | reverse complement strand
CTAGCAGGGTGTTGAAAAAAGCGAAGTGAACGCGCAACGCGAAGCGCGATGGATCGTCGGTCTGGCATGCGCGGCGAGAAACAATCCCAAGTGAGTGTGACGTGTCTGATCAACGTGGAGACGATGATTCCGAGCGATCATCCGATCCGCACCATCAAGCGGCTGCTGAATGAGGTGCTGGCGCAGATGGACGCGCACGTCGACGAGATCTATGCGGCGAACGGCCGGCCATCGATTCCGCCGGAGCGGTTGCTGATGGCGAAGGTGCTGATGGCGCTCTACTCGATTCGCTCCGAGCGTCAGTTCTGCGAGCGGCTGCAATACGATCTGCTTTTCCGCTGGTTCCTCGACCTGAATCCGGACGAGACGACGTTCGATCACTCCACGTTCTCGCAGAACCAGAGCCGGCTGCTGAAGCACAAGGTGGCGGACCTGTTCTTTGCCGAGGTCGTGTGGCTGGCGAAGAATCGCGGCTGGTTGTCGGACCAGCATTTTTCGGTGGATGCGACGCTGATCGAATCGTGGGCGTCGCTGAAGAGTTTCAAGCCGAAGAAGGATCACCGCGATGGCGGGCCCGGCGATGGCAACGGCTGGGCCGACTTCAAGGGCGAGAAGCGTCGCAACGACACGCACTCGTCCACGACCGATCCGGAAGCGAAACTGGTGCGCAAAGGCGACGGCCGCGAGGCGAAGCTCGCGTTCACCGGTCATGCCACGATGGAAAATCGGCACGGACTGTGTGTGCTCTTCCAGGTGCATCCGGCCGTCGGTGCGCCGGAAGCAGATGTTGCGGTGAAGCAGATCGCCGAGTTGCAACAGCGAGGGATCACGCCGCGAACGGTGGGAGCGGACCGCGGTTACTGCTCGCGCCACTTCATCGAGGGGCTCAGAGGCCACGGTGTCGTGCCGCATCCTGCCCCGCTGAAGGATCGCCGGCTGCTCGGTGTGAAGGTGCGCTCGAAGGCCCATCAGCTCAGTCAAAAGTGCCGGCGCAAGATCGAGGAGATCTTCGGCTGGGCGAAGACGACCGGCTGCTTCCGCAAGAGCCGCTATCTCGGAGTGGAGCGCACGCACGCCGCGGCACAGTATGTCGTGGCGGCATGTAATCTCGTCCGGATGGCTCGGCTGTCGCTGGGGCCACCGAAGATGGCGCGGGCGTGACGCCCGCCGGGGCCGTGGTGTCGGCGGACGCCACGCAAACCCTTCCAAACGTTCCGCCAGCGCCCCCGCGGGTGTTCCTTCCACCGCGCCAAAAGCCGAAGAGCCGCTCGCGGTGCTCATTTTGATACAGCCGACTTGGTCGGAATCGAAAATCGTACGTTCTTCAACGGCCTGCTAGATCACATCGCAGATTCGGTTTGCTCGGAGGAGGTGACCGAGCCACGCCGAGGGGCCGACGAACAAGAAGTGCCGGCCGAGGGCAGCCAGAAATCGTTCCATCGCGGTTCAAGGTCGCGTCACTTCATGACGGTCCGTGTTACTGCCAGCACTGCAGCGCGCAATTCCGCCGACAATTCTGGCCACGCTTCGATCACTTCGCGCAGCTCATCCACGCTGCTCATGGCCTCGCGACTCGACTCGCCGAGTCTTTGTGT
>CAYUOC010000352.1:0-1614 GCA_964446305.1 uncultured Terricaulis sp. | reverse complement strand
CCGCTCACATCCGGCGTGAGTGATGATGGTTCGGAAGCGACGCGGGCGGCGCCTACCTTCTTAGTGAAGAGTTGGAGGCGAAGATGCCCGTGGAAGTTCTCGACGCGCCAGTGCGCAACGTAGCTGTTGAAGCGCCGATTTTGTTTCTGGAGCGATCGGGACGGAAACCGAGCCTGCGCTTCGGCTACGACACGCCGGCTTCGGACATTTCAGAGATCTACACCCCGCGCCAGGTGATGATCCGCGATGGACGGAGAATTGACGCGTCGCTCGATGTTGAGGGCTTCGCGCTGGCGCGCCATGGATCGGCGATCGATTTCACCGACGAGGCCCTGATCGCGACCATCGGGCGGGCGGAAGCCGCCGAATTGGTGCGCCGGGCGACCGGCGCGCGGCGTGTCCATGTGTTCGACCACACGCAACGCAAGCGCGCGCCCGAGGCGCCGCGGCAGCCTTCAACGCGTGTGCATGTGGACTACACGGCGGACTCAGCGCCGGACCGCGTGCGTGACCTGCTGGGAGCCGAGGCTGAAACCTTGCTGAAGAAGCGCGTGGCGTTTGTGAACGTCTGGAGGGCCATTCGGCATCCGGCGGCGGATTGGCCGCTGGTGCTTGCCGACGCGCGCACGGTCGCGCCCGAAGACCTCGCGGCGACGGACATCATCTACCCCGATCGGCGCGGAGAGATTTATGGGCTCGTTCACAATCCGGCGCAGCGCTGGTTCTACTATCCGGACCTGCAGCTGAACGAGGCGCTGCTGATCAAGTGCTATGACAGCCGCGCTGACGTGGCGCGCTTCACGCCCCACACAGCGTTCGAGAATCCGCTGACGCCGCCGTCCGCCCCGCCGCGTGAGAGCATTGAGTTCAGAGCGATTGCGTTCTTCGACTAGGTGCAGCTCAAACGCCGGCGCCAGACGAGTGGCACATGGATGCGCTGGCCGATCGAGCCGTTCCAATTCGGCTCGAGCCCATGGTGCTTCAGCGTCGTGATGATTTCGCGCGCAATGGCGAGAGCCGCCGCCTCGCCTTCCTTTTCGGCGCCATAGTTGAGGTAGACGCCATCGCCTTCGACGGCGCGCTCGGTGTCTTGTTGATGGTAGAAGGCGTAGCCGCGGACATGGATGCCGCGCCGCTCCGCTTCGTTCAGCTCAACACCGATCTCGGCGACGCCGCAATTGCCGCAACAGGTGAAGTCTTGGCGGCAGATGACGCCGCGCTCTTCAAGCTCGGCGAAGGCCTTATCGAGCCGGTCGCAATCGGTGCTGCCGGTCCAGGTAGCCTCGGCGGCGCGCTGCTCTCGCCAGAGCAGTTCCAGTTCCGCCGACGCGTAGGCCCGCAAGGTATCGGGGTCTTCACCCTGCTCACAGATATCGTCGACGACGAGCCAGACCTCATCGCGCGGGGCGAAGCCGCCGCGGACCATCGCGGTCAGCGTGGCGTCGATGTCTCCCCGGAGGTCTTCGTCGGTTTCCTTAGCCATGGCGCTTACTTAGCCCCGATGGCGCGTGACTTCCATGGAGGCCCGCACCGCCCTATATTCCGACTCGTCCGGGCAACCGGACTATGGCGATAAACGCGCAGAGATAGGCGGATCGGACCCGGGTGCGATGC
>CAYUOC010000351.1:0-1632 GCA_964446305.1 uncultured Terricaulis sp. | reverse complement strand
CTGACATCGCCACTGCCGCGATCATCGCCGCCGGCAACACACTCGAAGCGTTTCTTGCCGCTGTCCTCATTCAACGCTGGGCCAATGGCGAGCGCATCTTCCAATCCCCCGTCGGCGTCGGAAAATTCGCGCTCATCGTCACCGCCGCGGCCGCGCCGCTCAGCGCCAGCATCGGCGTCAGCGCACTGGCGCTCACCGGGCACGCTGCCTGGAACGATTTCATTCCGATCTGGATCACCTGGTGGCTCGGCAATCTCGCAGGCGCGATCCTGACAACGCCTGCGCTGGTTCTATGGGCGCGGACATTGCGCGGCGAAGAGGGCGGCGCGCTCACCGCCAACGCCCTGATCGCGTTCGCTGCAGCACTCTTGATCGCCACCATAGCGTTCAGTCCGATTTCTCCCGTGCCGCTCGCCGTGCGCAGCGCGCTCGCGTTCCTCGTCATCATGCCGCTGCTGTGGTCGGCGTTGCGCCTAGGCCTGCGCGACACCGCCACCATGGCGCTGCTCATTTCCAGCTTTGCCGTGTGGGGCGTCGTCGCCGGTTCGAGCCCCTTCATCCAAGGCACGCTCAACGGTTCGCTGTTGCTGTTGGTGACCTTCATCGTCTCCGCGACGCTGCCTAGCCTCGCGCTCGCCGCCGAGCGCCATCAATCGCAAACCTTGCTCGATCAAACCCGTCACGAACTGGTGCAAGCCCAGAAACTGGAAGCGCTTGGCACGCTCACCAGCGGCGTCGCGCACGATTTCAACAATCTGCTCGCCGCCATTGGCGGCGGTTTGCGCATGCTCGAACGCCAAAACGAAGAGCGCATGCGCACCATGGAGGCGGTCAATCAAGCGCTCGAGCGCGGCTCGGGTCTCACGCGCCAGCTCCTGGCCTTCGCCCGCCGCGAACCGCTGAAGCTCGAGCGTATCGACACAACTCAGGCGCTCGAAAGCGCCCACGGCCTCATCCGCTCGTCCTTGAAGGATCACATCCGCTTCGAGATGCTGATCACGCCGGGCCTCTGGGCCGTGAAGGCGGATCGTAATCAGCTCGAAGTCGCGTTGCTCAATCTCGCCGTCAACGCGCGCGACGCCATGCCCGAGGGCGGCGATCTTGTCGTGCAAGCCGAAAACATCGTCGCCGACGATCAGGAGAAATGCGTCGCCATCAGCGTCGCCGATACTGGCGAAGGCATGAGCGAAGAGACGCTAGCGCGCGCCTTCGAACCCTTCTTCTCCACCAAAGCCGCCGGCCAAGGCACGGGCCTCGGCCTCGCCCAAGTCTACGGCTTCGCCACCCAATGCGGCGGCAAGGTCAGTATCGACTCCGTGCTCGGCAAAGGCACGACCGTCACCATGACGCTGCCCCGCGCATAGCGCGGAATCTATCCGGTGGATTTGGGACGCTTCCCGGCCAAGCTCACGCACATCGCTAGATGTGCGTGAGCGCCGAGCCGGGATCCAGGGGCCGTTCAAACTCAGCGTGTTAGCCCCTGGATCCCGGGTCTCGCTACGCTCGTCCGGGAAGCGTGCAAGTGTGGGATAGATGCCAATCAATCCGGCGACCTGCGAACCTGGGTTACACTTTCTCCGTTCCGCATCACGGAGGGGCTCAACGGAATTCCAGCCCGGTTTGCGAAGCGGA
>CAYUOC010000350.1:0-1642 GCA_964446305.1 uncultured Terricaulis sp. | reverse complement strand
TATTGCGACCGCCGCTTCGTCCTCGCCGCCGGCGCGGGCGACGATCACTAAGCCTTAGTGCATCGCGCCGACGACGATCTCGATTTTGTTGCCGTCGGGATCGAGGACGACAGCGCCGTAATAGTCAGGCCCGATATCGAGATGCAGCCCAGCTGCGCGAATGGTTGTTGCGCCATGCGCGAGCGCGGCCATGTACGCGTCGTCCACTTCCTGCTCTGAGGTCGCGCGGAACGCGATGTGCGCGCCGAGGCCGGCGATGCGATCGCCGTCAGCCGGATAGAGCCAGAAGAGGCGCGTGCCATCGCGGCCGTAAGCGAGCTCGTTTTCCTTCGACCAAGTCTGCGAATGGCCGAGTGGCGCGAAGAGCGCGTCATAGAATTGCGCCGCCGCTTCCAGATCGCGCACGCCAAGCGAGAGATGGTCGAACATGAAATCCTCCGAACCAGAATAGATTGGAGTGCTTCGCGGCTCACACAAGCATGCGCGGAGAAAATTTCAGTGAGGTCCGAAAACAGCGAGGTGGGGATGTGGATCGTGCTATCCTGCAACGATCCAGGAGACACTCCCCATGTCCGCAGAAAACGCCGCAACATTCCACAAGCTGCATGAAGAATTGTTGATCCTGCCGAACGCGTGGGACGCAGCATCCGCGCGCATTGTGCAAGACGCCGGCGCCAAAGCGATCGCGACGTCGAGCGCGGCGGTCGCTTGGGCGCAGGGTTATGCTGACGGGCATCATTTCCCGATCGCGAACCTGATCGCCGTCGTCGAAGCCACGGCGCGCGCCGTCAGTATTCCGATCACCTGCGACGCGGAGGGCGGCTATTCCGATGATCCGAAGCAGGCGGCGGAAAATGTCGGCAAGCTGATCGACGCGGGCGCTGTCGGCATCAATCTCGAAGACGGCAAGCAGCCGCACGAACTGCATCTGAAGAAGATCGAGGCCATCCGCGCTGTCGCGGAGAAGAAGGGCGTAAATCTTTATATCAACGCGCGCACGGACGTGATCCTCAAAGCGCTCGTCCCGCCTGAGCAAGCGATCGAAGAAGCATTGCGCCGCGCCGCCGGCATCGAGCGAGCAGGCGGGAGCGGTTTGTTTGTGCCCGGCATCGCTGATGCAGCGCAGATCAGCGCAATCGTCGCCGGCACGAAATTGCCGCTGAACATCATGGCGCGTCCTGGTGCGCCGCCGGCGCCGAAGCTCCGCGAACTTGGTGTCCGACGTCTGAGCGCCGCAACCGGTCTATTTAACGTCGCCATGGCCGCCGCGCGTGAAGCCGCGGAAGACTTCCTGCGCGACGGCGATTCAGACGCGCTGTGGCAGCGCCGCGGCAGCCCACCCGATTACAACAAGCTGTTCGGTGGCTAGGTGTGGGATGAAGCTTGCGAAACGGGGCGGTCTGATTCTGCTGTTGCTGGCAATGTGTTTCGCTATGGGATTTGCGGACAGCGCGAAGACACGCGTGGAGTTTTTGGCCTTTGGCGCAACTTTTGTGGCGCTCGCGCTGCTAGTCTTCCTCCCTGCGCGATGGTGGTTGAAGTAAGAGCTGACGGCGAGCTTGCGAGCGCCTAGATAAGCGCATGGCTAAAAAAGACGCTCCGCGCCTCTACCTCATCGACGGCTCGGCTTACATTTTCCGCG
>CAYUOC010000349.1:0-1666 GCA_964446305.1 uncultured Terricaulis sp. | reverse complement strand
TGCTCGACTTCCGGAATTTGAGCGTCATCCGGTCACTTTCCCCGATCGCCTGATACGGCGAGGTGTCGAACGTCGGATCATCCGGCTGCCCCAACGGCGAGGTCCGAAGATCAGGCGGCAGCGTCCAGACATGAAACGGATGGTCGCGCGTGTCGCGCGCATTGGCGTTGAGATCGCTCGCGGCAACGAACTCGAAGCCTGCCTGCTGGGTCACCGTGCGCACGAAGGCTTCCTGAACGTAACCCGTCAGCGCCGGCGAATCCTGTACGCCGGTGTTGCTGGCGCGGTGTTGTTCAATGCCGAGCGCCCCGCCCGGCTTGAGTGCGCGGAAACTCAAGCCAAGGACACGCTCGAATGTACCTTCCGCCATCATCGTATGAACTGTGTTGGCGATGATCACGAGATCGACGCTGTTCGGCGGCGCCAACGCTGGCGCGTTGATTGAAGTGCGGGTGATCTCGCCGAACAGATCGGCATCATTCGTGAAGCGCGCTTCCCAGGCGGCGAGCACTTCGCGGCGCGCGGTTGAAGGATCGCGCGGGTCGAAGCTGGCCGAGATCAACCGCCCGCCATTGGCGTTGAGATACGGCGCAAGGATTGAGGTGTACCAACCGAGGCCCGGATAAATCTCCAGCACCGTCATGTCGCCCTGCAGGCCCCAGAACAGCAGCGTCTGCAGCGGGTGGCGCCATTCATCGCGTTCGGGATCGATGCGCCACGGCCCGGCAATGGCCCACGCCAGCGAGCCTTGCGGCGGCGCGTCGGCGCCGCTCGGTTCGGAGCGCCCGCAGGCGGCAAGGCCCCATCCCAGTGCGGGGCCCAATCCAAGCGCGGCAGTGCGGCGGGTCAGCAGCATGGGCGTGAGCGCTAAGCCCGAAGACCTAAGATTGTCAAAACGCCGCGCCCGGAAACGGGTCTTGAACGGGGGGCCAGCCTCCCCATCTGCCCTGTTGTGCGGCGCCCAGCTGGGGCCGCACCGCTGGCCAGCCCGCCGCCTTCGGGGACGGAAAGCCGGCAAAGCAAGCTCCCGCCGGGAGCGCCTGACTGTCGCTTTAGGAGGACACTTAGATGGCTAACAACGAACTGAACCCGCTTTATCGCACGCTCGTCGGCTTTGACCGCATCGCGAGCCTGATGGACCAAGCTGCGCGCCTGGACGCTGCGCCTGGTTATCCGCCCTTCAACGTCGAACAGATCGGCGAAGACAATTTCCGCATCGAATTGGCCGTGGCCGGCTTCGGCGAAGACGACCTGAGCATTGAGTTCAAGCAGAACTCGCTCCTGGTCACCGGCCAGCGCAAGCCAGCCGAGCAGCGCAATTTCCTGCATCGCGGCATCGCCGAGCGCAGCTTTGAGCGCCGCTTCGGCCTCGCGGACCATGTTCGCGTCGCCGGCGCCAAGCTCGAGAACGGCCTGCTGACGATCGATCTTGTCCGCGAGCTTCCCGAACTGCTGAAGCCGCGCAAAATCGAAATCGGCTCTGCAACCGCGTCCAAGTCCAAGCCGAAAGTAGTGGACGCGGCGAACGACGAAACAGAAGCGGCTTAATCCCCCGCTTCCGCTCGCCGCGCGGCCCACCCCCCCCCCCCCGCCGCGCGGCGGGGTCCCAACCCCCCCCAGTGCCGGCGGCGCCCGGTCCCCCACCCGCGCCCCGGGTTTGGTTCCG
>CAYUOC010000348.1:0-1688 GCA_964446305.1 uncultured Terricaulis sp. | reverse complement strand
GCGACGTTCTGGCCACGCACATTCTCAAGCAGACTGGTTCGTTCGAGCAGGCCAGCTACGCGATACAGGACACGCCGGAAATTGTAGCAAAACACTACGGTCGCTTCCTGCCCGAGAACAAAGCTCATTTGGCGGCCCAGGTGCTCAATCAAGTTTGGCAGCCCACGTGATGCTGGGTCGGTGTAGCTTCAACCTAAATCGGCGCTTCGCGCTCCACCCGCCTCCTTCTTTCTTACGATCGACATCAGGTGCGCCTCCCACCGCTCAAGCGCTTCGCGCTTCTGCGGCTCGTAATCGAAGCGATTATAGATCTTTGTCACCTGCGGTCCGGGCGGCGTGTGATTGAGGATACGGCTGATCACATCGCCCGAGACGCCGATCTCCGCCATCATGGTCGCGCCGGTCCGGCGTAGGTCGTGCACCGTCAGATCGCCGGCCCCCACATCTTCCCGTAAGCGGATGAACCCCCGGGTAAGCGCGTGACCGGTCGAAGCAATCTGACGCTTGCGTCCGGCGAACGCCTGATCCGTGCCAGTATGTTCAAACCCTTCCTCGATGATCTTGAGCGCCATCGGCGCAAGCGGGACCACCTGGGGGGATTTGTTCTTCGTTCTGCTGCCGGGGATGGTCCAACGCTTGGCGCTGAGATCGACCTCAGGCCTCGAAAGCCCGGCCACCTCCCCCCGCCGCTGAAGCGTCAAAAGTGCCAGCTGCAATGCCTGCGCGGTTGAGCGGCCTTGCGGGTTGTTGGCCATATCAACCAGCCCCCACCAAACCAGCTTCAATTCGTCCTGCGTCGCCACGCGCTCGCGACTGGCGATGCTCGGCCCCGGGTAGCCGGCAAGCACATTGCGCTCGATCAAACCCCGTTGGAGCGCGAAGGCCATGAGGCCTTTGAGGGCTGAACAGGCGCTCCGGGCCGCCCCTGGGCGTCCCGAGTCCTCGATCTCCTCGACGTACCGTCGCACCTCTTCCAGGGTCACGAGACCGATGCTCTTCTTGCCGAACTTCGGCGTGACGTAGAGCCTGATCGTCGATTGCAGGCGGACGATGGTGCAATCGCGCATCCGTCGCTGGGCGTCGGCCATGTAGGTTTCCAGCACTTTGTCGACGGTTCGCTCCCGGCGAATGGCGTTGGTGCGGCGGGCCTCCTTGCGCTCCTTGGCGAGGTCACGGCCTTCAAGCCGCGCGCCGGAGCGCACCTTGCCAGCGTAGTCGCGAGCGGTCTCCGGAAGCACGCCCGGATAGTCGCCAAGCACGACTTCGGTCGGAGAGGCGCCGTCCGGCGTGTAGCGCACCGACCAGGTCTTCCTGCCCGAAGGCATCACCATGATGGAGAGGCCCGCGATCTCGGTGTCGAGCACGCGATAGCGTCGGCCTTCGGGCTGCAAGTCTTCGATCGCGCGACGCGTCAATTTGAGTTTGTGATTGGATGGTCTTGGCAACTGATACGCTCCACCGGGTCCCACAAATCCCATTCCTGTCCCATTCGCTGCAGAGGGAGCGGTAGGGAGACGTAGGGTTCGGTAGGGGTGAGCTAGTTGGAAAAACCCATGCGCGACAAGACCATGCGCCACGCACGCGGAAAAACCGCAAGGCGCCGCAACGCTTATCGAAAAACGGCAATAATAATTCAACGTCACCGAGGACGCCGATCTCGGTTATCGGATGGCGCGCGAACGCCTGCG
>CAYUOC010000347.1:0-1739 GCA_964446305.1 uncultured Terricaulis sp. | reverse complement strand
CCGCGCAGCACGCGAGGCCGAACGTCATCCACATCAGCGAGCCGGTGCGCGCCCAGGTGACGAGATCGTCAGCGGCGGCGACGAGGAAGCCTTTGTCGGCGAGTTGGTTCGACAGACCCGTGTAGAACGGGTCGTCTTCTTTGACGGGATATCCACCGTCGACTCCGGCGCGCGCGGCGCTGCCTGCGGGAACGATGGTGCTGCTCATGGCGTCATTCCCACTCCAGCGCGCCTTTTTTCCATTCGTAGATGAAGCCGACTGTCAGCACGCCGAGGAAGGCCATCATCGACCAGAATGCGAATTGACCGACCTCTGTCGGCATGTCGCCAAGCGTGATCGCCCACGGAAACAGGAAGGCGACTTCGAGATCGAAAATGATGAAGAGGATCGACACGAGATAGAAGCGCACATCGAACTTCATGCGGGCGTCGTCGAACGCATTGAAACCGCACTCGTAAGCGGAGACCTTCTCCTTATCCGGCGACTTTGGCGCGATCACGAAGGCCGCGATCAGGAAGCCGGCGCCAAGCACGATGGCGACCGCCAGGAAGATGAGAATTGGCGCGTAATCGATGAGGTCGAGACCCATGCCGTCCACCTAAGCCGCATCGGGCCGCGCCGCCAGAGATGAGGCGCCGCAGCCGCGAAATCGGCGCGGAAGCTAGTGGGCGTCGCCTAGGGACGCAACCAGCGCCCCAGTTTGCGAATCGCTCGCAACTGAACCGCTAGCGGAGCCGCTGCGGACGTTCACGGATCCACTGCGACAGCACCCATTTGCGGCCCGACTCTGGCGGCATGCCGGCGTGGAGGGTGTTAAGATCGGGCGTGCCGTCAGGATTCACGTTTGAAAACACCACCGCGTCGCCGACCTCACCACGCAGATCGAGGTTCAAGTTTGGGAAGCGCGTCGGCGCGCCTGTAAAAGCGTCATTGAGGTAGGTCACCAAGGTCATGATGCGTTGGCCGCTGCGGACAAATTCCGGAAGGTGCATGAGGTTGGCGGCGGTGAAGTCGTAATGGGCTTCGAAGTGCTGGCCCGGCTCGTAGGTGATGACGTTGGGCTGCTCTTGATTGACCTGCGGGATGCCGGTGAGGCGCGCGGCGCGCTCCTGCAGCACGGAGACGGCGAAGTCTCGATTCTGCGGGCCGATGCCGCAGCTGAATGCCGTTCGCTTGGTGCTGATGCGCCGCTCGCCGGTCCCGGCGACCTGCACATAAGCAGGCTGCACGCGCGCTTGCGAGCGCTCAATCACCCAGGCGCAAAAGCGCGGCGGCGCAAAGCCCCTGGCGAGCCCCACCATCGAAACGTCAGATTTCCGTTCCAGAGGCGGCGGCGTCAGCAGCGCCTGAAGGTCGAGCGCGGCGAGTTGCTCGCGCCACGGCGCACCGGCGTTAGCGTTCTGGGTCAGTAGGGCAATCTGAAGCTTCGCGTCTTCGACGCCTAGTTCGGCGGCGCGCGCCAGCAGATCCAGCGCCGCGTCCCAATCGTGCGGCCGGCCAAAACCTTCCGCAGCAAAAACCGCAGAGCGAAGCGCCGCAACGCCGTCGCCAGCCTCCGCCGCTTGCTGAAACAGCTCAGCGGCCTGCTCTATCTGGCCATTGTAAAGCACGCGCTCAGCCTCAAGCCGGCGCGGATCGGCGGATCCTGCGTCGTCGTTCATGGGCCAAAGCTAACTGAAGCAAACGAATGGCGCGAGTGACGGGGCTCGAACCCGCGACCTCCGGCGTGACAGGCCGG
>CAYUOC010000346.1:0-1749 GCA_964446305.1 uncultured Terricaulis sp. | reverse complement strand
CGTGGCCGCAATGAAGTTCGATCATATCGAAACCGGCTTGCTCACCCATCAACGTGGCGCGGACGAAATCGGCTTTGACGCGATCCATGTCAGCGCGCGTCATCGCGCGCGGTGTGGCGTTGGCTTCGGACCAGGCGAGCGGCGAGGGCGCGATGAGTTCCCAATTGCCGGATTCGAGCGGTTGATCGGAGTAATCGCGCTTGTCGCTTGGGTCGTCGCCCCACGGCTTGCGGGTGGAGCCTTTGCGGCCGGCGTGGGCGAGTTGGAGGGCAAACTTCGCGCCAGTGTTGGCGTGGACGTAAGCGACGATGCGTTTCCATGCGGCGACGTGCTTGGCGTCGTACATGCCGGCGCAGCCTGGGGTGATGCGCGCATCGGCTGAGACGTCCGTCATTTCGCTGAAGATCAGCCCAGCGCCGCCGCTGGCGCGGGCGCCGTAATGAACGAGGTGGAAGTCGTTCACTTCGCCATCGTTCGCCGAATACATGCACATCGGGCTGACGACGACGCGGTTGGCGATGGTTAGCTCGCGGAGCTGCAGCGGCGCGAACATTGGCGGCGGCGCCTCTTGGACCGCCGGCGTCCCCGCCGGCAACCCTGTTTCAACTGCCGACGGCGGTGCAATACTAACCACACCTGCCGGCGAGGACGCCGGCGGTCCAAGATGAGCGGCGAACCATGCTTCGACTGTGCGTAAGAAGTTCTTGTCGCGGACGCGCAGGTTTTCGTGACTCACGCGCTGGCTACGAGTCAGCAGCGAATAGGTGAATTGCAGCGGCTCGAGATTGGCGTAGCGATCGATATTCTCGAACCACTCAGTCGAGTTGCGCGCGGCGTTCTGGAGTTTCAGCACTTCGATCTGGCGCTCGGCGTGATACTCGGCCAGCGCCTCGGCGAGTGGTTTGCCGCCATGTAGTACTTGCGCGAGCTTGATCGCGTCTTCAATGGCGAGCTTGGTGCCGGAGCCGATGGAGAAGTGCGCGGTGTGGGCCGCGTCGCCCATCAGGATGAGGTTGCCCTTGTGCCACGTCTCACAGACGATGCGCGGGAAGTTGAGCCAAGCTGAGCCGCGTAGGTGCTTGGCGTTGGTGTCGAGGGTCGCGCCATCAAGATACTTGGCGAAGAGCTTTTCGGCGGCGCGGCAGGTTTCGTCCTGGCTCATCTTGTCAAAGCCGAAGCTGCGCCAAGTCGCTTCGCTACACTCGACGATGAAGGTCGAAGCGTTGTCTTCGAACTTGTAGGCGTGGGCCCAAATCCAGCCGTGCGCAGTTTTTTCGAAGGCGAAGGTGAAGGCCTCGAAGGCTTTGTTGGCGCCCAGCCAGATGTACTTGTTGGGGCGGATATCGATGTCGACGCCGAAGTGGGCGGCGTCGGCAGTGCGGAGCTTTGAGTTCGCGCCGTCGCAGGCGAGGACGAGATCGTAGGCCGCGAGCAGTTCGGGCGAAGGGTCCACCTCCGTCTTGAACTCAAGCCGCACGCCGAGTTCGCGAGCGCGGTCTTGCAGGATGTTCAGCAGCCGCCTGCGGCCGATGCCGACGAAGCCGTGACCGGAAGAGGTGACGGTCTCGCCATGGATATGGACGTCAATATCGTCCCAGTGCGCAAAACCCGCTTCGATCTCGTCCGCGCTCTTGGGATCGTTGGCGCGCAGGTTCTCCATGGTCTGATCGGAGAACACGACGCCCCAGCCGAACGTGTCGCCGGGATCGTTGCGCTCGAACACGACGATGTCGTGCCGCGGATCGCGCA
>CAYUOC010000345.1:0-1764 GCA_964446305.1 uncultured Terricaulis sp. | reverse complement strand
GAGCGTTATCGAGAGAGCGGTGGATGAACTGCCCGATGACTTTCGCACGGTGTTTATCCTGCGCGACATCGAGGATTGCAGCATAGCCGAGACCGCCGCGGCGCTGGATATTCGCGAAGAGACCGTGAAAACCCGGTTGCACCGGGCGCGACGACAGTTGCGCGCCGCGCTGAGTACTTCTTTCGCAGCGACGCTTGGCGACGTTTTTCCCTTCCTCGGTCCGCGTTGTGAGCGCATCACCGAAGCCGTGCTGGCGCGGCTCGTGGATCTCACGGACGACGGAGCCGCATAGGTCGCCTGATCAGGAGCAGCCAGAGGGCGTGCACACTGCGCTGGCGTTTGCCGCTGCGGCGGTTGACGCGCCTTCCCCGAGCAGGGTCATGAGTTCAGCGCCAAGCTGCAAATCCGGAAGATGGCCGAAAGCATGCCGGCGCAGCCTGCCTTGGCGATCGATCAACAATGTGGTGGGCGTTCCGCGCATCGCGTAGGCGCGCATCGTCGCGGGCGCGCCACCGGCAACGTCGTGCGCATCGACGCCGACCGCAAAGCCGATGCGATACTCATGTAGAAATGCTTCGAGCGAAACCGGCGTCATCGCCTCATGATGTTCGAACACCGTATGCAAGCCAACGACGGCGACATCGTCCTCACCGAACCCCTCGCGCACGCGCAAGGCTTGGGGCAAGCCCTGGCTGACGCAGCCCGGGCACAGCATCTGGAAGGCGGTAACGAAGACGACTTTGCCGCGCAGTTGCGACAGGCTCAACGGCGCCGGTGCGTTGAACCATTGGGTCGTGCGCCATTCAGGCGCGAGGTGCGAGTCAAGCATCTGCTCTCCATTCTTGAGGTTCGCGGATCTCGGCGCGGAGGAAGAGCCTCCCGCCGGAATCCAAGGTCTCTATCGGTTGGTTCTGCCCGGCAGACTAAGTTCGCCCGAAGCGACATCGAATACGTCTGCGATAATTATTGGCTTTGACCACGTCGCGTTCGCAATCCGATTAGCGCCATAAGCCCGAGCAGCACGGCCTTGAGCGCCTCTATAGTGGCGTAGTAAGCGTGGTGCGGCGAGGATGGCGGCGTCCCGCCGGCGACGATCGCAGCTACGCGCGCGTCAAGGATTGGAAGAAGCCAGAGGGCTTGGGCAAGCACTGCGAGCGCGAGCAGGAGCGAAAGCGTCAGCGCAAACCGGCGGGTGCGCCAATGCAGCGCCGCGGCCGCGACCAGCGCCGACGCCAACAGCCACTCGATCCTGGCGAAGACCGCAAATGTGGCTTGACCCACTTGCAGGGCCACCGGCAGGGCAAGATCCTGCACTGCGAATTTGACCGGTGTCGCCAGAAACGAGACGCCGATGAGCATCCCAAGCCAGATCAAGGCGATCACAGCGCCGGCCATGAAGTTTCTCCCGCTTCTGCGGCAAAGAAGTATCTGATATGCGCAATTGGTGCGAGTGGCGAATGGTCGCTTGCCAACACACCGGAACGCACGATGCGCCTGACCTTGCACACTGATTATGCGCTACGCTTGCTTATGCTGCTGGCGCTTGAACCCGATCACAGCCACACGGTCGAAGACGTGTCTCGCCGCTATGGGATATCGCGCAACCATCTGAACAAGGTGGTGCAGACCCTGGCTCAGGCCGGATTCATCGAAAGCCAACGCGGTCGAGGCGGCGGGGTGCGTCTGGCGCGCGCGGCGCGCGAGATCAATTTGGGCCGTATAGTCCGCGCCAGCGAGGACAATTTTCACATTGTCGAATGTTTC
>CAYUOC010000344.1:0-1769 GCA_964446305.1 uncultured Terricaulis sp. | reverse complement strand
CAGCGCGAAGCGCACGACCGGAAAGCGCCGGAGAGCGAGAAGCTCTACTGCGTGTACGTCGTCGTCGGCCAAAAGCGCTCGACCGTCGCGCAACTCGTGAAGACGCTCGAAGACAAGGGCGCGCTCGGCTACTCGATCATCGTCGCCGCCACGGCTTCCGATCCGGCGCCGCTGCAATATCTCGCGCCGATGTCGGGCTGCGCCATGGGCGAATACTTCCGCGACAACGGCATGCACGCGCTCATCATCTATGATGACTTGTCGAAGCAAGCCGTTGCGTATCGCCAGATGTCGCTGTTGCTGCGCCGCCCGCCGGGCCGCGAAGCTTATCCGGGCGACGTCTTCTATCTGCACTCACGCCTGCTCGAGCGCGCGGCAAAGCTGAACGAAGACAACGGCTCGGGCTCGCTGACGGCGCTGCCGATCATCGAAACCCAGGCCAACGACGTTTCGGCTTACATCCCGACGAACGTGATTTCGATCACCGACGGCCAAATCTTCTTGGAAACCGACTTGTTCTTCCAGGGCATCCGTCCGGCGCTCAACGTCGGTATCTCGGTGTCGCGCGTCGGCGGTAACGCCCAGATCAAGGCGATGAAGCAAGTCGCCGGTCCGCTGAAGGGCGAACTCGCGCAATACCGCGAAATGGCCGCCTTCGCGAAGTTCGGTTCGGACCTCGACTCCGCAACGCAGCGTCTGCTCGCGCGCGGCGCCCGTCTGACCGAGCTGCTGAAGCAACCGCAATTCTCGCCGGTGCCGGTCGAAGAGCAGGTCGTGCTGATTTACGCCGGTACGCGCGGCTATCTCGATAAGATCGATGTCGCCAACGTTGGCCGCTACGAGCGCGAGCTCGTGCTTTGGCTGCGCGCGAAGAAGGCCGATCTCTTGAAGGCGATCGTCGACAAGAAGGACATCGGCAAGGACGGCATCGAAGACAAGATGAAAGCCGCGCTCGAAGAGTTCACCGCGACCTTCGCCTAAGGAACACAGATGCCGAGCTTAAAAGAGTTCCGCAATCGCATCGCCAGCGTGAAATCCACGCAGAAGATCACCAAGGCGATGCAGATGGTGGCGGCCGCGAAGCTGAAGCGGGCGCAGAGCCAAGCCGAAGCGGCGCGGCCTTACGCGAACCGTATGGCGCGTGTGATCGCCAATCTCGCGGCGGCGGTGTCCGGCGAAAGCGTGCCGCTGCTGCTGCGCGGCAACGGCAAGGATCAGGTGCATCTGCTCGTTGTGATGACGAGTGAGCGCGGCCTGTGCGGCGGCTTCAACACCCAGATCGTCCGCGCCGCGCGCGAGAAGATCGATGAGCTGCTGCGCGCCGGCAAGACGGTAAAAATTCTTGCCGTCGGCAAGAAAGGCCGCGATCAGCTCCGCCGTCTGCACGGCGATAAGATCGTGAAATACGTCGATCTCTCGGGCTACCGCAACATCGGCGCCGACGCCGCTCATTCGGTCAGAGAAGCGCTGCTCGAGCTCTTCCACGCCGGTGAGTTCGACGTCGCGACGCTCTTCTTCTCGCAGTTCAAGTCAGTGATCAGCCAAGTGCCGACGGCGCTGCAGCTTATCCCGGCGCGCGCGCCGGAAGGCGTGAAGCCGCCGGATTTGAAGGGCGCGATCTACGAATACGAGCCGAGCGAAGAGGAAATTCTCGAGGCTCTGCTGCCGCAATATCTCAACGGCCAAATTCTGCAGGCGCTGCTTGAAAACCAAGCCGGCTTCTACGGCGCGCAGATGAGCGCCATGGACAACGCCACGCGCAACGCCGG
>CAYUOC010000343.1:0-1787 GCA_964446305.1 uncultured Terricaulis sp. | reverse complement strand
TTTCGCGTGCGAGATCGGCGAAATCGCGCACTGAGTAACGCTGCAAATGCTCGCTTGCACCGAGGCGGCCTTGCATGAGCAATTGCATGCGCTTGTCCCAGCGCCCGGCATTAGCAATTGAGACGATAACTTGTGCGCCGATGCGGCCGGCTTGCTTCAGCGCCGCCTGCGGGCGGCGGAAGTGCTGCAATGTGTGCGAGAACACCACGAAATCGAACGCCCCGCTCGGGAACTCGCCAAGGTCGCGCTCGGCGTCGCCCTGAACGACCGACATGCCGCGAACAACGCAGCGGTGCGCCTTGTTTGGGTCGATCTCCAGGCCGCGCACCTTTGCGCCGCATTCGCGCACCAGCAGCTGCATCAGCGCGCCGTCGCCGCAACCAACATCGAGGACGCGCGCCCCGTCGCTGACCATTTGCGAAATGACGAAGTGATCGCCGCGCGGCTCGGCGCTGGTCAGATCGAGCGGGGCGGGATGGACGAGTTCAAGCTGAGCCATCAGGCGCCTCCGCCGTTCAGTGCTAGGCCGCGCGCTGAGGCGGCGGCATCAATGAAGCCGGTAAGCGCTGCTTCGAACGCGGGCTCATGGCCCAGGTAAGCGTCATGACCGTGAGCGCTGGTAATTTCGAGGAAGGACGCCTCGGCGCCTGCGGCGGCGAGCGCGCGGGCGATCTCGCGGCCTTCATCGGGTGGATAGCGCCAATCGCTCGAGAACGAAAACACCCCATGGCGTGTCGCGCCGCCCTGGAAGGCGTTGGCGAGGCGTCCGCCAAAATCGGCGGCGAGATCGAAGCCGTCCATGGCGCGCGAGAGGTAGAGATACGAATTCGCGTCGAAGCGATCGACGTAGCCGGCGCCTTGTTGCTGGCGCATCGTGTCGTTGGCGCCTTCGGCGTTGAAGGCGAAGCGTTCCTGTGTCCGCGCCCCTTCAAAGCGTGAGCGCACATCCTGTGCGGAAAGTCCGGCCAATTGCGCTGATGTACGCGCGACGCTGCCGCCGCGCGTGGGGCGAACGCCGTGCTGGAGATAGGCGCCATTGCGCCAGTCCGGATCGGCCATAATCGCCTGCCGGCCGAGTTCGGCGAGCGCGATATTCTGCGCCGATTGCTTCGCGGCGGCGGCTACCGTGACGCACGCGAAGACGCGCTTCGGGTAAGAACTCGCCCATTGCAGCGCCTGCATGCCGCCCATGCCGGGGCCGATGACGAGGAAGAGGTTCTCGATGCCGAGCGCCTCCACCAGCATCGCTTGTGCGCGCACGGCGTCGGCCATCGTCACGGCCGGAAGGCGCAGCGAGTAGGGCAAACCGTCGGGCGCGATCGAGCCCGGCCCGGTTGTGCCCATCGAACCGCCGAGCACGTTCGAGCAGACGACGAAAAAGCGGTTGGTGTCGATCGGCCGGCCAGGGCCGACAATGCGGGGCCACCAAGCGGGGCGGCCCGTCACCGGATTTGGGCTGGCGACAAACTGGTCGCCGGTCAGTGCGTGGCAGACGAGCACGGCGTTGCTGCGCTCGGCGTTGAGTGCGCCATAGGTTTCGAACGCTATGCTTAACGGCGCCAACGGCTCGCCGCTGGAGAGTTGGAGAGGCGTTGTCGCGTCGAACGCGAGAGAACGCACGCCGCCTGCCGCTTGGAGTTTCGCTGCTGCTGCGCCTGCATGAATCATGCGCACTCGTATAAACTGCGTCGCGGGGGAAATATCCCCCTGGCGCGGGCGGCTGCTGTTGAAGACTCGCGTTGCGCAGCGCCTCGTTGGCGCGCAGCATGAAAGACCGCTAAGGTTCC
>CAYUOC010000342.1:0-1804 GCA_964446305.1 uncultured Terricaulis sp. | reverse complement strand
GGCGAAGCCTACGGAAGGCTCTCCGCGAACGTGCGGGGCGCGCTGTGGATGCTCGCCTCGGCGGTGACGTTCACGCTGATGACATCGCTGATCAAATATCTGGGCGACGATTACTCGCCTGCGCTGCAAACGTTCTACCGCCAAGCCGCCGGCATGACCGTGCTGCTGCCGCTCATTCTGCGCGATCCGGCCGGCTCGTTCCGGACGACGCGGCCAGGCATTCTCCTCTTCCGCTCGCTCGCCGGCACGCTCGGCATGATCCTGGCGTTCTGGGCCTACCAGGAAATGCCGCTGGCCGAGGCTAACGCGCTTTCGTTCACGCGCACACTTTGGATCGTGCCGCTGGCCATCTTTGTGCTGGGCGAGAAAATCGGGCCATGGCGGCTGGGCGCGACGATCGTCGGCTTCATCGGCGTGCTGATCATGCTGCAGCCGTCCATCGCCAACGCCGTCGGCTGGCCGGCGGCGGCCGCGCTCGCTTCAGCGGCGCTGTTCGCGATGACCGTGACCGGCATGAAGATGATGACGCGCGATCACACGGTGACGGTGTTGATGGTGTGGTCAGCCGTGCTCGGGCTGGTGCTCTCGATCCCGCTGGCCGTTCTCGAATGGCGCTGGCCGGCGCCTGTCGATCTGGCGCTGTTGGCGGCGATGGGCGTGCTCGGGATCGCGACGCAGGCTTGCTACATCAAGGGCATGGCGCTGGGCGACGCCGCGGCGATGGCGCCGATCGATTACACGCGCCTCGTGTTCGCGATCCTGTTTGGCTTGGTGCTGTTCAACGAAGTCCCGAACTGGATCACGATGCTCGGGGCGCTGGTCGTCATCGTCTCAACCCTAGTAATCACGCTTCGGGAACTGCACTTCAAGCAGAAGCCCCCGCCCGTACGCACCGAATAGCGGGCGCGCATTGCACTTAGTCAGCGTTGGGTATTGCCGCGCGTCGCGCCGCTCCCCATAACCCCGCCAGTGACCATCGCCCTTCCCTCTCTCGCCGGCCTTTCCAAGGCTGAGCTGGCCGAGAAGCTCATCGCCGTCGGCGTCGAGCCGAAGAAGGCGAAGATGCGCGTCGAGCAATTGTGGCGCTGGATTTACCATTACGGCGTCACCGACTTCGGCGCGATGACCAACGTCGCCAAGGAATTGCGCGCGACTTTGGCCGAGCACTACACGCTGGCGCGGCCCGAGATCGTCACGCAGCAAATCTCGACCGACGGTACGCGCAAGTGGCTGATCCGGCTTGGGCCCGGCGTCGAGGCGGAAGCGGTATTCATCCCGGGTGTCGGCAAGGCCGGCGCGCTCTGCGTGAGCAGCCAAGTCGGCTGCACGCTGAACTGCACCTTCTGCCACACCGGCACGCAGAAGCTCGTCCGCAACCTCACCTCCGCCGAGATCGTGGCGCAGGTGATGATTGCGCGCGATGCGCTGGGCGAATGGCCCACTCAAGAGCGCCCGCTGAACGACGGCGATCGCCAGCTCACCAACATCGTGTTCATGGGCATGGGCGAACCGCTCTACAATTTGGACAATGTCGACACCGCGATCGACGTGATCTCCGACGGCGACGGCATCTCGATCGGCCGCCGCCGCATCACCGTGAGCACGGCCGGCGTCGCCCCGCGTATCCAGGAGCTGGGCGAGCGCACTGGCGCCATGCTGGCGATTTCGCTGCACGCGACCAACGATGAGCTGCGCAACCAGCTGGTGCCGCTGAACAAGAAGTATCAGCTCGAAGAATTGTTCGCCGCGATCCGCTCCTACCCTTCGCTCGGCAACGCCAAGCGCGTGACGTTCGAGTATGTGA
>CAYUOC010000341.1:0-1806 GCA_964446305.1 uncultured Terricaulis sp. | reverse complement strand
GATCCACAACTCTGCAACGCCTACTCGTACACGGCGCAGTAAAATGAAACGCAAGTCTCGCGGCGGTCATGAGGGTCACGGACCCTCGCAGCGCCAGTTGCGCGCCGCCGAACTCGTGCGCCATGCGCTGGTCGACATCGTGCAACGCGAAGAGTTGCGTGATCCCGCGTTGAAGGGTGTTTACGTCACCATTGGCGAAGTTCGCGCGTCGCCGGATTTGAAGCACATGACGGCGTTCGTCTCCTCGCTCGGACCGGGCAACCCGCAAGAGATCGCCGATGGCCTGACCCGCGTCGCGTCGTTTTTGCGTGGTAGGCTTGCGCGCAGCATCGATCTGAAGTTCACGCCTGAGCTGCACTTCCAGCCCGACGTTTCCTACGATGAGGCCCGCCACATCGACGAGCTGCTCGCCAGCCCCGAAGTCGCGCGCGATCTCCATCACGACGACGATGAGGAGAAGCGCTGATGGGCCGCCGCAAGAAGGGCGACGACGTTTCCGGCTGGGTCGTGCTCGACAAGCCGGACGACATGACGTCGACGCATGCCGTCTCCGCCATCCGCCGGATCTTCAACGCCCAAAAGGCAGGCCACGCCGGCACGCTCGATCCGCTGGCCTCCGGCATCCTGCCCATTGCCCTGGGTGAAGCGACGAAGACGGTCCCGTGGCTGATGGAAGCCCGGAAGACCTACCTCTTCACCATCAAGTGGGGCGTCTCGACCGATACTCAGGACCGCGAAGGCAAGTCGATCGCCGAGAGCGACGTTCGCCCGACGCCCGAAGCCATTCGCGCCGCGCTGCCCGCCTTCATCGGCGAGATCGAGCAGATCCCGCCGCAATTCAGCGCCGTGAAGGTCGATGGCGAACGCGCTTATGACCTCGCCCGCGCCGGTGAGGCGGTCGAGCTGGAGCCCCGAAAGGTCACCGTTTACGAAGCCGAGCTGGTCGGGACCGAGGGCGATGATCTCGCCACTTTCCGGTTCCGGTCAGGCAAAGGCTTCTACATCCGCGCCCTGGTCCGCGATTTGGCGGCAAAACTTGGCGCGGAGGGCCATGTCTGGCGGCTCCGCCGCACGGCAGTCGGCCCGTTTACCGAGGCTGAAAGCGTCACACTGGACGAATTGCAGCTTTTGGGTCAGAAGGGCGCCGCGTCAGAACGCCTGAAGCCCGTTGAGACCGCGCTGGACGACATCCCGGCACTGGCCATCAACGGCGAGGACGCGTTCAAGCTCAGACAGGGACGGCCCATCGTCCTCCTCCCGCATGTGGTGGAGACGCTGAAGCCGCAGTTTCGGGATCGCTTTATCGGCGGTGTCGATGCGTCCCGGGCAGCTGTCGCTCTCTATGAGGGCAAGGCTGTTGCGCTGGGTGACGTGCGAGCGGGGCGCTTTGAGCCCAGCCGCGTGTTCAACATCGCAGATTAAAAGGAGTACCGATGTCGGTGACTGCAGAGCGCAAAGCCGCGCTCATTAAAGACAACGCGAAGAGCAAGGGCGACACTGGTTCGCCGGAAGTTCAAGTTGCGATCCTCTCTGAGCGCATCGCCAACCTGACCGAGCACTTCAAGACCCACAAGAAAGACAACCACTCGCGCCAAGGCCTTCTGAAGATGGTCTCTCAGCGCCGCCGGTTGCTCGATTATCTGAAGAACCGCGATACCGCCCGTTATCAGGCGATCATCGAAAAGCTGGGTCTGCGCCGCTAAGCGCAACTCTCGTCTTCTCCCCTTGTGGGAGAGGACAGCGCTCGCTTGCGAGCGCAGGTGAGGGGTGCCCGCGCTGATGCGTCAGACCTCACGCAATTCACCC
>CAYUOC010000340.1:0-1830 GCA_964446305.1 uncultured Terricaulis sp. | reverse complement strand
TCATCCAGATGCCGCCAATGAGCATCAGCAGGAATCCGACAACAGTCGCCAGGCCGAGACTGATCGCGGCAAGCAAGCCGCCAACAACCATCGCGGGATCGCCGCCGGTGAACAACGCGCCGAGAACAGCGCCCACGCCCAGAAAATACGCCAGCGTGCAAAGTCCTGCGCCCGTGCAGAAGAGAATCATCGGGCTCGACGAGCGGTGCTCTGGATTGCGGTCAGGTGGCGACATAACGGGCCACACCTTCGCTATCGACGACGCGCTTCGCAAGCCCCCGCCCAATCAGGCAATTTGCATGCGCGATGGCTTCCCCCGTCGCCATGCCGATGAGATCGGGGCCGATCTTGCGCGCGAACAATGCGCCGAAGAGATCAACGGCGCGGCGCGGCTCTTTCGTGATGCGATCATGTACGCGCGCGAGCGCCTTCTCGTGGCCATCGATCAGGTTCTGCAAACGCTCGTGCAGGCCGTGGAACGGTTCGTTGTGCGCCGGCAGCACCAGAACGTCATTCGGCACGACTTCGAGCAGCTTCTTGCAGCTATTAATCCAGTCGGCGAGTGGATCGCCGTCAGGCTCGGTTGGAAACACTGAGACGTTGGAACTGATCCGCGGCAATACCTGATCGCCGGAGATGAAGAGCTTCAGCTCCTCCTGCCAGAGGCAGACATGCTCGGGGCAATGGCCGTTGCCAGTGATGACACGCCACGGCCTGCCGCCGATATCGATGATGTCGCCGTCCGTGAGGCGGGTAAACGCATCCGGCACTTTCGAGACGGCTTTGCCGAAACCGCCAAACCGCACTTTGTAACTATCGAGCGCGTCTTCATCCCAGCCCGCGGCGCGATAGAACGTGACGCCCTCTTCCGGCGCCTCGCGGCCAGTATCGGCAACAAGCATGCGCCCGGTGATGTATTCGAGGCGGCTCATCCAAAGCGTCGCGTTGAACTTGCGGCAGATCCAGCCGGCGAGGCCCATGTGATCGGGATGCATGTGCGTGCAGATCACGCGCTTGACCGGCTTGCCGTTGAGCTTGGCTTCGAAGATCGCGCGCCAGTGTTCGCGCGTCTGCTCCATGGCGATACCGGTATCGACGATGGTCCAGCCGTCGCCATCTTCGAGCAGCCACAGATTGATCCATTGCAGCGCAAACGGCAGCGGCATGCGCACCCAATGCACGCCCGGCGCAATCTCGCGCGCCACGCCGGGCTCAGGCGGTTCGCCAAGCGGATACACAAGCTGCGGCTTCACCCGAGCCGGCGCGACATCATCTTCAAGGCCGTCCATGGACATGGGGCGAGGTTAGCCGAGGCGAACGGCGCTCACCACCTATTCCGGCGTCTCGGTACAGCGCCTTACGTCGCGAAATCTGCCGAATTGAGCACCGCCGCGCCGATCTTTACGTTCGCCAGCCGCGACGGCGAGCGGGCCAGGATTGTGCGCGCATAGAAGCGGAGCATGGCTGCCTGCTCATGGTCGGCGTTGCGTGCGCCGCCCTGGATCAGCAACATGCCGCCGACGACGTCGCCCGCCAGTTGGAGATAGGCGTAGGCGCCGGCGAGTGCGTCTTCGCGTGAAGCGCCGAGCATGTAGGCCGTGGCTTCTTCAAGTGCTTCGATGGCCGCGAGAAACTTCGGATGATCCGAGCCTGCCGTGTGGCGCGCTTCGGCGATGAGCGCGCCCATGGCTTCGCCGCGATCACCCAGCAGCTTGCGGCCATAGAGATCGATAGCCTGGATGCCGTTTGTGCCTTCGTAGATTGGGGCGATGCGTGCGTCGCGATAGAATTGCGCCGCGCCACCCTCTTCGACGAAGCCCATGCCGCCAT
>CAYUOC010000339.1:0-1845 GCA_964446305.1 uncultured Terricaulis sp. | reverse complement strand
CGTGAACGGCGTCGGTTTGAAGATGCGTTCGATGTCGGGGATGAAGCCCATGTCGAGCATGCGGTCGGCTTCGTCGACGACCATGACTTGCACGCCGGTCAGCAGTAGCTTGCCGCGTTCGAAGTGATCGAGGAGGCGCCCGGGCGTTGCGATCAGCACGTCGACGCCGCGCGCGAGCAGCGCGTCCTGGTCGCCGAACGAGACGCCACCGATGAGCAGGGCTTTGGTGAGCTTCTGGTACTTGCCGTACTTGTCGAAATTCTCGGCGACTTGCGCTGCGAGTTCGCGCGTCGGCTCGAGAATGAGCGTGCGCGGCATGCGGGCGCGAGCGCGGCCGGCGGCGAGGATGTCGATCATCGGCAGCACGAAGGCGGCGGTTTTGCCGGTGCCGGTTTGGGCGATGCCGAGGATGTCTCGGTTGCTGAGGATTTCGGGGATCGCCTGCGCTTGGATCGGCGTCGGCGTGTTGTAGCCGCCTTCTTTCACCGCGCGGAGCGTGGGCTCGGAGAGGCCGAGATCGTCGAAGCTGACTTGAGCTACGGGTGCGCCTTCCGGCGCGGAATTTTCAGAGGACATTCAATCTCACTTGGAGGCCGCTTGTTCGCGCGAGGCGCGAGCGGGCAGGCCGCTTGGTTGGCGCTATCGGCCTCGCGTCTCCGAATTGAGATGGGCGGGCGTCCAGCAAGGGCGAGCACGCCCCAGGGCGCGCACAACGGACAGCGCGGAAATGGGGGGATTTCGCGGGAAAGTCAATGTTTCGCTCGCCTGGCGGCCAGTGGCTAAGCTTCGGGCGGCTCCCATAGGCCGGGATCCCATGCTTTGAACGGAAGGTGCGAGTACTGGCAGTATCGTGTGTCGTTCACCCTCAGCTCTTCGACGCTAATATATTCGGCGACGACCTTCTCCTCGGCGTCTTCTTTGAGTGCGCGTGCCCGCGCTTCTTCCAATGACGAATACACGGCGAGATACCACCGGTGGCCCTGTCCCATGCTGTCGAGGTGTCTCGTCACGAGGTAGACTGTGGTCGCTCCGCTAGCACCGTGACTTTCAATTGGAGTAACGCGCACGTCTGTTGCCAGATCGGGCGTCTTGTATGCTTGCTCCCGCCACGGGTCGTTGGCGGTCGTTCCTGCAATGTAGGCGTGACGTGCCGCGCTTCCTTTGGCCTCGTCCGTGAATACGCCAAGAAGGATCGGATTCCATTCCGTGTACTCGGAGACGTCACGAACGAGCAGAAACATGGTTAGACATCCACATCCTCGACGAACTTCGCGTTCGCTTGGATGTAGTCGAAGCGCTTTTCAGCCTTCTTGCCCATCAAAGTTTCGATCAGGATTTCGAAATCAGGCGCGCCGCTTTCGTCCAGCACCACGCGCGCGAGCGTGCGGGTGGCGGGGTTCATTGTCGTGTCCTTCAAGTCGGCGGGCATCATTTCGCCGAGGCCCTTGAAGCGCGAGATGTCGGTTTTGCGGCCTTTGAATTCGCCGTTGAGCAGCGCTTCTTTGTGTGCGTCGTCGCGGGCGTAGATGCTCTCTTTGCCAGCGGTGATGCGATAGAGGGGCGGCATCGCCAGGAAGAGACGGCCGGCGCGGATAAGCTGCGGCATCTGCTTGTGGAAGTAAGTGATCAGCAGCGAGGCGATGTGGGCGCCGTCGACGTCGGCGTCGGTCATGATGATCACGCGCTCGTAGCGCAGATCATCGAGCTTGAACTTCGCGCCCATCTGCACGCCGAGTGCGAGTGCGAGATCGGCAAGCTCTAGGTTGCCGCACATCTACTCGGCGCCGCCGCTAGCGACGTTCAGGATTTTGCCGCGCAGCGGCAGCATCGCTTGCGATTCGCGGT
>CAYUOC010000338.1:0-1857 GCA_964446305.1 uncultured Terricaulis sp. | reverse complement strand
TTCTCCGGCGATAAGAACCAGCTCGTGCCACTGATTAAAGGCGCGCTCTCGCACAGGGGCGTGTCGTTCATCGATGTGATCAGCCCGTGCGTGGCGTTCAACAATCACGTCGGCTCCACCAAGAGCTTCGATTATGTACGCGAGCACAACGAAGCCGTGAACCGCATGGACGTCATCACCCCACGCGCGCCGATTAAAGCCGACTACAAGCCAGGCGAACTGAAAGAAGTCGTCCAGCACGACGGCTCGATCTTGCGTCTACGCAAGATCGAAGACGATTACGACTCAACCGACCGCAACGCCGCCTTGGGCTATCTCGCGCGCAAAGCTGCGGAAGGCGAGATCGTGACGGGCCTGCTCTACGTCGATCCGGACGCCCACGATCTGCACGACTCCATGGGCACGGTCGATACGCCGCTGAACAAGTTGCCAGATGCCGATCTGATTCCGAGCGTGGCGGACCTGGAGAAGATCAACGCGAGTCTGCGGTGAGAACACGCTTGCGAACTCTGTGTCTGCCCGTCATCGTGTTGCTCAGCGCCTGCACGACCGTGGATGAGACGGCGCATTGCCGCGCGCTTGATACTGAGGCGGCGCGGCGAGCTTGTCTCGAAAACATGTCGGCCGAGAGGGTGACGCGGGAGGATGTTGGCCCGCCTTCATGCCACCCTGCCTCAACCAACCCGGACCGAGCGCGCGATGGGTGCTGACTTTTTTTTGCGCGCTAAACGCTAGCCGAATCGCTCAATCCTAAACGGCGCAATATCAACCGGCAGCGCCTTCTCCGCCGCAATCGCCGCGACAATCTCCGCCGTGATTGGCGCTTCCGTCAGTCCCAGGTGCGCATGCCCGAACGCGTAGAGCACGTTCGGCGCGCGTTCTAAGCGGCCGATCGCCGGCATGAAATCGGGCAGGGAAGGCCTCGAACCGACCCAACGATCCGGGTTTGCTTCGAACTTGATCCCAAGCTCATCGATGCGCTGCCGCAAGCGCCGCCACTTGCGCTCATCGCCCGGCGCATCCGGCGAGCCAAACTCCACGAAACTCGTGCAGCGCAACCCGCTCGTGAACCGCGACACGGCAATGAAGTTTTCGTCGAACACCGTCGTTGGCAGATCACGCGGCCAATTGGTCTCCGCACTCTGCAAATGATAGCCGCGCTCCCCAATCAGCGGCGTGGTCACGCCCAATTGCTCCATCAGCACCCGCGACCATGGCCCTGCACTCACAAGCACTGCGTCCGCATTGCGCACGCCGCCATCGGCCAGCAGCACGCGCGCGCTTTCCTCAACTCGCACCACGCTGCCAGCAATGATCTCGCCGCCGCGCTCCACGAATGACGCCAAGATTGCATCGCGCGCCGCTTGCGGTTCGCTCACTTGACCCGTGCCGCTGAAGATGACCGCCGCCTTCGGCTCACGATTGAGAACGCCCGCATAGCGCGTCAACTCAGCCGCCGTCATTTCACGCCAGCTCGACGCGCGCCCCCACTTCGCCGCTGCAACCGCGGCCAAACCAAGCTCAGCCCCGCGCTCGGTCATCCACGCCGTCACATGGCCGTGCGGAATGACAATCTCCGGGTCCTGCGCCAATTCCGCGATCCGCTGCCAAGCCGGCAACGAATCCACGAGCAGGTTGTCCAGCGCCTCGCGGCCACGCTCGAACTGGGTCGGATGGCAGGCACGCAGGAAGCGCATTGCCCACGGCGTCCACAGCGCCACGTCGCTCCAGCGAAAATCCAGCGGCCCGCCTGCACCAAAGCTCGAGCGCGGGGCGCGCAGCACATTGCCCCACGCTGACCAGGGCGCCACTTGCTCCGAGCCGATATGACCCGCATTGCCGTAGGAAGCGCCACGC
>CAYUOC010000337.1:0-1887 GCA_964446305.1 uncultured Terricaulis sp. | reverse complement strand
CACGCTTAGCCGTGAGAAAGGTGCGATAGTTCTCGCCGCCGCAGCCGTTGATTTTGACGACACTCGTGGCCTGGATTGCTTGGTTCGGCCCAAAGCGCGTGAAGTAGGGCTGGTTCGGATGCGGCGAACCATTGGCGCGGCCGGTGCGGACACGCACGCTCGCGCGCGTGGCGGCGCCCAGGTTCACCTCTCCGCCGCCGAGATTGAGTTCGGTGTAGAGCAGATCGGAGAGCCATAATTGTGTGGCGGTCTCCAATTCCAGATCCGAGACGTCGCTGCCGTAGGTCAACAAATAGTCGCGGATGAAAGCCTGGGCGCGATCGTTGTAGATGTAGGAGCGCGAATAGAGCGCGAGCTCTTCGGGTGTTTTGACGATGCGGAGATCGCCGATAGCGGGCGCGACATTGACGATTTCGACGTCGGGAAAGATCGCCGCGACCTTACGCAGTTCCGATGGGTAGAGTTCGCCATCAACGCCGAGCTTCGTGCCTTGCAGTCCCTTGTCGCGCAGGCCTTCGAGTAGGAAGGTGAAAAGATCAACCGCCGGTCCCGCGCGTACAACGCCTTGGTTGGGAAAGCCGCCATCGGCGTGTGGAAAGTCGAAATAGCTCTTGCCGCCGTCGCGCCACGCAGTTGAAAGGATTTCGGCGTAGCTCTGTGGATGAAACAGCCACGGCGCCTCGTCGTCGCGGTTCTTGAACGCAGCGTGCGGACGCTCGCTCGGAAAGACCCAGTAGCCGACGAAGTACGCTGCGTTGTTGACGTTGCGCAGCAGAACGGCGTTCACGCCCTGCGGTTCAAGCGCGTCGAAAAGCGCGCGCATCCGCCCCTTATGCCAATCGCGGGAGAGAGACGCGGCTTGCGATGGTTGCACCGGCTGGTTGACGCCGCCGTATGTCGCAGCCGGGATCAGTCGGCGGCTTCGTCCCCGTCCGATCGCGGCGAGGCGCCCGACGATAGAGCGTGAGCTGTTTTGCTGGGCGGCCACATTCTCGGCGCGGCCGATCACGCCCACGCCGAGTAGGCCGGCCGCGGTGAGCTTGAAGATGTTTCGTCGTACCTGATCTGGGTGTGCAGTCATGTAACTCTCAACTGTAGATGGCGCGCAAGGCGGTGATCGTGCGCGCGGTGTCGGCCTCAGTGCCGATTGTGATGCGGACCCAGCGATCGAGCGGTGGAAACGCCCGGCCCGGCGTAACGCCGTGCGTGACCAGAGCGCGGCGGACGTCGTCAGCCGGCAAACGGCTCTCGAAGAACACGAAATTGGCGACGCTGTTGGTGTGACGCAGGCCAAGGGAATTGAGCGCCGCGTGCAGGCGGTCGCGGCTCACGCGCGTGCGTGACGCCACCGAGCGCACATGCGCCTGATCGCCAAGCGCTGCTTCAGCCGCGACGAGCGAGAGCCTGTTCAAAGAGTGTGGGCCGCCAATTCCCGCCGCACGAAGCCGTTGCGCCAAGTCGACCGGGGCCACGCCGTAGCCGAGCGAGATGCCGGACAAGCCATACACCTTCGCCAAAGTGCGGAAGACGAGCACGTTCGCCCCGTTGCGGGCGAAGCGAATGGCGCTGCGCGTCTCGAACTCGCCCTCGGTGTATTCGAGATAGGCCTCATCCACGACGACGAGCGTGCGTTGCGCGCTCGTCTCGATGAAACGATCAAAGGCCGCCGCATCATCGACGGTGCCGGACGGGTTGTGCGGGTTGACGAGTGAGACGGCAAGCGTGTTCGGGCCGATGGCGGCGGAGAGCGCCGGCAGATCATTCTCAAGCGCTGCGTTGAGCGGCACTGGCCGGCCCGCGCCGCCAAGCGGCGCCGCCGCATCGATCAGCGACGTGTACCCGGGCGCGGAGTACACGAACTCACCTCCGCCCGCGCGGCTGGCGGCA
>CAYUOC010000336.1:0-1897 GCA_964446305.1 uncultured Terricaulis sp. | reverse complement strand
GTCTGGCCGCCGTGCTGCGGATGACGGACGAAGAAGCGTTCGCCGCGTTCTGCGCCATGCGTTGGCCGGAGACGGACGGCGCGCCGGTTTGCCCGATCTGCGGTTGCCTTGAGCATTACAAGACCGCGCGCCCGCGCACTTGGAAGTGCAAGGGCTGCGCGAAGATTTTCACGGTCACGACCGACACGCTCTTCCGCGCGCGCAAGATGGCGATGCGCGACATTCTCGGCGCGATCGCATTGTTCGTGAACGGCGCCAGCGGCACGTCTGCGCTGCGTCTCTCGCGTGAGCTGAACATTCAGCACAAGACGGCGTTCGTGTTGCTGCACAAGCTGCGCGAAGCGATGGCGGCTGACGATGCTGGCGACACGGTTGGCGGCGACGGGAAAATCGTCGAAGTCGATGGCGCCTATTTCGGCGGCTATGTGAAGCCGGAGAACAAGGCCGAAGATCGCAAAGACCTGCGCTTGAAGGCGAACCAAAGCGGCAAGCGCCAAGCTGTTGTCGTGCTGCGTGAGCGCCGTGGTCGCACGCTGGCTTTCGTTGCCAAGAGCGAAGGCGCGGCGGTCGATACGGTTGTCTCGCGCATTGGCGCCGGCTCTCAGGTTCACGCTGACGAAGCGACGGTTTGGGATGAACTGCACAACCGCTTCGATGCGCGCCGCGTCAACCACTCGGTTTGCTTCTGGGATGACGGCGCCTGCACGAATTGGGCGGAGTCATACTTCTCGCGCCTGCGTCGCGCGGAAGTGGGCGTGCATCACCATATCAGCGGTCGCTATCTGCAAGCCTACGCGACGGAGATGGCTTGGCGCGAAGATCACCGCCGCCAATCGAATGGCGATCAATTCCGCCGCGTTGCAGTGTCGGCGCTGGCCGCTGGCAAGTCGAACCAATGGCGCGGCTACTGGCAGCGCTAACGCCAATCTTTCTTGTGATGCTCGGTGTCGATCAGGCGCTGAATTTCACGGCGAAGCAAAAACTCCGCTATCGCCGTTTTGCTCGTGCCCATGTTCGTTTTGAGCGCGGCCAAGTGCTCCAGATATTCAATCTGGTATTCCTCCAAAGCGAGCGGAAGCGCTCTCTTGCCTTTCGCGACTGTCGGCATTTACCGGGTACCTTACCCGGTAACTTCTCGCTAACCTCGTTGTGAGACAACCCAAAAAGAAAGGGGCAGCTTTCGCCGCCCCCTCCGCAGGCTGCAACCTGCGCGTCTTGGCCGCTAGCAGGCCAGACCGTCCCCCGCCAGCCGGGACACGTCCCCTTGCGGGGCCCCATCGACGTATCCGAGTCAGCCCCGGAATACGTCGATGGTATGAGGCGCGCGGTTACTGAATCGCTAAGCCGTTAACCATACCGTCAAGAATCTTTCAGCGCCCACACCCGCACGCCCTTGCGCTTGCCAGCGTCGCCAATCGTGCCACGCTTGTGCTGCATCCTGAGCGCCTGAACGAGGCGGAAGGAGACGGCCTTCGCCAGCACGTTGTCTGACGTGTCGAAGCCTTTCACCGCCATGATGCGCCGCGCTAGCTCGCGCGTGTCGGCTTCACCCTTGGCTAGCTCTGCCTTCGCCAGCTTCATCATCTCGCCGCGCCTAAAGAGCCGGTGCACGTCCGCGTAGCGCGGCGCGTCCGTGGCCTCGTTATCGAACATGGCGATACAGGCGATGACGTGTGAGAGATCTGCGCGCGCCTTCTCCAGAGCCTTCTCATAGCCAAGGATTGCGCGCTCTAGTTCTTCGCGCTTGCTGGTCAGCGTAGTGACGGTTCTGATTTCGGCCATCGGCCGGATGTAGGGCCGTTCAAGGTCGGCGCGACCGGCTTGTTACTTTGCGCCACCATGCCGGGATAATCGATCCGAGCCAACGCGGCGACCAGATCGGGCGCGACATTGGCTT
>CAYUOC010000335.1:0-1914 GCA_964446305.1 uncultured Terricaulis sp. | reverse complement strand
CAAGGGCCGGTCCCCACCGCCTCTTCACGCCTTCAATTGCATGAGTCCGGCTAAGTCTCTGATTCTCGTCCGACCGAAAGAGGGTTCGAGTCCCGTCCATCCCGCCAGTTTCGTAAAACGCCGACTTCGCCCGAAGTCGGCGTTTTTCATTTCGGAACAAGGAGATAACGCGACTTCCGCGCGCCGCACGATTCGGCTGCGTTCGGCAGTTTTGGGCCCCATTTGCGCGTTTTGGAGCCACCGCGGAGCCACCGTCTACCGAAAATCCGGGACGCGGTGGCTCGAAAAACCGTGGTATCCTCCGCACGTGGAAATCACCGGTCCTTTCCTCGACGAAGCGAAGAAACTGAGCGGCCGTCCGGCCTGCTGGTATCTCCGCTACTCCGCGCCGAAGCGGAACGCCGACGGCACCCTCGTCCTCGCCGCGAATGGCCGTCCCGTCACGCAACGCTACCGCCCTTTCTACGAGACCAAGGCCGCAGCCCTTGCGGACATACCGCGGCTACGCGCCCAACACGAAGTCGCCGGTTCCGGGCAGTTCATGTTCAACCGGCGCGCGGCTCACGACTACGAGTCAGCGCTCAAACTGGCCGGCGGCATCTCAATGCTGGAACTCGCGAAGTTCTGGCGGCTGCACCACCCGGAGAAGCCGAAGCGCCGCCTCGGAGAATTGATGGAGGCGTTTCTCGCCGACGTGCAACTGCGCCACGGCGGCGGCGCCCACTACCGCGACCTCAAGTCGCGCGGCCGGGCCTTCATTGCCGCCGGCTTCGGCGAACGCTACGCCGACACCGTAACAAGGCAGGAAATTCTCGGCTACGTGAAGAGCCGTGACTGCGCGCCGCGCACGATGCGCAATCACAAGACGGCCGTGTGCGAGTTCTTCAACTGGCTCGTGCAGGACCAGTTCGAACTCGCCGCCAACCCCGCTGCCGGGATAAAGAAACGGATGCTGCCGAAGGAAGTGAAAAAGGAGATCGAGTTTCTGTCGATCGACTTCGTCACGCGCTACCTGCGGGCCGCCGAGCGCTACGATCCGGAACTGGTCGCGCACGAGATCGTGCAACTCATCGCCGGCGTCCGCTCCGACGACGAAATGGCGGGCTTCGATGTCTCGTTCGTCCACCCGCAGAACCGCGAAGTCGTCATCCCGGCGGCGGTCGCCAAGACCGGCGCGCGTGAAGTCATCGACGGACTGGAGGAAAACTTCTGGGCTTGGTGGGCCGCTTATGCGCCCGCGGCAGGCCTGCTCCGCCCGAAGTATCACGGCCCGCGCTGGGAGCGCGTCCGCGTGCTCGCCACCATCGAAGATCAGGCGCGCGCCGACGAGCTCGGCCGCCTGCCGATCAAGGTGCTCCTCAACTTGCCGGAGGCACGCGCTGCGCTCCGCCGTTGGCCGTGGAACGCCCGTCGCCGCACCTTCTGCACGTTCCACGTGGCTAAGCACCAGAGCGCCGCGAAAACCGCCCTCATCATGCGTCACCGCGGTTCCACGTACACGCTGCACAACTCCTACCGTGGTCTCGGTGTCACGCAGGAGCAGGGCGCGAAGTACTTCGAGCTCATGCCCGCCCCCGTCGCGGCGCCAATACGGCCCGCCAAAGCGATGACGGGTATCGTCCGCATGATGAAGGAAGCCCGGGCCCAGCTCACGGTAGCGTTGCCACCTGCAGCGTAACTACCGGCGGGCCAGCTGGCGTAATTCCTTCAGTTCGCGCGCCCGTGCCTCGCGAAAACGACGCTGCCGCTCGGCATTGGTCTTACGTTTCTCCTCGAGTGACTTCGTCGGTCTACCCGGACGCAAGGAAAGCGGTAGATCAACCGACGGCGTGAACACGTTCCGGCGCTTGAAAGCCAAGGGTGCGTTGAGACGTGCGATGGTGCGCAGCGCAGGCGTCGCACCTTCGTCAAAGA
>CAYUOC010000334.1:0-1925 GCA_964446305.1 uncultured Terricaulis sp. | reverse complement strand
GCGCGTATCACGGGCATCGCGGCTTCATCGAGTTCAGCCACGAGAAGGCGATCTATCGCCAGATCTCATCGGAGTTGTTGGCGATCCTGCGCCCGCCGTACGGCGCGGCCTTCCGCAAACAGATGGCCGCGCGGCTGAAGCCGTAGCTTCATCCGTTTAGACTTGCTGTCTGCCTACGCGCTGGTGCGCTTCGGCGAGACCGCCTTCGGGCCTGCCACGCCGAAGCGGCGGAGCCGTGAAGGCGGGAGGGCGGGAACGCGAGACGTTCGCGCTTGGCCAAAGGTAGAGGGAAGAGTTGGCGCTAACGCCTCGCGTTCCCGCGATCGATTTTTCGTCAGCGTTGGGTCGGGTGGAGCTATTCACTCCGTCGCCTTCCGCTTGCGGCGAGCGGGACTTCCAATTGATCCCGGACCTGACGGTTTCAGCTCCCCGCCAGCAGAGTCCTCACTTCGATCGCATTCCGCTTCGCAAACCGGGCTGGAATTCCTGTGAGCCCCTCCGTGATGCGGAACGGGGAGACTCTAACTCAGGCTGGAAGCGGTCGGATTGAATCGCATCTATCCCCGGTTTTCTCTCATTCCGGACGCGCGGAGCGCGATCCGGAACCCAGAGATCGTAGAGCTGAGCGTTGGCTCTGGGTTCCGGGTCTCCGCTGCGCTTCGCCCGGAATGAGAGGCGTTTGTTGGGGCTCGGCTCTGCGCTCACCGCATCTTCGCTGCGTGCGAACCTGGCCGCGAAGCGTGGGCGGATGCGCCGGACAGATTACTTCTTTGGCCGCAGAAACGCGGGCGTGCTGTCGCCAAAGCCGGTGACTGTGGGGCCGTTGTCTTCGCGTGGCGGGCGGCGTTCTTCGCGGCGCGGTTGCGCGTTGCGGTTCTCGGCGCGCGGCGCATCGTTGCGGCGCGGGCGATCGTCGCGCTTTTCGCGGCGCGGTTCGGACCGGGTTTCAGCACGCGGGTCGGACCGCTCCTCGGTGTGAGGCAAAGGCTCTGTTGAAGCGGTGGGGCGATCTTGGTCGCGCTTCACATATTTCTGCTTCTTTTCGGAGAGGCGGCGCGAGTGCTCCTTCTTGAGCTCCTCGGCGCGACGGCCGCGGCCGCCACTATCGCGTGGATCGCCAAGCGCGGCTTCGGGGAGGCCCTCGATTTCGGCCTTCTCGATGGTTTTGCCGGTGAGTTTCTCGATCGCTTCCCAGCTCTTTTTGTCGCCGGGACCGACAAGCGTGAAGGAGGCGCCGAGGCGGCCAGCACGGCCGGTGCGGCCGATGCGGTGGACGTAGTCTTCGGCGTGGCGCGGCGGCTCGTAATTGAAGACGTGCGAAACGTCAGGAATATCGAGACCGCGCGCGGCGACGTCAGACGCCACCAAATACTGCAGATCGTTGGTGCGGAAGCGATCGAGCGTCTTCATGCGCAGCGATTGATCGAGATCGCCGTGCAGCGGCGCTGCGTTGTAGCCGTGGCGTTTCAGCGAGAGCGCGACGACGTCGACGTCGGTCTTGCGGTTACAGAAAACGATGCCGTTCTTCACTTCGCCGCTGGCGTTGATCGTTGCGCGAAGCGCGGCGCGGCGGGTGCGCGGATCGTTGCCGGGTAGGGCGACGTAGCGTTGCGTGATCGTGCTGGCGGTGGTGGCCGGCTTGGCAGTTTCGATGCGCTTCGGGCTTGAGAGGAATTGCTCGGTAAGGCGCGTGATTTCCGGCGGCATGGTGGCCGAGAAGAACAGCGTCTGGCGCGTGAACGGCGTCAGTTTGAAGATGCGCTCGATGTCGGGGATGAAGCCCATGTCGAGCATGCGGTCGGCCTCGTCGATGACGAGGATCTCGACGCCGGACAGGAGGACCTTGCCGCGGCCGATATGGTCGAGCAGCCGGCCCGGGGTCGCGATCAGGACGTCGACGCCCCGGTCGAGCTTCTTTTCCTGGT
>CAYUOC010000333.1:0-1927 GCA_964446305.1 uncultured Terricaulis sp. | reverse complement strand
AGGGCGCTTGCCTTTGACTGCGGTCGTGCGTTCGAAGACCCATAAGCTCTGGCTAGGCAGCGCCGCTTTGGCGCTGGCCGTGCTCGCTCTAAGCGGCGCACAACAAGATGTCGTGCTGTTCAATCACAGTCCGTCAGTGCCGGTGGGCTTCTACATTCGAGAGTCGAGTGATCTTACGAGCGGGATGTTCGTCACCGTGCGCGCCCGCGACGTTGCTCCCATCGAAGCCGCCGCGCATCAGTATGACGACGAAGGCGACCGCTTCATCAAACGCCTCGCCGCAGTCGCGGGGCAGCATGTGTGCAGCGATGGACGCAGTTTAAGCGTCGACGGCGTTCAAGTGGCGATGGTTCAAAATCGCGCTGGCGTACCGCAGGGATGGGTCGGGTGCCGCACACTTTCGTCCTCTGAAATTCTCCTCCTTGGCGACAGCGCAGACTCGTTTGACGGACGTTATTGGGGGCCGATCTCGCACGATTTGATCGAGGGCGTCTGGCGTCCGCTCTGAAGTTTTCCAACACTAGGAATGGCGGCGCAACGTGCAGCAACACTTTGGCGCCTGGTTGCATGCGCGGCCGAGTGGGGAGCGAAAAGCACGAAAACGAAGGGTTGCGGTGGAGAGCAAGATTAAGAGCGCCGCAGGTTTTCTTCTGAGACTTGTGAATGCTGGCGTTTTCGCGCGGCATGCTTAATCATCGCGCAGCGAAAGCAGCAGCATCGCTTCAGATTCAACGTGGCGTGACGCGGCAATGGCCAAAGCATCACTGTCCGAGCGCTTGAAGACTTCGACTCTCTTGCGCCCGAGCGAGGTCATGCACAACATTGTCGCCGTGCGTGACATGGCTGTCTTTCGGGACGAGGACGGTCTCACCGGCAAGGTCCATAAGACGGGCGCTTCGAGCGGCCGAGCGCGTAGCGGCGCGCTTGGCGGACAATTGTCCAAGCTGCTTTCCGGGCGCCGGCCCGCTGGAGGTTTTCGCGCTGGGCGTGCGAATGCCGCATTCGCGCAAGACCCACGCCAGCGCGTCGTGGTGACCGTGTTCTATCAAGGTCATGGCGGGAGCGGGGCGGGCAAGCTTATCGCGCACGGCAAATATCTCGAACGAGACGGCGCAGGGCCGGAGGGGGAGCCAGGCCAATTTTATGACCACGAACAGGATCGCGTGGAGGCAGCGCCGCGGTTGGCTGAGTGGGCGGATGAGGACAAGCGCCACATGCGCTTGATGCTGGCGCCCGAGAGTGGGGCCCGCATCGAGGATCTGAAAGACTTCACGCGCGCGACGATGGCGCAGATGGAACGCGATCTCGGCGCGCCATTGGACTGGGTGGCGGTCGATCACCACAACACCGACAATCCTCATGTTCACGTAATCCTGCGCGGCCGCCGGCGCGATGGACCAGACCTGATCATCCCTCGCGACTATGCCACCTGGGGCCTTCGCCATGCGGCCCGCGAGGTGGCCACGCAGATGCTGGGCGATCGCGGGCGCGACGATGAACGCTTGGCGCTTGAGCGGGAGACGCGCGCGGAACGATCGACGCGGCTTGACCAGCTGCTGGCCGCTGAACTGAAGCCTGGCACGACCTATCGCATTCAGGCGATCGGAGGCGGTCTTGAGCCCACGCTTCGAGCTGCGCTCCGAAACCGCGTCCGCGAGTTGACACGCATGGGGCTGGGGCAAGAGGAAAAGCGCGATCGCTTCCGTCTCGATCACGATTGGGCGGCGCGGCTTGACGAGATCGGCAAGGGTATCGATCTCCGGCGCCGCCTCGGGCGCGAACTTGAGCCCGGCCAAGGCCGCCTCAAACTCTATGACCCCTCGATGGGGCGTGTCGTCGGTCCCGTATTGGAAGCCGGCAGACGCGGCGAGACAGGCAAGGGCTATGTGATTGTGCTCGACGGCATGAAGCGCCCGGTGCTCGCCAA
>CAYUOC010000332.1:0-1931 GCA_964446305.1 uncultured Terricaulis sp. | reverse complement strand
GCATGGTGTTCCAGAAGCCGAACCCGTTCCCGAAGTCGATCTACGACAACGTCGCCTACGGCCCGCGTATTCACGGCATGGCCAAGGCGAAGAAGGACATGGACGGCATCGTCGAGCAATCGCTGCGCCGCGCCGGTCTTTGGGAAGAGGTGAAGGATCGCCTCGCGCAGCCGGGCACCAGCCTTTCGGGCGGCCAGCAGCAACGTCTGGTGATCGCCCGCACGGTGGCGGTGAACCCCGACATCATCCTCATGGACGAGCCGTGCTCGGCCCTTGATCCGATTGCCACGGCGAAGATCGAGGAGCTGATCGACGAGCTTCGTGAGAATTACTGCATCGTCATCGTCACGCACTCGATGGCGCAAGCCGCGCGCGTTTCGCAGAAGACGGCCTTCTTCCACCTGGGCAAGCTGGTGGAGACCGGCGCGACCGAGGAAATCTTCACCAACCCTCGCGACTCGCGCACGCAGGACTATATTACGGGCCGGTTCGGCTAATCGCCGTGGCCGCTTCCAAACGACCCCGCAACGCGCCAGCTTTGGCGCGGCGAGTAAAGGCGACAATGGCAGAGCATACAGTCAAGGCGTTCTCCGAAGAGCTCGACGCGATCACCCAAGAGGTGGCGCGTATGGGCGGCTTGGCCGAAACCGCGATCGCGGATGCGCTCTCGGCTGTGGCTCGCCGCGACACCGAGCTTGCGCAGATCGTCATCCAGCGCGATCCGAAGATCGACGCCGCGCAGCGTGAAATCGAAAAGCGCGCGATCAAGTTGTTCGCCCTCCGCCAGCCGATGGCGAGCGATCTGCGCGTCGTGCTGACGGCCTGGCGCATTGCCGGCGAGTTGGAGCGCGTCGGCGATCTCGCCAAGAACATCGCCAAGCGCGCGTTGATCCTGAACCAAGATGAGCCGATCCAGCTGACCCGCTCAGTCGAGCGCATGGGCAAGATCGCGGGCGCGCACCTGAAGCAGGTGCTGGACGCCTACGCCAATCGCGATGTGCAAGCCGCGATTAATGTCTGGAACGCGGACGACAATATCGATGCGCACTACAATTCGCTGTTCCGCGAATTGCTCACCTACATGATCGAGGATCCGCGCATGATCTCTTCCTGCGCGCACCTCCTGTTCATCGCCAAGAATCTTGAGCGCATCGGCGACCACGGCACCAACATCGCCGAATACATTCACTTCCTCGTCACCGGCGAGGATATCGGAACGCCGCGGCCGCGCGCCGACGCGGCGGAGTAGGACCATACATCATGGCCAAGGCAACACATGTGCTGGTCGTCGAGGACGAAGCGGCCTTGGCGGATTTGCTCAAGTACAATCTTGAGAAGGAAGGCTATCGCGTCTCTGTCGCCAACGATGGCGAGGAAGCGTTGGTGGTCGCCGATGAGAGCGCGCCGGATCTGGTGGTGCTCGATTGGATGCTGCCGAAGGCGCCGGGTATCGAGGTTTGCCGCCGCTTGCGCGCCCGCCAGGATACGCGCAACACGCCGATCGTGATGCTCACAGCGCGCACCGAAGAGAGCGATCGCATTCGCGGCCTCGACGTTGGCGCCGACGACTATCTCACCAAGCCGTTCTCGATGAACGAGCTTCTGGCGCGCCTGCGTGCCGTCATGCGCCGTATACGTCCGGGTTTGGCCGACGATAAGATCGTCGCGGGCGACATCACGATGGATCGTGTCTCGCACCGCGTGAAGCGGGGCGAACGCGAAGTGCATCTGGGGCCGACTGAATTCCGTATCCTCGATCACCTGATGCAGCACCCGGGCCGCGTCTTCAGCCGTGAGCAGCTTCTGGACGCCGTGTGGGGCTCTGACGTTTACGTCGAAGCACGCACTGTCGATGTGCACATCGGCCGCCTGCGCAAGGCGCTGATGGTCGGCGCCGAGAGCGATCCCATCCGCACGGTGCGCAGCGCGGG
>CAYUOC010000331.1:0-1986 GCA_964446305.1 uncultured Terricaulis sp. | reverse complement strand
TCGGCCTCCGCGCCAGGCAAAATAGTCGGCGTGCATGTGGTGCTGACAAAGTAGAGCACTGCCGCAAGCTCACCGCCCAACTCGTAGTCGGCCCTGAGCCGCTGATTGAGTTGGGGCGCGTTGAAGGTCACGCAAGGCATCGCCCAGGTCAGCTGAGTGGCGAGCGCCGAGAGGCGCCATTCGTACATGTATTCGTCGGCGGCGGCGCGGCCGCCTTCCATGCGATCGCGCCAATCGCGCGCATTCGCGCCATCGTACGCCGCGATGTACCCCGGCAAGCCGTAGAGGCACCGAGCTTGAGCGCAAAAGTTCGGAATGGACGCGAGCGTCAGCACGCGTGTGTTCGTAACGCCTTGGAGATCGGCGCTGCAGGTCGGCCCAAGAATAAGCCCGACGACACGCCGCCGCGCGTCAAACACCGGGCCGCCGCTAAAGCCTGGCGCCGTTTGTCCGGACATCGCGTTGGATATGCCCCAGCCATCGCCTTCAGTGCACGCTTGTGCCGATCCGGCCGACATAACGCCGGGCGCTACGGAAAGGACGCTGGGCACGCCTGGTTGAAGCGCCTCTTCGCCCGGATAACCTGCGGCGAACAGCGCATCGCTCGCGCGTGGTGTGGTTTGCCCAACAAAAGCATACGGCCACGTTGGTCTGTTGATCGCATCATTGGCGTCCGGCAACTGGAGCAAAATGTAGTCGTGCGTTGCCGAGCGTTCCGATGCGATGTGCGCATAGGCCAGGCGACGCGTGTCACCGCGCAAGTAGAACTCGATAAGGCAGCGTCGTCCCGAGGGCGCGCCTGCGGCGGCCGTGCAAATGGAATAAGCATCTTCCGCGTCAAACAAATGCGCTGCGGTAAGCGCGCGGCCGTCAGGCGTCAGCACGACGCCGGTGCCGCGCTCGAAGTGAACTTGCTCGCCTGCGCTGTCCAGCAGCCGCACGACAACCACGCCCACCGCCTCTCGCTCACGATCTTGCGGTGGCTCCGCCGACGCTGCCAACGGCCACAACAACAGCGCGCCGAGCAGCGCCCCCGCCAGATTTCTCATTACGCGCCTCGCAGGAGCGAGTTGGTTCGCACAGAGTGGAAGGTCCGGTCGAGAAACCGTTTGCCGATGGTCCGGTAGGAAACCGCTTGGGCGACATCGCTCTGAGACACCTCAGAGGCAGTCGAATTTGGTCTGGCCCCAGTGAAACCTTGATTGCCGCCGAGCACACGATAGGCGGGCGGTCTGTTCGGCCGTGGCACGGCGCTCACGAAGAAGCCGACGTGACCCTGGGCGTTGTTGAGGTTTACAGGGCAGGTTTGCGCTTCCGTCCCCATTTTCGCCCACACGACAATATCGCCTTCGCGCGGCTCTTCAGTTTCTTCGCCGTAGCAGCGGAACGAGCCGGAGGAGGCGCTGCGTGTGCCACGCGCTAACAGCGCGCCCGAGAACGCCACATAATCCGGGTTAGAGGCCTGTGAGCGCGAAATGCACCAGTTCATGAACGCCGCGCACCAGGGCGTCAGATCGCCAGCGTACGGCGTTTGCCGGATGCCCGTGATGAACTGAACCACCACCGGATTGTAGTAGTTGTTCTGCTCCCAGTCGTATGCGAAAAGTTTGAGAAAATCGGTCGTGAACAGATCGCTCCGGCTTTGGCGCCGCAAATAGCGCTCAAGTGTATCGAGCGTATTCTCAGGAATCTGTCCCATTCGAACGTCGCTAAAGTAACGCGCGACATCGAACGGCCGGCATCGCACCGGCGCGCTTTTCAAAATGATCTCGGCGATACCCATGTAGACGGGCGGCGGCGGCTGTGAGCCAAAATTCTGTGTTGGCCGATAATCGCCCGCGCTCAAGCCTGGGGTGAAGGTTGCGGGCAGCGGGTCTAGCGGCTCAAGCCCGTCAAATTCGCCATCCGCGTCGTCATTTGTTTGTGCGCTAGCGCCAGAACCGAACGCCGTTGAAAGCGCGGCCGCAGCCGCAAAGCCGACAAATC
>CAYUOC010000330.1:0-2005 GCA_964446305.1 uncultured Terricaulis sp. | reverse complement strand
GTGAAGAAATGGCGCGCCCGAAGAGATTCGAACTCCTGACCCCCAGATTCGTAGTTGGCTAAAATGGCTCTGCACGGTTTGGCGTGGCTTGTCAGAATTTGCTCTAAACACTTTGAAATATGGACTTTTTCGGAAACGCGTCTAATTTGATGTTAGCACGCGTGGTAGGCGCTTGCCGATTTTTTTCTTGGGAAATTCTTGGGAAATTTGAGAATCTGAGGGTGACGATGGCGCAGCAACAAGTCTCGCAAAACGGTGTTCGCTCTCGCTCGCAAGCTGTCGCCGCGCACCTCGCAGCGCACCGAGTGTCGGCGCGCGAATTGGCCGGCGGCGTGACGGAGACCCTACTTGGCCGCTTGCCGCCTCCGCCCGATGGCGCGTCTAATTACGAGCTATCTGACAGTGGTCGGCGCGCCGTGCCGGGCCTGCGTATTCAGCGCGGCCGGAAAGGCATTGCGTTCGTCTTTGGCGGTTCGATCAAACAGCCCGATGGCCGCTTCAAGTCGGCCGAGGTTGTGCTTGGGCGTTGGGCGGCTGACGGCTCTGGCATGACGCTCAAGGACGCGCGGTCGGCTGCGGCAGCCAAGAAGGATGAATTTCGCGCCGGCGTCGATCCGCACATCAAGGCGGCGGAACCCACGCCCGAGCAGGTCGAGGCCAACAAGCCGATCACATTGCGTATGGCCTGGGAGTTGTACAAAAGCGCGCGCACACAGGCCAAAAAGAAGAAGAAGCCTTTGGCGCCAACGACGCTGTCCGAATACACGCGCATCATCGAAGTCGCGCTGAAGGATTTCTCAGACACAGCGCTGACTGACTTGGCGGATGACCCCCGGAAGCTGATCAAGCACTTTTACAATGTGTCGGAGCGGACGCCTGCCGAAGCCAACACGCAAATGCGCGTGCTGCGGGCGGTGTGGAATCGCGCCCATAAGACGATGCGAAGCAAAGTGCCACCACCGCCCGAAATCTTCGATATGAACGAAGTCGAGCCGCGTGAAGCTGGCTTTGTGACCGATGAGGTCAAGCGCTTGTGGCGGCAGATTGAAGGGCTCGAAAGTCCGCTGGCACGCAAGGGCGCGTTTCTTTTCCTCCTGACAGGCCTGCGCGAAGGCGCCGTGCTGCCTATGCAAGACTCCAACATCAATCACGAGGACAAGACCCTTATCGTAAAGTCCAAAGCGAAGGTCCTGCGACTACCCTTGTCGGAGGTCGCATATTCGCTTCTGACCACGCGAATGCCAGAGAACGATCTCTTGCCGGACAATCCCTATCTCTTTCCCAGCTTGCGCGGTCCTCGCCGCCGAAAAGGAAAAGTTCTGACCGAAGGGGATGTTCACCGCCATGTGGACAAGTTGGACTTCAGCGGCATGACGCCGCCGGCCGCGTATGTGGAGCAACGCGGCGAAGAAGCGAGTGTTCACCCGCACGTCTTCCGCCACACCTATCGCACACTCGCCACCTCGGCGCATGTGAGCGACATCGCCATCCGCCTGCTGATGGGCCATAGCCTGCGCGGCGACGTGAGCTTCGACTATCTGACGGCAGACCTGACCTGGCTGCGCAAGGCGCAAGAGGAAATCAGTACCTACATTCTTGAGGCGGCCGGTGTCGGCGCCGATTTCCGTTTCACGGCGGATGCCTTCAACCGCCTGAAGGAAGCTGCGTAAGCAGCGGCCCGCTACCGGAGGGGCTAGGCGTTGAGCAGTCCAAGTGAGCCCGTACTGGCATCCAATGGTTGACCGCTCAGCGCGTGCGGACGTAACCCTCGGGCAGTTCATCGCCTGGCTGCGGAGGCTCGCCGCCTTCACGGTTGAGGATTTCCATCGCGCGCTCAACATTGGCGCGCGCGCGCCGCTCGGCGAAGAACTTATCCGTCCGTTCGCGCTCCAACTCGAATGCGACTGCGCGCGCGACGAACGCCTCCACCGTTTCCCCGGCGGCGGCGGCGGCGGTCTCGGCCTCGTCGGCGAGCTTTTCGGGCAATTCAATAACGCGGGGCATG
>CAYUOC010000329.1:0-2055 GCA_964446305.1 uncultured Terricaulis sp. | reverse complement strand
ATGCTGGGTCTGCGCCGCTATGCGAAACTCTCGTCTTCTCCCCTTGTGGGAGTGGACAGCGCTCGGTTGCGAGCGCAGGTGAGGGGTGCCAGCGCTGATGCGTCAGACCTCACGCAATTCACCCCTCATCCGTCATCGCGCTTTGCGCGCTGACACCTTCTCCCACGGAGGGGAGAAGGACGAAGAACGAACCTCCGGCCATTCGGGCCGGAGGCAATTCGCGCAACGGAATCCGCTGTTGCGCACCGACAAGGCCTGAGGAAGCACCGGCTTCCGGCCTGGAGTTAGATGTATGTTTGATGTGAAATCCGTTTCCCTCGATTGGGCAGGGCGCAAGCTCACGCTCGAAACCGGCAAGATCGCGCGCCAAGCTGACGGCGCCGTCTACGCGACCTGGGGCGAGACCGCGCTCCTCGCGACCGTCGTGTACGCGAAGGAAGCGAAGCCCGGTCAGGACTTCTTTCCGCTGACCGTGAACTACCAAGAAAAGTACTTCGCCTCGGGCCGCATTCCTGGCGGCTTCTTCAAGCGCGAAGGCCGTCCGACTGAACGCGAAACACTGCTGTCGCGCCTGATCGACCGCCCGATCCGTCCGCTGTTCGTCGATGGCTTCAAGAACGAAGTCCAAGTCATCATCACGGTGCTGAGCTGGGACAACGAAAACGAATCCGATCTGCTGGCCATGGTTGCGGCCTCTGCCGCGCTGACGATCTCCGGCGTTCCGTTCATGGGCCCGATCGCCGCCAGCCGCGTGGGCTGGATCGACGGCAAGGCCGTGCTGAACCCGACGATCGAGCAAATGAAGACGTCGGACCTCGATCTCGTCGTCGCCGGCACCGCCAACGCGATCATGATGGTCGAGTCGGAAGTGAAGGAGCTCTCGGAAGCGCAAATGCTCGAGTCGCTCGCGCTCGCCCACAAGGGCATGCAGCCGGTGATCGATGCGATCATCGATCTGGCTGAAAAGGCCGGCAAAGAGCCGTTCGAATTCAGCCCGCCGGACAATTCGGCGCTCAAAGCCAAGATCCAAGATCTCGTCGGCACGGATCTCGCCGCCGCCTACAAGATCACGGTGAAGGCCGAGCGTTACGGCAAGGTCGGCGAACTGCGCGACAAGGTGAAAGCCGCGCTCGCGAAGACTGAAGCGAACCCGGATGGCTACGACGCCAACGTAATCAAGGAAGTCTTCAAGGAAGTCGAAAGCGACGTCGTTCGCAGCCGCATCGTCAAGGAAAAGGGCCGCATCGACGGCCGTCCGGTCGATAAGGTTCGTCCGATCGTTTCCGAAGTTGGCATCCTGCCGCGCACGCACGGTTCGGCGCTGTTCACCCGCGGTGAAACGCAGTCGATCGTGGTTGCAACGCTCGGCACCGCCGAAGACGAGCAATTTATCGACGCGCTCTCTGGCACGACCAAAGAGCGCTTCATGCTCCACTACAACTTCCCTCCCTACAGCGTCGGTGAAACCGGCCGTATGGGTGGCGCCGGCCGCCGCGAAATCGGCCACGGCAAGTTGGCGTGGCGCGCGATGAAGGCGGTTCTGCCGTCAGCTGAGCAATTCCCGTACACGGTGCGTCTCGTTTCCGAGATCACCGAGTCGAACGGCTCGTCGTCGATGGCCACGGTTTGCGGTTCGTCGCTGGCGCTGATGGATGCGGGCGTGCCGATTTCGGCGCCGGTCGCCGGTGTCGCCATGGGCCTCATCCTCGAAGACTACGGCTTCGAAGTTCTGACCGACATCCTGGGTGACGAAGATCACCTCGGCGACATGGACTTCAAGGTCGCCGGCACCGCCAACGGCATCACCTCGCTCCAAATGGACATCAAGGTGGCCGGCATCACGCAAGAGATCATGCAAGTGGCGCTCGATCGCGCACATCACGCGCGCCTGCACATTCTCGGCGAGATGAACAAGGCGATGGACGCCCCGCGCGGCGAAGTCGGCAAGAACGCACCGCGTATCGAGCAGATCAAAATCCCGGTCGATAAGATCCGCGAAGTGATCGGCACCGGCGGCAAGGTGATCCGCGAAATCGTGGAAAAGACCGGCGCGAA
>CAYUOC010000328.1:0-2062 GCA_964446305.1 uncultured Terricaulis sp. | reverse complement strand
CACGCAGGACGTGCGGGATTATGCGGCAAAGAAGGAAGCGCAGGAGGCGGGGATGGCCGACATGAGCGCCAAGTTCAAAGAAGTCGGCAGCGAGATTTACGTTCATCCGACGGGCGAGAAGCGCGCGGCTATCGATTAGCGCCAACCTCTCCCTTCTCCCCCGCGAGGGGGAGAAGGTGGCGCGGCACGCGCCGGATGAGGGGGCGTGGTTCAGAACGCGCACTTCATCAACGGGGCGCCTCATCCTGACACGCGCCCCCTCACCCGCTTTCTCCCCCTCGCGGGGGAGAGGGTTCACGGTAGTGCACTTTGGGATAACCTAGCCCGGCAATTCGCGAGGTGCCCGATGGCGTCGTTCAATCTCAACGCTCTCATGGAAGGCACAATCCGTCAGCTACGGACGGACGCCGACTACTTCAGCCGCCTAACGGCCCACCCGGGAGAAAAGGGAAGACTCAACGAATCTCATCTAGTGCGAACAATGCGCCGATATCTTCCCGAAAAATTTGGCCTTGGGACAGGCTTCATTGTATCCGGAGGAGACTCTATAAGCGAAAGTCGACAATGCGACATCATCATCTATGATCGAGCCAACAACGTGCCGTTCTATGCCTCGGACGCTTGGCAAATCTTCCCGATTGAAATGGTGTATGGCGTCATCGAGGTGAAAACGACGCTTAACAAAGTCGCGATCAAAGACGCCTTTGAGAAGTGTGTTCGCCTGCGCGAAATGAGCGGAGGAGATGCGAAGCCCAACAAAGCGTATGTTCGACAGGCACCAGTGACGCCGCGCGCGCCCGTTCAGCACTTGAGGTACAAGTCTGGCCTGCCGCCGCGATTTTTCGTGTTTGGCTATTCTGGGCCAGACCAAAACTCTCTCGAAAGAATGCTCAAAGAGGTCACGGCGGAACTTCCTACGGCGCACTTACATGGTCTTTGCCAGCTACAGGAGTCCACTGCGCTGTTCGCTCGTCACACCCCATTCAAGGCGCCGAGCGATCGCCTCGACATTCTAAGTGACAACGGAATGCTTCGCTTCTTTTTGGACATGCCCTCACTTTTAAACTCAATGGTCGGCGTCGTTTCGCTTTGCCGCGACGAAACTCCGGGTAATCCGTTCCCCTATCGCCCGGAGCATTTCGATCAGGTCGACCTTGATCATTATGAGAAATTAGGCTTGCAAAACTAACCACTTGCCAATCTTTGCCAACCACCCCATCCTCCCCCCATGGTCACGCGCAACATCAATCTCACCCCCGCCCTCGACGCCTATGTCGCCGAGCTGATCGCCTCCGGGCAGTATCAGAACGCCAGCGAAGTGGTGCGCGCCGGCTTGCGCCTACTCCGCGCCGAGGAGGAGCGACGCGCGCGCAAGCTCGATCTGCTGCGTCAGGCCGTGCAGGAAGGCTGGGACTCGTTCGATCGCGGCGAGGGTGTCGTCGTTGACGACATCGACGCCTTCTTCGCCGAAATCGATGAAGAGATCGAAGCGGAGATCGCCGCCGAGCAAGCGGCGGCAAAAGGCACAGCAGCCGAATGAGACGGCTCGTCATCGAGCCGCCCGCCCGCGCCGACATCAAGAAAATCCGCGCCTATTCACGCCGCGTGTTCGGCGAAGGCGCACAGCAAAAGTACGGCGCGCTGATGCAGCGCACGTTTGCATTGCTTTGCGCCGATCCTCAGCGGGCCAATGTGCAACGCCGCGAAGACCTGCCGCGCGCGCCCTACACATTCCATCTCCGTCACGCCCGCGCGCGCGGCGCGCCGCCGAAGCAGCCGCGCCACGTCATCGTTTTCACATTCGATGATACGACGCTCACCATCCTCCGCGTCCTGCATGACTCGATGGATGTCCTCGCGCATTTCGGCAGCGATGAGGGCGCGGGGTAGAGCATTAGCTTTGGGAGCTAAGGGTCGCGAGTTCGCACCCCAAAAAAATCTATCCCACACCCCCGTCCCCACCCGTATCATGCGCCTACCCCCCGCACGGAGGGCCTTTGGTACCAAGCTCACACCAAGGCGGGGGATGCGATTGAGCGTGAAGCTCTGGCGTTTGCAGCTC
>CAYUOC010000327.1:0-2093 GCA_964446305.1 uncultured Terricaulis sp. | reverse complement strand
GCCGCCGCATCCTGGTCCCATGAAGCAAAACAGGGTGGGGCTGGCTTTCGCGGCCATGGTGTTCGTTGTGTCGTGTGCGTCCGCGCCGCCGGACGAACACGCGCCGTTTGATGCGTTCATAAGTCAAACCATCGCCGAGTCTGCGATCCCAGGCGTCGCTATCGTCGTGCTGCGCGACGGCGAAACCGTGCATAGCGCGGGCTACGGCTACGCCGATATTGAGCGCGGCCGAGCGATGACCGCTGACACGCCAATGAACCTCGCTTCGATCTCAAAGCCTGTCCTGGGCATGGGGTTGTTGCGTCTTCGCGAGGAGGGCCGCCTCGATCTCGACGCTGACGTGAACGACTATCTGGATTTCGAGGTCGACAACCCAAACATCGAAGGCGAGCGCATCACCGTCCGCACGCTCGCCGCACACACCTCCGGCATCGCTGATTTCTTGGACGAGACGACGTATGTCCCGAATGCCGATCCGCCCTTGGCCGTTGGCGATTTCGTGCGCCAATTGCTCGTGCCCGGCGGCGCGCGATACAATGAAGGCGCGTTCTATTTGAACGCTTCGCCAGGCGCCGCGCGCGAATATAGCAATCTCGGCGCTGGCGTCGCTGGCGCGGTGCTGGAATCTGTCGCTGGTGAGTCACTCGCCAGCTACCAAGCGCGCACGCTCTTCCGCCCACTGGGCATGCGCCACACCTCCTGGCGCATCGCTGACTATGGCCCCAACGAACTGGCGGTGCGCTACAATGCATCGACAACGCCGCTTCCGCATTACGGCAATCCGAACTATCCCGACGGCGCCTTGAACGCATCGGCGAGCGATCTGGCCATACTGATGCGGTTCGTCTTCAGTGATGGCGCGCTAGGGCGCCGGCGCGTGCTCTCGTCCGAAAGCATGGCGGAGATGTTCCGTTTGCAAGCCGAGGGCGCCGATGCGCGTCAGCGTTTCTTTTGGCGCGATCGCGATGGGCTGACCGGTCATCTTGGCTCCGATGCCGGCGTCTTCACCGCGTTCTTCTTTGACCGCGCCAACCGCAACGGTCTCATCGTGCTCATGAATCGCACCCCTGATCGCGGCAGTGAGCAAGCCATGGTCCAAATCGTAGAGCGTATTCGTTCGGACTTCTTCGCCCAGAACCCAGCGTCGTAGGTCTCATACATGTGCCTTATTGCACTCGCGCGGCAGGGGCATATTTGAAGGCGTGAAGAGGGTTCACGCCATGAGAAAGCTTGTTGTCGTTCAGGATGCGCCGCGCCCGCATTGGGTGGGGGATGGTTTCCCCGTGCGCTCGATGTTCTCGCCGCAGACACATGGCGCGTTGCTTTCGCCATTCATCTTGCTCGATTACGCGCCACCGACTGAGTTTGCACCCGCGCCACAGAAGCGCGGCGTCGGCGTGCATCCGCATCGCGGCTTTGAGACGGTGACGATCGTCTATTCTGGCGAAGTCGATCACCGCGATAGCACCGGCAATGGCGGCCACATCGGCCCGGGCGACGTGCAATGGATGACGGCGGCGTCCGGCATTCTGCACGAGGAGTTTCACTCGGCTGCGTTCACGAAGAACGGCGGCACTATGGAAATGGTGCAGCTTTGGGTGAATTTGCCGGCAAAGGATAAGATGAGTTCGCCTGGTTATCAGGGGCTGTTGGATGCGGACATCCCGCCAGTGGACTTGCCCAGCGACGCCGGGCGCTTGCGCGTGATCGCCGGCGAGTACGCTGGCGCGCGTGGCCCGGCGCGGACGTTCACGCCGATCAACATTTGGGATGTGGGCCTGAACGCCGGCGCGAAGACGGCTTTCACGCTGCCTGAGGGCCATACGCTTGCTGTGCTTGTGCAGAGCGGTGCGGTGAAGCTCAATGGCGACGAGGTCGCGCGCGATGCGCAGTTCGCGATCTTCGAACGCGAAGGCGGTGCGATTGAGCTTGAGGCCGAGAGCGACGCGAAGGTGCTGATCCTAAGCGGCGAGCCGATCGAAGAACCGGTCGCGTGGTACGGGCCGTTCGTGATGAACACCGAAGCCGAGATTCGCCAGGCGATCACGGATTTCAACGCCGGCAAGTTCGGGGACGTGCGCGCGTTTGCCTAG
>CAYUOC010000326.1:0-2137 GCA_964446305.1 uncultured Terricaulis sp. | reverse complement strand
CTTGCGTTTCATTTTACTGCGCCGTGTACGAGTAGGCGTTGCAGAGTTGTGGATCGGAGCTCGATGGCGGCTGCGTGTCGCCGCTGAAGGCCGCGATCTTGAACACCCACCGCCCGGCGCCATCGACAAACTCGCTGACCGCCAGATAACGCGAAACGGCTTCGCCGCAGAGGCCGCCGCGCGGCGCGCTCGGCGTCACGTTCTCGGAGATCACACGGTAGAGATAGACCTGCACGCGCGGATCGCCGCCGAGCACCGCCGCGAAGCTCTGCCCGCCGACGCCGGAGCGCGAATCCGCCGGCACGACATTGTAGGGCTGCGCCGTGACCGTCACGCCGGTTGCGAACGCAAACACCAATGGCCCGCCGCGCCGCGCCTGCAGGCTGACGCGCAGATTGCCAGTGACGCCGCGCGCATCCTCGTTGGCGGCTCGCCATTGCGAGCGCGCGATCGCCGGCTCCTCTTGCGGCACCGTATCGACGCGCGTTTCGGCTTCGACCACCGTTTCCGGGCGCTCGCCAGGCACGGCGGAATCCCCGCGATTGCGGTCGCAGGCGCTTACGCCCAGCGCCAGCACAGCAATGGCTGTTAGAATGATCCGCCGCATGTCCGCCTCAGAGCGAGCGCTGCACAACTTCAACGTTGAAGCACTCGATGACATCGCCTTGCTTGATGTCCTGGAACTGGCCGAAGCTCATGCCGCATTCCTGACCCATCTGAACCTGGTCCACCTCTTCCTTGAAGCGTTTCAAGGTGGTGAGCGTGCCCATTTCCTGAATGACGATGTCATCGCGCAGGATACGGACCTTGGCGCCCTTGCGGACGACGCCTTCGGTGACCTTCACGCCCGCAACCTTGCCGACCTTGGAGATATTGAACACTTCCAAGATCTCGGCATTGCCGAGGAAGGTTTCGCGCGTGAGCGGCGCGAGCATGCCCGACATGACGCCTTTGATGTCGTCGATCAGGTCATAGATGATGTTGTAATAGCGGATTTCGACGCCTTCGCGCTCGGCCAAGTCACGCGCCTCTTTCGAAGCACGAACGTTAAAGCCGATGATCGGCGCGCCCGAGCCCTTGGCGAGCTGAACGTCCGACTCGTTGATGGCACCGACGCCGGAAAGAACCACGCGCGCGCGGACTTCTTCGTGCGCGAGCTTTTCGAGCGAGCCCACGATGGCTTCGGCCGAACCTTGCACGTCGGCTTTGATCAGGATCGGCAGCTCTTTCGCCGTCGAATCCTTGAACTTCGCCATCATGCTCTCGAGCGATGTGCCCGTACGCGACGGCCCGCCGGCGTTCTTCTGCTTCTTGGCGCGCGCGCGATAGTTCGCGACTTCGCGGGCGCGGTTCTCGTTCTCGACGACGTTCAGCACATCGCCCGGCTCCGGCACGCCTTCGAGGCCCATGATCTCAACCGGCTCCGACGGACCCGCGCTTTGCAGCTGCTGGCCGCGCTCGTTGGTGATCGCGCGCACGCGGCCCACCTGGGCGCCGACGACAACGATGTCGCCGCGCTTCAGCGTGCCCTTCTGGACCAGTACCGTCGCAACTGTGCCGCGGCCCTTGTCGAGCTTGGATTCGATCACCGTCGCTTCGGCGGCGCGATCCGGGTTCGCCTTGAGGTCCATCACCTCGGCTTGCAGCAGGATGGTCTCGACCAGCTTGTCGAGGCCAGTCTTCTTCAACGCCGAGACTTCAACCGCAAGCGTGTCGCCGCCGTGCGCTTCCGTCACGATCTCGTGCTGCAACAAATCCGTGAGCGCCCGTGTGGGGTTCGCGTCCGGCTTATCGATCTTGTTGATGGCGATGATGATCGGCGCGCCCGAAGCGCGCGCGTGATGAATGGCCTCAACCGTTTGCGGCATGACGCCGTCATCGGCCGCGACCACCAGCACCACGATGTCCGTGACTTGCGCGCCGCGCGAACGCATGGCGCTGAACGCGGCGTGGCCCGGCGTATCGAGGAAGGTGACGCGCTGGCCATCTGGCAGACGCACCTGATAGGCGCCGATGTGCTGGGTGATGCCGCCGTGCTCTCCGGACACGACGTCGGTCTGGCGGAGCGCATCCAGCAGCGATGTCTTGCCGTGGTCGACGTGGCCCATGATGGTCACGACCGGCGGACGCGGCTGCA
>CAYUOC010000325.1:0-2187 GCA_964446305.1 uncultured Terricaulis sp. | reverse complement strand
AAGTGCACGTCGCGGACTTCGAAGCCGGCGCGCTCGCGCGTCAGACCACCCGGGCCCAGCGCCGAGAGACGACGCTTGTGCGTGATCTCGGAGAGCGGGTTGGTTTGGTCCATGAACTGCGAGAGTTGCGACGAGCCGAAGAACTCGCGCACGGCGGCAGCCGCCGGCTTCGCGTTGATCAGGTCGTGCGGCATCACGGTTTCGATGTCGACCGACGACATACGTTCCTTGATCGCGCGCTCCATGCGCAGCAGGCCGATGCGATACTGATTTTCCATCAGCTCGCCGACCGAGCGCACACGGCGGTTGCCGAGGTTGTCGATGTCGTCGACTTCGCCGCGGCCATCGCGCAGATCGGTCAACGTCTTCAGCACTTCGAGGATGTCTTCCAAGCGCAAGATACGGATGGTGTCATCCGTATCGAGCCCGAGGCGCATATTCATCTTCACGCGGCCGACCGCGGAAAGATCGTAGCGCTCGCCATCGGAGAAGAGGCCGTTGAAGAGGACTTCAGCCGTGTCGATCGTCGGCGGCTCGCCCGGACGCATGACGCGATAGATATCGAACAGCGCTTGTTCGCGGTTCTCGTTCTTATCGAGCTTCAGCGTGTTGCGGACGTACGGACCAACCGTCGCCGGATCGATGTCGAGGATCGGCAGATCGTGGATGCCGGACTCGATCAGCGTAGCCAGCACGGCTTCGCTCAGCGCGTCGCCGGCTTCGACGTAGATCTCACCCGTTTCCGGATTGACGATGTCTTCAGCGATGTAGCGGTCGAACAGGTCTTCCGACGGGACTTGGATGTCCACGACGCCGTCTTCGACCAGCTTGTTAGCATTGCGCGCCGAAATCTTCTTGCCGGCTTCTGCGACGACCTTGCCGGTCTTCGCGTCGACGAGATCATACGTCGGCTTCACGCCGCGCCAGCGCTCGGCGCGATACTTCGTGGTCCAGCCCGCCTTCACGCGCTTGTAGATCGACGTTTGGTAGAACGTGGCGAGGATTTGCTCGCTCGACATGCCGAGCGCGTACAGCAGCGTCGTCGCCGGCAGCTTACGCTTCCGGTCGATACGGACGAACATGATGTCCTTGGCGTCGAACTCGAAGTCGAGCCACGAGCCGCGGTACGGGATCACGCGCGCTGCAAACAAGAGCTTGCCGGAGGCGTGAGTCTTGCCCTTGTCGTGATCGAAGAAGACGCCCGGCGAACGGTGCATCTGAGACACGATCACGCGCTCGGTGCCGTTCACGACGAACGTGCCCTTGTCCGTCATCAGCGGGATGTCGCCGAGATAGACGTCTTGTTCCTTGATGTCCTTGACCGACTTCGCGCCCGTCTCTTCGTCCGTTTCAAAGACGATGAGGCGCAGCTTCACCTTCAAGGGAGCTGCGTAGGTCATGTCGCGCTGTTGGCACTCTTCGACGTCGAACTTCGGCTCTTCGAATTCGTACGACACATATTCCAGCACTGCGCGATCCGAGAAATCGCGGATTGGGAATACGGACTTGAAAACGGCCTGCAGGCCTTCTTCAATGCGCTCGTAGGAACGAGCGTCCTTCTGCAGGAATTGATCGTAGGAGCTCTTTTGCACCTCGATCAGGTTCGGCATCGAACCTGCTTCGGGAATCTTCCCGAACGACTTACGGATACGCTTCTTACCGGTGTAGGACAGAGTCATCTGTTCTTCCCAATGCGCGCTGCGCTTTCGTGCGGACCCCGGCCACTAGACCCGCCAAGCGCGGCACATGAGCCGCCTCTTCCGCCCTGGCTCCGCGCCCGAAAGCGCGAACCCGACCCTTCGTTCAGAACATCCCGGGCGGGGGAAATTCCGGCGCATCTCCAAGTCGAGACGCGCAAAAGACGGAAGCGGAGGCCGTTTGGGCCCCTGCTTCCGTCCAATGTTTGCGAGTTACTTCAGATCGACCTTCGCACCGGCCTTTTCAAGTTGGGCCTTGAACTTTTCGGCATCCGCCTTGTTCACGCCTTCCTTCACCGGCTTCGGCGCGCCTTCAACGAGGTCCTTAGCTTCTTTAAGACCGAGGCCCGTGATCGCACGAACTTCCTTGATCACGTTGATCTTCTTGTCGCCGGCGGCGGTCAGGACGACGGTGAACTCGGTCTGCTCTTCGGCGGCTTCGGCCGGAGCGCCGCCACCGGCGGCGGGAGCCGCGGCCACGGCCACCGGA
>CAYUOC010000324.1:0-2208 GCA_964446305.1 uncultured Terricaulis sp. | reverse complement strand
CCAGTCAAAGAAGGCGCCAGCCGCCAACACGCCCGTACCGATCACAAGCCAAACCGGCACATGCGGCAGATCGAGCGGCAGGCCCGCGATCATGTGCGGCGCTGTGTAAGCGACAATCATCAGGCCATAGGCCGGGGTCAGCCAAGCATGAGCGAGCGCCTTGAAGGTGGTTTCTGCCGGGCGCCCGGCGGCGGTCGCGAGTCGCGTCGCTTCGCCAATGCTCCAGCGTGTGTCGGCAAACAGGCGCCAAACGAAGAGCGTGCCGATGGCGCCAGCGAGGCCGACGAACATACCGACCACGAGCGCCGCGAACGCTGGCCCGATCAGGCTGAGCCAATCGATGCGGACAGCTTCGCCGCTCAGCAGAATGCGTGCAGCGAGCAGGGCAAGCCCCAGCACCGCGAGCGGCGGCGAGAAAAGGGAAACACCGCCAAGTGCGAGCGCCGTCAGCGCGGCAACGAGGCCGCGGTCAGCGCCCAAACGGCTTGCAGCGCCCGGGAGGGGCGCTGCAAGGGCTCGGTGGACTCGTCCGTTCATGGCTCATGGTTTGAGCCATCGTCGTGAATTGCGCGTAAACGCGAGGATAACCAAGCGTTTACGCTAATGTCCGGGGCGTTAATCGTCGCAACGGCGGCGGCGCGCGTCGCGCAGCGGAATGTTGGGATCGTTGCAGATGTCATATCCCTGCGGCTGCTGCGCTTGTTGCGGCTGCTGCGTTTGCTGTTCCGTCTGACGGGCCTCGCGGTCCGTGCGCTGTTGGTTCGCGGCTTGTTGCCAAGCCGCATCGTTCGGATGTCCCAACGAAGAGAAGATCGAGTCATAGGCCGCGGCCGAGTTCGCGCCGGCGCAGAACGCGCGTATTTCAACGCCCGGGCGGATCAGCACCGCGCCGTAGACGGTCTTGCTGGGGCCGCGCAATTCAGCCCGCTGCACTGGCCAAGCGCCGCTCGTATCAACGCTTTGCGAGACCAGAGTCGCCGGAGCGCCTTCGAAGAAGTCGCGGATCGGCGAGGCGTAGGTCACCCAAGCCGATGCGGCAATCGGATCGCGCGTGTTCATGGCCGCTTCGGCTGAGCTGTTGGCCGTGCCCGGATTATCGGCGCCGAAGAAATAGCAATCATTGGTGGCGTTGAAGGCCAACACCGCCGTTTGGTTGCCGGCATTGCGTGGCTGTACGCGCCATCCAGACGGCGCATTGAACGTCAGGCGGCCGTTCGGGTCATTAAATTGCTCGGCCCAGGCGACACCGCCCGCGACCAGTCCAACGCTCAAAGCGGCGGCAAGCGCGAGTTTGCGCATCCGGTAGTCCTCCAAACCTTGCCCTCAGGGGCGGAATCTCTCTTTCCAGACCGTCCAGTCAAGACCGGAGTGTGCGCGCTCACGCTAGATTGCGCGCGGGAACCGCCTATTGTGGCCAAAACGAGGTGAGGAACCCATGAGTTTGCGCGGAAAAACCTTATTCATTACCGGCGCCAGCCGGGGCATCGGCTTGGCCATCGGGCTCCGCGCCGCGCGCGACGGGGCGAATGTTGTGATCGCAGCCAAGACGGCCGAGCCGCACAAGAAGCTGCCGGGGACGATTTATTCCGCCGCCGAGGAGATTGAGAAGGCGGGCGGGCAAGCGCTGCCTGTCGTCGTTGATGTGCGCGAGCCCGACAGCATTCAGGCAGCGGTTGATGCCGCGATCGAGCGCTTCGGCGGCATCGATATCTGCGTGAACAATGCGAGCGCCATCCAACTCACTGGCACGCTGCAGACTGACATCCGCCGCTTCGATCTCATGAATCAGGTGAACATGCGCGGCACGTTCCTGACCTCGCGCGCTTGCATCCCGCATCTGAAGCGAGCGTCCAATCCACATGTGCTGATGCTGTCGCCGCCGCTTGATATGAGCCCGCGCTGGTTCGGCGGCCATGTCGCTTACACGATGGCGAAGTACGGCATGAGCATGTGCGTGCTCGGCATGGCCGAAGAGTTCAAGGACGACGGCATCGCGTTTAATGCGCTCTGGCCGCGCACCGGCATCGCGACCGCCGCGATCGAGTTCGCACTCGCGGGCCAAGAGGGCATGAGCCACTGCCGCAGCGTCGACATCATGGCCGACGCCGCCCACGCAATCTTCAACAAGCCGTCGAAAGAATGCACCGGCAACTTCTTCATCGATGACGTGTTGCTTTACGCCGAGGGCGAACGCGATTTCGACAAGTA
>CAYUOC010000323.1:0-2231 GCA_964446305.1 uncultured Terricaulis sp. | reverse complement strand
GCGGCCATGCTGTGTTCACGTCCTTCCGAAAATCAGCGTTTCTCGTCATAACCGGGGCCAATGAGTCAGGCAAAATCCTATTTCTTCAGCGGAGTCGGCGGCTCGGGGATGCTGCCGCTGGCGCTGATCCTGCGCGGTAAGGGTGTGACGGTCGCCGGCAGCGATCGTTCGCTCGATCAGGGCCGCTTGGGCGCGAAATTCGAGTATTTGAAAGCCCAGGGCATCGCCCTCTTCCCGCAAGACGGCTCCGGCATCACCAGCGCTGACCAGATCTTGGTGCGCTCTGCCGCCGTCGAAGACACCGTGGGCGATGTCGTCGCTGCCAAGCGCGTCGGCGCGCAGGATTTGAAGCGGCCGCAGCTGCTGGCGGAATTGTTCAACGCCGCGCCGGTCCGGATCGGTGTCGCCGGCACCAGCGGCAAGTCGACCACAACGGGCATGATCGCCTGGCTGCTGCATCGCGCCGGCCGCGATCCCACGGTGATGAACGGCGCCGTGATGAAGAACTTCGTGACGCCGGACGCACTGTTCGCGAGCGCGCTCATCGGCAAGGGCGACGCATTTGTGAGCGAAGTCGACGAAAGCGATGGCTCCATTGCGCGTTACGAGCCGACAATCGCTGTCGTGAACAACATCGCGCTCGATCATAAAAGCATGGACGAGTTGCGGGCGCTCTTCACCGGTTTCGTCAACAAGGCCGAGATCGCGGTGCTGAACCTGGACAACGAGGAAACAGCAGCGCTGGTGATGGCCACGAAGGTGCGGACACGCACCTACGCCCTGCGCTCCGGCCTGGCCGACTTGCACTGCTCAGCCATTCGCCTGGCGCCCGATGGCGTCTCGTTTGATGTGTTGGAGAAGGACACGCGCGAGAGCGCTACAGTCGAACTCGCCGTGCCGGGCGAGCACAACGTCTCCAACGCGCTGGCGGCGCTCTCAGTGGCGCGCGCGCTCGGTATGCCGGTCAACGTGGCGGCAGCGGCGCTCAAGGGCTTCTCCGGCACGAAGAGGCGCCTCGAAGTCGTCGGCAAAGCCAACAACGTCACCGTCATCGATGACTTCGGCCACAACCCCGACAAGATCACGGCCACGCTCAACACGCTGCACGCCTTCCCCGGCCGCCTGCTGATCATGTTTCAGCCGCACGGCTTCGGCCCGCTAAAGCTCATGCGCGAGGAGTTCATCGATTGCTTCGCCCGCAACATGAGCGATGACGACGTGCTGATCATGCCCGACCCGGTTTACTTCGGCGGCACCGTCGACCGCAGCGTCACCAGCGAGAATATCGTCGCCGGCGTGCGTTCACGCGGGCTGCAAGCGATGGCGTTCGCCGAACGCGGCGCCTGTGGCGACAAGCTGATCGAACTGGCGGAACCGGGCGATCGCATCGTCGTGATGGGCGCGCGCGACGATACGCTGAGTGTGTTTGCGGCTGAGCTGGTTGAACGGCTAGCGCGCTAACGTTTCCCGGGAGAGCGTAGCGAGACCCGGGACCCATGGGCCAACACGCTGCGCTAAGACGGCCCGTGGATCCCGGCTCTACGCATCACGCGTTGCGTGACGCTTGGCCGGGAAACGTGCGCCCTACTCCGCCGCGGGCCGCAAGTCTTCGGGTAGGGGCTCTAACGGCGCAAATCGCGCCGCATCTTCCACAAGCAGCTCAGCGCGCAGCGTAAGATTGCCGTCGTCGTCGGTGGTTTCTTCGACAATCTTGCCCGCAGCAGCAACCTGCGCGCGCACGCGGCCGGCGTCGTCGGGGGACAAGGTGAGGGTGATGACGCGCGTGGCGGAGAAGGCGGCGCGGTCAATCGCGGCGAGCAGGGCGTCCACGCCCTCCCCCGTCTCCGCCGAGAGCGCAACAGGGGGCAGGGCGCCCTGCCCCTGCCCAGCCGCCTCGGCGCGGCGCAAACGGCCAATGCGCGTAGCTTCATCGAGCAAATCGATCTTATTCCAGGCCTCAAGCACTGGCGGCGACTTGCCGCCGGCATCCTTGGCGAGTTGCTCAAGCACAGCCAGCACATCGGCCTTTTGATCTTCGCTTTGAGCGTGCGCGATATCGCGCACATGCACGAGCAGATCTGCTTCCGTCACCGCTTCAAGCGTCGCGCGGAAACTCTCGACCAGTTCGTGCGGCAGGTCAGAGATGAAGCCGACCGTATCGCTCATGATCACCGCCCGGCCGCTCGGCAGCTCCACTTTGCGCGCCGTTGGATCGAGCGTCGCAAACAGCA
>CAYUOC010000322.1:0-2260 GCA_964446305.1 uncultured Terricaulis sp. | reverse complement strand
GCCTGTCACGCCGGAGGTCGCGGGTTCGAGCCCCGTCACTCGCGCCATTCTTTCAAGCACTTGGCGATCAGCCCCAGTGCCATTCCGGAAACGCGGTCCGGCGACATTCCGGAATTTGACCCTCATCCGTTCGCTCCGGCCATTTTCAGCCGTCCGAGCTGGCGTGCCTCTAGAACGCGCTCAGACGCGCCCAGGAGGTAGGTCTCTTCAAGTTTGGCGGACCGATCGACGCTGTTGGCCGCAGCCAGCCCAATGTCATCCTTGGTCGCCCCGCCGAGCCGCGCTTCGGTGAGCGCCGATCGGCGAAGGTCGAGGAATTGGCGAGCATCGCCGGGGAACGCGATCGCGCGGACAGCGCGGAAATCATCGCCGAACGTGTCTTTGCTGCGATACGGCGCGCCGTTGTAGCGGCGGATCATCTTTGTATCGGGCAGCAACGTGGGCATCGAGCCCAGGTAGGCATCAACAACTTCCAGCGTGTCCGCGCCGACGGCGTGCAGCACGCGCTTGCCGGTCTTTTCGCGTTGTGTCGCGAGCTGCGTACCCGACGCGCCCGTGCGCCAGCCAGATCGCGGCAGCGTCCAGACATCAACGGGCGCGAGCATCGCGCCCCACGCCAGCCTAATCGCCGCTGACATGCCTTTGTGCCCTGACAACGCCGCCACCCACGCGAGCGTCATCACGTCATCATGGGTCCACAAACTATCGCGGCCCTTCGGCGCAGGATTGGAAACGCGACCGATCGGTGCGCTTGCCCGAATTTCGTAAGACACCAGCGCAGAAAGCAACGCGCGCCAAACCTTGAGAACGCGGTGCGCTTCGTTCCACGAATGCTCGCTGGCCTCATTGTGCGCCGGATGCAGCTCGGCATGGAAGCGCTCGGAATCATCCGCCGTGATCTTGGTGACAAGCCGCGCGCCGAAGCGACGTTCGATCTCAGGCCACGCGCGTTCGTAATCGTCGCGCGTGCGCGGCGCCATCAAGCGCCAAGCGGTCTTTGTTTGAAACGCCTCGTAGAAGTGACCGAGTGAGCCCGGCGGATAGATGCGAAGCTTCTTCGCCGGCGAACGCGCCGCCTCGCGTGCTTCGTCCAATCGTCCATTCCAGATCGCGGCAGCAGCAACTGCCGCAGCACCAGCGGGACCGAGCGGCTGCGATTTCGGCAAGCCGTAGCTCGCGCCGAATTTGCCAGGTGTCCAAAACGCCTGACCGTTCTTGACCGTGTAGTACCTTACGCGGTCACCCACCCATGCGCTCCTCAATCAGACGGCCCACGCGCGCCGCCTCATCCTCGCTGGCATCCTCTGCCGTTTCAATGACGCGGGTGGACCCGTCGGGCGAAATTTCGACCGTCAGACGCTTCGCGCCCGCCTCCCGCAGTGCGGTGAGAGCGGTTTTGAGCCGTCGATTGAATTCGCGAGCTGGCAGCGCGGCCATCTTAGTTCACCCGACTTGAAAGAAAGTGCCGGCCCCGATCACCTTGACCCAGTTCCCGAACTGGAGCGGAGGGAGGTGATCTTCCGTTGTTGGACTGACCGGCTAGCCCTCAACAGGACCCGCCCCAAATTCCGTTAGCTAGCTGGTGTGGGAGCAACACCGCCGGCTAGAAGCACTCGGCCCGTGGTCGCGCCGCTTTGAGCGGCGGCAAGAGCAGCGCCGATGAAGATATTGCTGGTCGCGGTTTTGGTGACCTTCTTCGCCGAGTTGTCCCAATAGAGACGATCGCCGACGCTCCACGCCGCGCCCGTGGCTTTCGGAAGATCGAACACGCCGACGCGCGCCGCTTCCACCTCTGCACCGTTGCCAGCCGCACCGCTCGCAACACCGAAGATCGCGCCAACAGCAAACGGCTCACCCGACGCAAGCGCCGCTGGCGCAATCAGCGTCACGGTGTCGCCGCGTTGAACATAATTTCTCATCGTACTTACCAACCTTTCTCAGAACGCACGGCCACGACGCTCACGCGACGCGCGCCATCATTCGCTTCAAGTTCACGGATGCGCCTTTCGAGCGCTGCCAGATTGGCCGGCCCGTATGAAACGGACCGGCCCCCCGACGAGAGCGTTACGACGCTGCGCCCCATCACGATTTGATCGCGCGCCGCTCGCAGCTCTTCGAGAGTTGCTTCAGCCATGGCTTACGCGCCGGGGTTCATGTGCCAGCCGCGCCAATCGACGAAGCCTGCGCCATAGTCCAAGCGAACCTTGACGCTCACGCCATCGACTTCGAAGCCGGTTTTGGTTTCCGTCTGCGGACCTTG
>CAYUOC010000321.1:0-2282 GCA_964446305.1 uncultured Terricaulis sp. | reverse complement strand
CATCTCGCGATAACCAGCCACGCGCGCAGCCTCGATGATCGCGAGCGCAAGCTGCCTGCCGAGCCCCTGGCCCCGCCCCGGCGGCGCAACATAGAGCCGCTTCATCTCGCAGACGCCAGGCTCATCGAGCGGACGCATGGCGACGCAGCCAAGCGCTTCGTCGTTCACATCGCGCGCAATGAGAAGCGCGCCGGCTGGTGGCGCGTATTTGCCGGGGAGCGAGGCCAGCTCGCCGTTAAAGCCCTGGTAGCCGAGATCGATCGGAAGCGACGCCGCGTAGGCGTGGAAGAGCTGGGTGATGGCCGGGAGATCGGTGGGCGCGAAGAAGGTGATGCTCAACATCTTCATCCTTCTACCTGTCGTTCCGGCCGCGCGAAGCGTGATCCGGAACTCAAGGGGCTGCCAGCGCATCGTTTGCCCCTGGGTTCCGGGGCTCATCGCTACGCGATGCCCCGGAATGACGCGTTCGCTGAAAAATGTGTGTGTCACCCTTTCAGCAGAAGTGAACGAATTGCCCTCCTCCACTCGCTCTGACGTTCCGGCTCAGCGACAACGATTGTCCCTATCGCTTCTTCAGTATCACCGTCTTTCAACTCAGCGGAAGTTGCTCCCGGAGCAATGATCGCGATGTATCTTCTGCCGTTGAGCCGAGCAATGACGCGTCGTTCACCTCCAACCCTGCGGATAAAATTGAATGACAATCCATCGTCGGAGTTGACACTCGACAGATGCGGCGGCGCACTGGAGATCTGAGACATTCTCAAGAGAGCGAGCACTTCATCCATCGAACGCTGCATTCGCTTCAACTCGTTAGCAGTGCTCTCTTTTACGGGCTTCTCGACCCCTTTGGCCGCGGTCTCTCGTATCTGCAAAAAACCCCTCTCGTATTCAGGCCAGAACATGTCGAAGGTTCGCGCGAGCCGCTCCCAAGACGCGGGTTGTTCAGCACGTCTACTAATGTCACGGATAATCTTGGCGACATCGTCCTTGACGAGCTTCCTATACTGAAAATGGCTTAACGGATTTCCTGTCAAATCGATGTCTGAAAGATCGCACAGAAGGGGTACCACCCGTGCATCATCGAGATTTTTGGATAAGGCACCGGCCTCAAAGAGTATCCAGGGTGCCGTCTTGTTTTTCGAAGTGAGGAAGATAACGCCGAAGTTTGCTTCTTCCAAGTTTCCGGCGACATTCGATAGCCAACGCTCGCCTGACTCGATGTCGACATCCGACAAGTAGACCTTCGTCCAGGGGAGCACCTGTTCAAGGAGGTCCTTAAACTGCTCCGCAAAATGGCGAGACTCATCGCCCGACCAAGAAAGAAACACCTTCATTCAAACAATCCACCGCTAAAGCGGGATATTGTCGTGCTTCTTCCATGGGTTTTCGAGCTTTTTCCCCTTCAGCGTGCCGAGCGCGCGGATGATGCGTTTGCGGGTCTCGCGCGGCATGATCACGTCATCGACATAGCCCAAGCTCGCCGCCACGAACGGATTGGCGAAGCGGTCGGAATATTCCTTCGTGCGCGCCGCGATCTTTTCCGGATCGCCGATATCGGCGCGGAAAATGATCTCGACCGCGCCCTTCGCGCCCATCACCGCGATCTCGGCGCTGGGCCACGCATAATTCACGTCGCCGCGCAGGTGCTTCGAACTCATCACGTCATAGGCGCCGCCATAAGCCTTGCGCGTGATCACCGTCACCTTCGGCACCGTCGCTTCGCCATAGGCGAACAGCAATTTCGCGCCGTGCTTGATCAGCCCGCCCAGCTCCTGCTTCGTCCCGGGCAGGAAGCCCGGCACGTCCACGAACGTCACGATCGGAATATTGAACGCATCGCAAAAACGCACGAACCGCGCAGCCTTGCGCGACGCATCAATGTCCAGCACGCCCGCCAGCACCATCGGCTGGTTCGCGACAATGCCGACAGTCGAGCCATCGAGCCGCACGAACCCGGTCAGAATGTTCTTCCCGAACTCCGCCCCGATCTCAAAGAAATCGCCCTCGTCGGCGACCTTCTCAACCAGCTCCTTCATATCATACGGCTTGTTCGGATTGTCCGGGATCAAGCGATCGAGCGAGGCTTCTTCGCGCGTCACATCATCAAAGTGCGGCCGCGTCGGCGGCTTTTCGCGGTTCGAGAGCGGCAGAAAATCGATGAGGCGGCGCATTTGCGTCAGCGTCTCGAAATCGTTCTCGTAGGCGCCATCGACGACGCCGGATTTGCTCGCATGCACGCGCGCGCCGCCCAGTTCCTCGGCCGTCACGACTTCGTTCGTCAC
>CAYUOC010000320.1:0-2288 GCA_964446305.1 uncultured Terricaulis sp. | reverse complement strand
CGCAGTGCCTCGAACGTCACCGCGAATAGCGGCGCTTACTTCTTCTTGCCGATGATGTTGTCCAGCGCCCATGCGCCCGGACCCGCTGCGGCGATGTAGAGGAAGACGAAGCAGAACAGGATTGCCGCGTCGCCCCCGTTTTGGATCGGATAGACCGATGCCGGCGCGTGGAACATCCAATACGCGACCGCCATCATGCCTGACAGCACAAACGCAACCGGACGCGTGAACAGACCGAGCAGCAACAGCGCGCCGCCGCCTGCTTCGAGAATGCCGCCGACCCACATCAGCGTCATCGGCTCAGGCGGCTGCGCAAACATCTCCGTCGCCGGGAAACCAAACAGTTTCGTGGTGCCGTGCGCAATGAAGAGCAAAGCGCTGACGATGCGCAGCGCGCTCAAAAGCTGCGGCGAAAAACGATCCAAGAATCCCATGTCCCAACCTCCGTTGCGCCACCAACCTGCGAGCGCCCGCAAAGGGCGTCAACGTCACACGGATGATACTGGCTCAGGAGGGGCGGCGGCTTTGCAGTGCAGCAAACAGGGTGCCGTCGTCCAGGAGGTCGAGTTCGCCGCCAACGGGCACGCCATGTGAAAGCCGGCTTACCGTGACGCTGAGGGGTGCCAGCCGCTCCGCCAAGTAGTGCGATGTGGTCTGCCCGTCGACCGTTGCCGAAAGAGCCAGGATCACCTCGCGCACGCCCGGTGCGCTTGCGCGCTCCATGAGCTTTGCAATGCGCAGATCATCGGGCCTGACGCCATCAAGCGCCGAGAGCACGCCGCCCAGCACATGGTAGCGCCCCTTGAACGCCCCCGCGCGCTCCAGCGCCCACACATCGCCGACCTCAGCGACAACACAGATCAAGCCGTCATCGCGATCATGCGCCGAACACAGCGCGCACGGGTCTTGCGTATCGAGCGCGCCGCAATTTGAGCACGCGCGCACTTTCTCCGCCGCTTCGCTCAGCGCGCCCGCAAGCGGGACCATCAGCGCATCCTTGCGCTTCAACAGCTGCAACGCCGCCCGCCGCGCCGAACGCGGCCCCAAGCCCGGCACTTTCGCAAGGAGAGCGATGAGCGCCTCAATTTCAGGCGCGGCAGTGATCGATTTGGAGCGCATTGCGATGGGTGACGTTCTGCCAGGATTCTGCTACGATGTGGGCTATGTCCAACCTCGACGCAACCATCGCGCGGCTGAAGGCGCTGCCGAAAGCGGATCAGGAGGCGCTGGCCGCGCAGATCGATCAGCTGCTCGATTCGGGCGCTGAGGATTTGTTGACACCGGAGCAATGGGCCGAAATCGAGGCGCGCCTGGATTCGGGCGAGGGCTTCACCCCGCATGAAGATGTTGTGCGCGATTTCCGCAACCAGTTCCGCTGATGAAGATCGTCTGGGCGGATAGCGCGCGCCTGGATTTCGATACAGCCGTCGCGTTTCTAAGGCAGAGCAGTCCAGCTGGCGCTCGACGGGTTGGCGAACGAATTCTAGCGGCGATCGATTTGCTCGAACGATTTCCCGAACTGGCGCCGGCTTCGCGTCATCGTGGATTGAGGCAACTCGTTGTGGTCCGAACGCCTTATCTGGTCGTCTATCGCGTTCACGACGGTTGCATCGAAATCCGCGCCGTTATCCACGCGAAGCAAAGGCGCAGGAAGTAACGTCCGCTATTCGCCGAGAACGGACGTTCGGCTTATTACTCCGCAAGGACCGCATAGTATCCGACTCTGCGCGCATCTTGCCGCTCGAGGGCGCGGTGGAAGGCAACGACATCGCCAAACGGGATTGATTGGTCTGGGTTCAAAAAGAAACACGAACCGGAAACTTGCGTGTTTTGCTCGCCCAATGCTGAGAGAGCTTCTGGCACACGCTCCGCCAAAGTTTCAGGCAACGCGGCCGCGAGGCGCACCACTCGACTTGAATCGCGCGTGGTGCCGGTCCAGCCACCCGGAATCACGTCCATAAAAACTTGTCCATCCGCGTCTCGGGCCAGGCGAATATCAGCATCAGAGTAGATGCATGGATCATATTGGAAACAGTCGTCGGGCCGCTGTGCGACGGAAAAGAAGCATTGATCACCGACAGTGAAGTCCAGTTCCACGGCGTCGTCTGTTGAATCAGTGCAACTCGCGACCATGGTCGCACTCAGCGCGAAGACAAACGTTCGAAACATGAGTCCAAGCAGCGCCAGCCTTCGCTGACCGTCAGGTCCGCTTTGGGCCAACAGCGGACGTAGCTCAGAACGGCATCTTGAAGCCGGGCAGGATGCCAAGGCCGCCGCTCAGACCCTTC
>CAYUOC010000319.1:0-2292 GCA_964446305.1 uncultured Terricaulis sp. | reverse complement strand
GAAGATCGTCTTCCACCAAAAGCTCGGCAGCGTGTGGGATAAGGTCGAGCGCGTGAAAGCGCTGGCGGTGGAGCTATGCGCCGTGACGGGCGCGGACGCCGCGCTTGTGGCGCGCGCGGCTGAACTCGCGAAGATGGATCTGGTAACGGAAACCGTCGGCGAATTCCCCGAACTGCAAGGCCAGATCGGACGCCAGCTCGCGGCGTTCGATGGCGAGCCGGAAAGCGTCGCGATCGCCGTGGAAGATCACTACCGTCCGCTTGGGCCAAGTGATCGCGTGCCAAGCGACAAAGTCGCCGTGACGTTGGCGCTGGCGGATAAGTTGGATACGCTGGTGGGCTTCTGGGCGATCGGTGAAAAGCCGACGGGTTCAAGTGATGCTTACGGCCTGCGTCGCGCCGCCCTTGGTCTCGTTCGGATTATTCTAACCGGTTCGCTCCGCGTTCAACTCGGCGCCGGCAAGCACATCGGAAACAGCCAGATCATTGAAGCGCTGCGCCTGTACTCCGTCGAAAAGGGCGGCAGACCTTTGAGCCGCGTGTGGGACAGCGATGTGGATGGCTTCGTCCAGAACATGTTCGCCTTCCTAGCCGAACGCCTCAAAGTCCAACTCCGCGACCAAGGCAAGCGCCACGATCTCGTCGACGCGGTCTTCGCGCTCGGCGACGACGATCTCGTGCGCATCGTCGCGCGCGTTGAAGCGCTTGATGCGTTCCTGAAAACCGAGGACGGCGCGAACTTGCTAGCGGGCTATAAGCGCGCGGCGAATATCCTGGCGGCGGAGGAGAAGAAGGGCAAAGGGCTGAGCGATAGCGATATCAAAGCTGGCCTCGATGCCTCCAAGCTCGCCGAGCCCGCGGAAAAATCCCTCCACGCCGCGCTCGAAAGCGCATTGCCGACCGCGCGGTCGGCTGTGGAGAAGGAGGATTTCGCCGGCGCGATGAAAGCGCTCTCCGCGCTTCGCGCGCCGGTGGATGCGTTCTTCGATCAGGTCATGGTCAACGCCGACGATCCTATGTTGCGGCGCAATAGACTTTTGCTGCTCACGCGGTTACGTGAGGCGCTGTCTCAGGTTGCGGATTTCTCCACGATCGCGGGCTGAACACACCCCCCCCCGCGCGCGGGGGAGGGGGCGCGCGCAGCGAGCCGGAGGGGGAAGTTGCGCCCACGTTGCGCCATCGCCCCTCAGTCATCGCGCGGCGCGCGCTGACAGCTCCCCACTCGTGGGGAGCAAGAAGGACGAGCGAGCTATGACGAAGCAATGGGTCTACGGGTTCGGCGGCGGCGAGAGCGGGGGCGATAGCTCCATGAAGGGGCTGCTTGGCGGCAAGGGCGCCAATCTCGCGGAGATGTCGCGCCTTGGGCTGCCGGTGCCGCCGGGCTTTACGATCACCACCGAAGTCTGCACGGCATTTTACGCCAACAAGCGCGCGTATCCGTCTGAGCTTGCGGGCCAAGTCGAAGCAGCACTCGCGGCGCTGGAAGGCAAGACCGCCAAGAAGTTCGGCGATCCCGCCAATCCGCTGCTCGTCTCCGTGCGTTCAGGCGCGCGCGCCTCGATGCCGGGCATGATGGATACGGTGCTGAACCTCGGGCTGAACGACGAAACGGTCGAAGGCCTCGCCAAGCTCTCCGGCGATGCGCGCTTTGCGTATGACAGCTATCGCCGCTTCATTCAGATGTATTCCAACGTTGTGCTGGAGCTGGAGCACGGCGCCTTTGAGGAAGACCTGGGCGCCCACAAGGATTTCCAGGGCTATCGCTCCGACGTTGAAATGCAGGCGGACGATTGGAAAGAGATCGTCGCTAAGTTCAAAAAAATCGTCGAGCGCGAAAGCGGCAAGCCGTTTCCGAGCGACCCGAAGGAGCAACTCTGGGGCGCGATTGGCGCGGTGTTCTCAAGCTGGATGAACGATCGCGCGATCTTCTATCGCAAGCACAACAATATCCCCGAAAGCTGGGGCACGGCCGTCAACGTGCAGGCGATGGTGTTCGGCAATATGGGCGACACCTCGGCAACCGGCGTCGCGTTCACGCGCAACCCCTCGACCGGCGAGAAGAAGCTCTACGGCGAATTCCTCATCAACGCACAGGGCGAGGACGTCGTCGCCGGCATCCGCACGCCACAAGAGATCAGCGAGGATGCACGCAAGGAAGCCGGCTCCGACAAGCCCTCGATGGAGGCCGCGCTGCCGGCCGCCTACAAGGAACTCACCCGCATCTACAACGTGCTCGAGCGGCACTACCGCGACATGCAGGATCTCGAATTCACCGTCGAGCAGGGCAAGCTGT
>CAYUOC010000318.1:0-2348 GCA_964446305.1 uncultured Terricaulis sp. | reverse complement strand
GCCGCTGTCCGCGAATTCTTCGGCTCCTCGCAGCTGTCGCAGTTCATGGACCAGATCAACCCGCTGTCGGAAATCACCCACAAGCGCCGCCTGTCGGCCCTTGGACCGGGTGGTCTGACGCGCGAGCGCGCCGGCTTCGAAGTCCGCGACGTTCACCCGACCCACTACGGCCGCATCTGCCCGATCGAAACGCCGGAAGGCCCGAACATCGGTCTGATCAACTCGCTGGCCACGCACGCGCGCGTCAACAAGTACGGCTTCATCGAGAGCCCGTACCGCAAGGTCGCGAACGGCAAGCCGTCGAAAGAGATCGTCTATCTCTCGGCGATGGAAGAGGCCAAGCACAAGATCGCGCAGGCCAACGCCATCATCGACGAGAAGGGCAACCTCTCGGAAGAGTTCGTGCAAGCGCGTGAAAACGGCGAAGCGCAACTGATCGCGCGCGAAGAAATCGACCTCATGGACGTGTCGCCGAAGCAGGTTGTTTCGGTCGCCGCGGCGCTCATCCCGTTCCTCGAGAACGACGACGCCAACCGCGCGCTCATGGGCTCGAACATGCAACGCCAAGCGGTGCCGCTCTTGCGCGCCGATGCGCCGATCGTCGGCACGGGTATGGAAGGCACGGTCGCACGCGACTCCGGCGCCGCCATCACCGCGCGCCGCACGGGCGTCGTGGAGCAAGTCGACTCGCAGCGTATCGTTGTGCGCGCGACGGAAGAGAAGGACCCGACCAAGCCGGGCGTCGATATCTACCGTCTGCTGAAGTTCCAGCGTTCGAACCAGAACACCTGCATCACCCAGCGCCCGATCGTGAAGGTCGGCGACCAGGTGCGTGAAGGCGACATCATCGGCGACGGCCCGTCGACCGAACTGGGCGAACTCGCCCTCGGCCGCAACGTGCTCGTCGCGTTCATGCCGTGGAACGGCTACAACTTCGAAGACTCGATCCTGATCTCTGAGCGCATCGTCAAAGACGACGTGTTCACCTCGATCCACATCGAAGAGTTCGAAGTCGCCGCTCGCGATACCAAGCTCAGTCCGGAAGAAATCACCCGCGACATCCCGAACGTCGGCGAGGAAGCGCTCCGCAACCTCGACGAAGCCGGCATCGTGGCGATCGGCGCTGAACTTGAGCCGGGCGATATTCTCGTTGGCAAAGTGACGCCGAAGGGCGAAAGCCCGATGACGCCGGAAGAGAAGCTGCTGCGGGCCATCTTCGGTGAAAAGGCCTCGGACGTGCGCGATACGTCTCTGCGTCTGCCGCCGGGCGTGAATGGCACGGTCGTCGAAGTGCGCGTGTTCAACCGCCACGGCGTCGACAAGGATCAACGCGCGCTGCAGATCGAGAAGGAAGAAATCGAACGCCTCGCGAAGGACCGCGACGACGAACTCGCGATCCTTGAGCGCAACATCTTCGGCCGCCTGCAAGAGATCATGATCGGCAAGCAAGCCGCGTCTGGTCCGAAGGGCTTCAAGAAGGGCGAGATCACGGCCGAAAGCCTTGAGCCGTTCTCCAAGGGCCAATGGTGGCAGTTCGGCCTCGAAGACGAAGCCGCGATGGCCGAGATCGAAGGCCTGAAGAAGCAGTATGACGACGCCAAGAAGCGTCTCGATGCGCGCTTCTCGGACAAGGTTGATAAGCTCACCCGCGGCGACGAACTGCCGCCCGGCGTGATGAAGGTCGTCAAAGTGTTCGTCGCGGTGAAGCGCAAGCTGCAGCCGGGCGACAAGATGGCCGGCCGTCATGGCAACAAGGGCGTCATCTCCCGCATCATGCCCTTGGAGGACATGCCGTACCTCGAGGAGGGGGGCCCGGTCGACATCGTGCTGAACCCCCTCGGCGTGCCGTCGCGCATGAATGTCGGTCAGATCCTCGAGACCCATCTCGGCTGGGCCGCGTCGGGCCTCGGCAAGAAGATCGGCAAGATGCTCGAGGACGCGCGCGAGGTGTCGGTGGCGCAGATCAAGAAGCAGCTGCGCGAGATCTACGGCGAGAAGGCCTTCAAGGCCGACATCGCCGACCTCGGCGACGAACAGACGATCGAGCTCGCCCGCAACCTGAGCAAGGGCGTACCCTTCGCGTCGCCGGTGTTCGATGGTGCGCATGAGCCCGATATCGTCGAGATGCTGGAGATGGCCGGTCTCGACCGGTCGGGCCAGGTCACCCTGATCGATGGCCGCACCGGCGAGCCGTTCGATCGCAAGGTCACCGTCGGCTACATCTACATGCTGAAGCTGCACCATCTCGTGGATGACAAGATCCACGCGCGCTCGATCGGACCCTACAGCCTGGTCACCCAGCAGCCGCTGGGCGGCAAGGCGCAGTTCGGCGGACAGCGCTTCGGCGA
>CAYUOC010000317.1:0-2385 GCA_964446305.1 uncultured Terricaulis sp. | reverse complement strand
TTGATGCCCATGGCGTAGTTGCCGCGGCCATCGAAGCTCTTGCCGTTCAGACCACGGAAGTCCTTCACGCGCGGCAGCGCGATAGTGACCAGGCGGTCGAGGAACTCGTACATCTGATCCTTGCGAAGGGTGACCTTCGCGCCGATCGACATGCCTTCGCGCAGCTTGAACGCGGCGATTGACTTGCGCGCCTTGGTCGTAATCGGCTTTTGACCGGAAATGGCGGTCAGCGCTTCGATCGCGGACGTGAGCTTCTTGGAATCAGCAGTGGCTTCGCCGACGCCCATGTTCAGCACGATCTTTTCGAGACGCGGAATCTGCATCTCGTTCGTGTACTTGAACTCTTCTTTCAGCTTGGCGCGGATCTCTTTCGTGTAGCGATCCTTCATGCGCGGCGTGTAGTCGGCCGGCTTCGGCGCGCGCGGCTTCGAGGCGCCGGCAGCAGCCTTTGCCTTCTTTTCCGCAGCAGCGGCCTTGGCCTTCGCGCCCTTTTCAGCGGCGGTCTCAGACATCGATCTCAACTCCCGAGCCCTTGGCCACGCGGACCTTCACGCCCTTGTCGTTCGTCTTGAAACCAACGCGCGTCGGCTTGCCCGTCTTCGGGTCGCGGAGCGCAACGTTGGAAATGTGAAGCGAGGCTTCCTTCGAAATCACGCCGCCGTTCGGGTGCGTGACGTTCGGCGCGGTGTGGCGCTTCGCCAGGTTCAGGCCTTCGACGACCACGCGGTCTTCCTTCGGCAGCACCTTCAGAACACGGCCCGAGCGGCCCTTGTCCTTGCCGGCGATGACGATGACGGTGTCGTCCTTGCGGATACGGGCGACCATTAGAGGACCTCCGGCGCGAGCGAGATGATCTTCATCTGGTTCTTGGCGCGCAGTTCGCGCGGAACCGGTCCGAAGATACGCGTGCCAATCGGCTCGCCAGTGTTGTTGATCAGAACCGCGGCGTTCGAGTCGAAGCGGATGGTCGAGCCGTCCTTGCGCTTGATGTCCTTCGACACGCGCACGACGATCGCCTTGCGGACATCGCCCTTCTTTACACGGCCACGCGGCATCGCTTCCTTGATGGAAACGACGATGGTGTCACCAATGGTGGCGTAACGGCGCTTGGAGCCGCCGAGCACCTTGATGCACATCACGCGCTTGGCACCGCTGTTATCGGCGACGTCGAGATTGGTTTGCATCTGGATCATGAGATTATGCTCCGACGCGGCCGACGACTTCCCAGCGTTTCAGCTTGGACTTCGGCGGGCATTCTTGAATCTCGACCTTTTCGCCGGTCTTGAAGGCGTTGGCTTCGTCATGGGCGTGGAACTTCGCCGACCGACGAACGGTCTTCTTCAGCAACGGGTGCAGATAGGTGCGCTCGACCTGCACGACGACGGTCTTGTCGCCCTTATCGCTCACGATGGTTCCGGTCATTACACGGCGCGGCATCGGCTTAAACTTTCGCTTTCGGTGACTTCTCACGCAGCACGGTCTGCACGCGCGCGATGGCGCGGCGGACTTGGCGGATGCGCGACGACTTTTCGAGCTGACCCGTCGCTTGCTGGAAGCGCAGGTTGAACTGCTCCTTCTTCAGCGAGGCGAGCTCGTCCTTCAGAGAGGCGGCGTCCTTATCGCGGACGGTCTTGATGTCTTGGCTTGCCATAATCAGAGGCCCTCAACCCGCGCGACGATCTTGGTGCGAACCGACAGCTTCGCGGCGCCGAGGCGCAGCGATTCGCGCGCCACTGCTTCCGGCACGCCGTCGATTTCGAACATGATCCGGCCAGGCGCGACGCGCGCGGCCCAAAACTCAACCGCGCCCTTGCCCTTACCCATGCGGACTTCGACCGGCTTTTGCGAAACCGGCACGTCCGGGAAGATGCGGATCCACACGCGGCCTTGGCGCTTCATCTCGCGGGTGATCGCGCGACGAGCAGCTTCGATTTCACGCGCGTTCACGCGGTTCGGCTCCAGCGCCTTCAGGCCAAACTGGCCAAAGTTCAGGGCGCTGCCACCCTTGGTGTTCCCTTTGATGCGGCCCTTATGGGCGCGCCGGAACTTGGTCTTCTTCGGCTGCATCATGGTGGGTTATGCCTCCGACTCTGAGCCAGCTTCGTCACGCGAAGGACGGCGGCCGCGGCGCGGACGATCGCCCGGCGGACGGTCTTCACGCGGACCACGCGGGCCACGGTCATCGCGATCGCGGCGCTCACGGCTCTCGCCGGTTTCCAGCGAACGCTTATCTTGCGCCATCGGATCGTGCTCGAGGATCTCGCCTTTGAAGATCCAGACCTTCACGCCGATCTTGCCGTACGCGGTGTCAGCTTCAGTGAAGCCGTAATCGACGTCAGCACGGAGCGTGTGCAACGGCACGCGGCCTTCGCGGTACCATTCCAT
>CAYUOC010000316.1:0-2386 GCA_964446305.1 uncultured Terricaulis sp. | reverse complement strand
GAAGACATGGCGGCGCTGGCGCAGTTCTTCATCGAAAAATACGCGCGCTCGAACGGCCGCCCTGCCCGCAAGCTTTCGAAGGAAGGCCTCGCGCAAGTGATGGAGCATCGCTGGCCGGGCAACGTGCGCGAGCTCGAGAACGCGATGCATCGCGCGGTGCTGCTGGCGAACGGCGAGGATGTTGGCCCCGACGCGATCCGCGCGCCGGATGGCGCGCCCGTTGGGCATCGTGACTCCACCGGCGAAGCGATCGAAGCCGCGCAAGCGGCGGCGCGTAATCTGGTTGGCCGCACGGTCGCGGAAGTGGAGCAGGATCTGATCCTGGAAACGCTGACGCACTGCCTCGGCAATCGCACACACGCGGCGCACATTCTGGGCATCTCGATCCGCACGCTGCGCAACAAGCTGAAACAGTATTCGGACGAAGGCCTGCGCATCCCGCCGCCGCCAACCGGCCAGGCGGCTTGAGCTAACCTATGACCGACGCCGCACAGCCGCAGGGCAACGATCTCTCTTTCAGCGTGCTGCGCGGGTTCGTCATGCGTGGCGAGATCGCGCTGGCAGCGGGCGTTTTGGGCATTCTGGCGATTATGCTGGTGCCGCTGCCACCGGTGCTGCTCGATTTCCTGCTGGCGATCTCGATCATCTCATCGATCCTGGTGCTGATGACGGCCTTGATGATCAAGAAGCCGCTTGAGTTTACGGCCTTCCCATCCGTGCTGCTGCTGGCGACGCTGTTCCGCCTGGCGCTCAACATCGCCTCATCGCGCTTGATCTTGGCCAACGGGCAATCCGGCGAACATGCCGCCGGCGAAGTGATCGCGGCGTTTGCGCAATTCGTGATGGGCGGCGATTTCATCATCGGCGTGATCGTGTTCGCGATCCTGGTGATCGTGAACTTCGTCGTCATCACACGCGGCTCGACGCGTATCGCTGAAGTCGCGGCGCGCTTCACCTTGGATGCGATGCCCGGCAAGCAAATGGCGATCGACGCCGATCTCTCCGCCGGCTTGATCAACGAACAACAGGCGCGCGAGCGGCGCAAAGCGCTGGAAGACGAAAGCTCATTCTTCGGCGCCATGGACGGCGCCTCGAAGTTCGTGCGCGGCGACGCGATCGCCGGCCTGCTGATCGTGTTCATCAACGTTATCGGCGGCATCGTCATCGGCGTCTCTTCGCACGGGATGGACTTCGGCGAAGCCGGCCACACCTACACGCTGCTGACGGTCGGCGACGGCCTAGTCACGCAAATTCCGGCGCTGATCGTCTCGGTCGCGGCGGGCCTGCTGGTGACGAAAGCCGGCATCGATGGCGCCGCGGACAAGGCGCTGGCGAAGCAATTGGCCTCCTACCCCGTCGCGCTCGGCGTCGTCTCGGCGTGCGCGTTTGCCGTCGGCCTGTTGCCCGGAATGCCGATGATCCCGTTCTGGATCCTGGCGTTCGCCGCGGGCGCATTGGCGTGGCAGTTGCGACAAGCAAATCAAGCGGCGGATAAAGCGGCCGCCGCGGCGCCGCCGCCGGCGCCCGTGGTGGAAGAGACGCCGCAATCCTCATTGGCGATGGATGACGCGCGCATCGAGATCGGCTTTGCGCTGCTGCCGTTGATCAATGACGTACAAGGCCGCCGCCTCACCGACCAGATCAAAGCGCTGCGCAAGACATTGGCGCAGGACTACGGCTTCGTCATGCCGAGCGTGCGCATCTTGGACAACGTGCAGCTACAGGCTGATGCGTACGCGATCCGTATCCGTGAAATGGATGCGGGTGAAGGCAAGCTGAAAATCGGCATGCTGCTGGCGATGGACCCGACCGGCCAGGGCATCGCGTTGCCCGGCGAAGCGGTGAAGGAGCCAGCGTTCGGGCTCGATGCGAAATGGATCGATGAACGGGCGCGCGAGGAAGCGAGCTTCCGTGGCTACACAGTCGTCGATCCGGCGACGGTGCTGGCAACGCACCTTACCGAAGTCATTAAAGAGCACATGAGCGAGCTGCTGACCTTCTCTGAAGTGAAGAAGCTGGTGAAGGAGCTGCCGAAGGATACGCAGACGCTGCTCGATGACGTGGCGCCGGCGCATATTTCTTGGTCCGGCGTGCAGCGTGTGTTGCAGAATTTGCTGAAGGAGCGCGTCTCAATCCGCGATCTCGGCGCAATCGTTGAAGCGATCGCGGAAGCCGCGCCGGCGATGCACGATCTCGTGCTGATCACCGAGCATGTGCGCGCGCGGCTGGCGCGACAAATCTGCTACCAGCACCGCAATCCAAGCGGCGCGCTGCCGATCCTCACGCTTTCGCCGAATTGGGAGCAATCGTTTGCAGAGGCGCTGGTTGGCGAGGGCCAACACCGCACCTTGGCGCTCGCGCCTTCGAAGCTGCATGATTTTGTCGC
>CAYUOC010000315.1:0-2389 GCA_964446305.1 uncultured Terricaulis sp. | reverse complement strand
CGGCTCGCCATCTACCAAAGGAGCCTCAGATGGTTCGAGTTCTGGCTGTTGCAGCGCGAGAGCGAGGACGCGGCGTTCGGTGATGAGTACGCGCGCTGGCGTGCCTGGCGTGCGCTCCTAGCCGAGAGCGACGCCCCGCGGCAGATTGCGCAGCCAGGCCTCCACACTCAATAAGCCGACGATGCGAGGCAAATTTTGTGAGGCCCGCAATATGCTGGCTTCACTCAATATGGCAGACAACACGTCGCGTGAGACAAGGCCGTGGCCAGCGAGCGCACCTTCTAGAAGGTATGAGCGCAGGAACGGAAGCTGCAGCAGCAGAATCTGAGCGAGATAGGCGCTGGTCTGCCCTTTAGAGCGGCGCTGCAATACCTGCGGGGCGATGCGTCCGCCAAAGGTGTCTCGCACGAGGCCGCGGTCTTTCCCGCCGGGTGACAGCACAAAGGTCGGAAGGCCGAGACACGCTTCAAGAACCGGTTGGGCGACAAGCGGATAGATATAGTCTGCGTGCGAACGCCAATCGAAATAGTTGAGGCGATCTTCTATCAGCGCGAGATGCAGACGTTTGCCTGGGAGCAGACCTTCGGGCGCTTCCTCGGCCGCCGGCAAAAGGCCAAGAGCCTTGGAAGTGAGGTACGTCGGATGAGTGCTGGGCGCCGCTGCATCGCGGCTCAGCGTCTGACGCCAAGCGCTAAAGGCGCTTCCCCAAAATGGCGCGCCGGTCTCTGCGGCGTGCGACCAGCAGCGGCGCCAAAACCCGAGGCCCGGTCCGCGTGCAATCAAGCGATCGGCTAGCACGTCATTCCGCAATGTACGGAAAAAAACGTTGTCACCACCCCGACCTGAAAAGAACGCCGTAACACCGTGTTGAGCGGCGAAGGCCGCTTCGATCTCATCGGTCTCACCATCAGCCAACCATAAAGGCGGATTGAGCGCAGGCCTCAGCTGGACCGCGGCTTCAAGATTCACGCGCGAAGGATCACGCTGGGCCTCGCAAAGGGATGCGCCCGCGAACTCCGCCGCCGCGCGCGCGTAAGCGCGCTCATCTCCTTCCAGATTGGAGGTCGCGAAATTTATGGCGCGTACCCGCGATGGGTCAGGCATGCACGCAAGCACGATGCTTGAATCCAGCCCACCTGAAAGGCGAAGACCGAACCGGGGAAAGCAATCGGCCCAGGCGCCACATGCCGTCTCCACAGCGTCCCGAAGCGCGGACTTGGCCGCTTGCTGCTCGACCGGCGCCCTCGCAAGCGCTTCGGGGCGCCAGACCTGCTCAATGAACAGCCGTGATTGGCCGACGCGAGCCACCGCGCCAGGCTTCAGTTCTGATACGCCCTCCAGGCCCGTCTTGGTCGTGATCTGACGATTGTTCGCCAATCTCAGAGCTACATAGCCCCAGTCGACCGCAGTCGGTCCCAGTCCAAGGGCATCAATGTCTTCACTGTGGGATAAAAAGATGAAGGCGTTGCCGCGCCTCGCAACGAAGCATGGCAGCGCGCCAGACGGGTCGCGAACAATGAAGACACATGCGTTGGGGACGTCACGAATGAAGCAAACGTAACGGCCCCAAACACGCGTAAAGGCGACGGCCCCGCGACTCTCAATGAATTCTGCGTCGCGCAACTGCTCCGACTGAGCGCGAGATTTGCCCGCGAATACAGTCCCAATAAAGCTCACGTGCGCGCCAACGTGCAAGCCCTCCTCGGCGCTGGACCGGTGCGGCGCCTCCAGCACCGAGAGGCCAGGCGCATCGACACGATGCACCCAGGCCGAGTGAGTGGTCGCCATAGCGGCAAGGACATCAGCGGCGTCCTTAGACGCGACTTCGGACTGATAGCTCCAAACGAGCGCTATGAAACGGTTCATGCCTAGACGACCATGATTGGCGTATAACCGCGTGCGTGATCGGCGCTGTCATTCAGGACCTGGTCGCCCAGCTGCGCCCAGCAATGAGCGGCGAACGGCGCGCCCTTCACCGCGAAGACCCAGTCGACCGCCGCCCCGCGCGGACCCAGAAATAGAAGCAGCGCAAGTGTCTCGCGAAGGCACGCATTGCGCGCAGTCCCCAACGGGCGGCTCGCGGAAAAGGCGGCCGCCATGCGGACGATCGCTTCCTCAGATCGGTCGTGAGTTTTTCGTCGCGCCCGCCGCTCGGAGACTATTGAACTGATATGGCTCCCGCGGAGCAGGCTCGACGCACGTCCGCGGCACAAAGCTGCGCGCGCTATGGAGAAAACCTGAGGACGACTGGCGGAGACCTCGCGTGATGGCGTTGGGGCTTTCGCTAACGCAAGCGGACGCCCAGCGCCGTCCGCGAGCACGCGCGCCGCGCGGAGGCTTTGCACGACCTCCCCTGACAGCGGCGCGCGGCGCCTCAACTCATCGGCAA
>CAYUOC010000314.1:0-2417 GCA_964446305.1 uncultured Terricaulis sp. | reverse complement strand
CCGTCATCGGACACGAGACTATGCGCCCGTGGATTCTAGATCCGGCGCTGGCCAAGAGGCACATGACGGATGCGCAAGTACCGGATGAGGTACGAGGTTCTATCAGTCGCTTGATGGTCGCGGATCGCACCGGCCTGCCACGAGAGACCGTCCGCCGGCGCATCGCCGAACTGTGCGAGCTCGGCCTGATCATCCGAGACAAGAAGGGAAACGTTCGCTTCACCGCAGATCGCGTGATCGATCCTTCGTACCAAGAAGGCGTTGCAGAGATCTATTCCGCTGTCGAACGCTACCGAAAGCGGCTAGCAAGTTTGGGCGCCCTGTAGACGGGACGGGCGTGTAAGGTGACGAAGCCATGATTTCCCCAAACGGCATCGCCCACATCCAGCTCACCGTTCGCGACGTCGCCGCCTCGCGCCCGTTCTATCACCACCTGCTCGTCGAAACCTTCGGCATGGCGATCCAGTACGACGTGCCCGGCCAAGTCTTCTACTGCATCGGCGCGCGCACCGGCGTCCTCATCCGCAACGCCGAGCCGCAACACCGCGACACGCCATTCGACCAATGGCGCATCGGCCTGCATCATTTCTGCTTCCGCCTCCGCTCGCGCGAAGACGTCGACGCGCTCGCCGCCGCAATGCAAGAGTTCGGCGCCAGCATCATCCGCACCGGCGAAGAAGGCCCCTGGGCGCCCGGCTATTACTCGACTCTCTTCGAAGACCCAGACGGCATCCGCATCGAAGCCCTCTTCATCCCCGGCAGCGGCAATCTCGATCGCATCAAAGACGCGCCGCTCACACCGGTGGGTTAAGCGGCGCTTTGCCGATCCATCTGCGCATCGGTCGCGATGCGATCGCGCCCACCCGCCTTGGCGCCACGCACACATGCCTCCGCGCGCGCGATCAGATCCTCAACCGCCTCGCCATCGCGGAAGCGGCCAACGCCAACAGATACGGTGACCTCGCCGATCACATCGCCCGTCGATTTCAGCGAAAGCCGTTTCGACTTCACCGCCTTGCTCACGCGCGCGGCCAGCGCCTCCGCGAGATAAAGGTTCGTCCGCGGCATGATCAGTACGAATTCTTCGCCGCCATAGCGCGCGGCTAGCACATCGCCCTGCGCGTGCGCGCGCAGCACCGACGCGATGTAGCGCAGCACTTGGTCGCCCAGCGAATGGCCCCACGAATCGTTGAGACGGCGGAAGTGATCGATGTCGAACATGACCAGGCAGAGATCGCTCTTATCAGCGCTCGCGTCCGCCGCGCGGCGGCGCAACGTCTCATCGAACATGCGCCGGTTAGCGAGGCCGGTGAGCCCGTCCGTCAGCGCCTCGACTTTCACGCTCTCCAGCGCAGTCTGCAGCTCTTGAACCTGGCGCGACGTCGCCTCGACTTGCTCCGCCAGCCGCAGCTGATTTTCGATCATCTCGTGCGTCGTGTGCGCCAGATGATCCATGACCGCGCGAAATTCGGCTGAGTCCACGCCGCCTTCGAAGCGCGCCGCCGCATCCTGCAGCACCTTGGCGTAAGAGCCCGCCTGCCCGCCCGCGCCGCGCAAGTTTGAGACCGTATCGTCGAGCTCGCGCGCAATCGTCTCGCTCGTTTCCAGCATCTGGATCGAGAGGCGCGTGTTGGCGAAGAAGCGCTCGAACAGCTCTTCGTTGGTTTCGTCGGTGAATTGTTCGCCGCGCTCCAACCGCGCTTCGATCTCGCGGCTCAAGTCCGGCTTCACGCCGGCGATATGTGTGGTCCAGATTTCGTAGTTCGCCGGGCTGGTTGGGATTTGCTGCTGGCCCATGCGGTCGATGATTTCGCGCGCCCGCTCGACGCCGGGCGCGCCGCGAAACATCGTTAAGTCGCTGCTCATCAATTCCGCCCCGAATTTCAGAACTCGAACATTGCAGGCGCGCTTAAAGTTGACGTTAATTTCTATTGCTAAAACCCAATCAACCGTCCCGGCTAGCGTTCCAGTTGAACAGAAAATTGCGGTGCTCTGCCCACGTCTGCCCCTCGACGTGATCGCCGACTAGGCAACCGGCCGTATGATAAGGCCCAACGCCATCGGTGGTGCGGAAGCTCACGCATGTGCGTCCGCGATCTGTCTTCCAACGGCCGGCCTCGATCTCACTCTGATAAAACGAGCCGCTCACCGTACCATCGGCATTGAGCGCCAGTGTCATCGGTTGCGTGTAGGGCGTGCCCGGCTCGGTCGATAGATCAACCACCCAAGCGCCGTTCAGCGTCGGCGCCGTCTGCGCCTGCGCCACGCACGCGCTCAATCCCAACATCAACGCAAAAGCCACTCGCCGCATCGAACCCTCCGCTGTTGGGTGATACGAAGATGCGAACAAGCTAGATCAGCTACGCGCCCTCAAGCGCTTCGCTTGCCTCAAGCCACGCCGCTTCCGCCTTCGCCAA
>CAYUOC010000313.1:0-2426 GCA_964446305.1 uncultured Terricaulis sp. | reverse complement strand
TCGAGCGTCAGCTCGGGCACTGCGACTCCAATGAGGTCCGGCGGGCGTACGCTCGCGCAGAGTATTGGGAAGAGCGCGTGCGGATGATGACCTGGTGGTCCAATCGCATCGACCTACTTCGAGCAAGCACGTCCATGACGGAGATGTGCGCAGAGCCTCCACACCACGCCACGCGGAAGGAAACGACACAAGCGCAGACGTTTCCTCGCGTTTCCAATGTGCGAACGACGAAGCCGAGCAAGGCGATTATTCGACCGCGTCACGTACAGCGCAGCAGATCGCAGAGGACGCAAGTCTAGTTGGTCGCCGCTTGAGCTTTACGATCACGAGGCATGAATCGGAATAACGCGGAAAAAGACGATGGGGTGGAGGCAAGATAGAATGCGCCGCAGTGCTGGATGCACAGCGGCTTGTCTGCACATCTTTTTTTCCACCTCACCATGAGGTGCGCCGCCGCAAAGTGCGGCGAGGTGAAGAGAGCCGCTTTGCGCTGCTAATGAAGGCGCGAGCGATGGATGACGAAGACAAATTCGAAGGCGATGTAAGCAGACGCCGACCAAAGCGCTCGGCGGAAGCGGGTTCGATGTTTCGCCCACCGTCAGCCGTCAGCTCAAAGCGCGTTGCCGCGCGCGCCCGCGCTGCCTGGTTCAATCGAACCCGTGGCGCGGGGAATGTGAAGCTCGCTCACACGCGCCCTGCAGGACAGCAGCGGGTGATCATCAAGCTGAAGCCCGTGGTGCATAGCACCACAGGCGGCGGCGCGGGCTCGCTGATGCGCCATGCCCTCTATGTCGAGCGCGACGGCGCCGGCCGCGAGGGCGACCCCGTCCAGGTGTTCGACCGCGAGCTTGACGGGGCGGACGGCGCCGGCTTCGTCGAACGCTGCGAAGGCGACCGGCATCATTTCCGGGTCATCATCTCGCCCGAGCACGGCGCGGCGATCGACGACCTCAAGGGCTACACCCGCGACCTGATGCAGACCGTGGAATCTGACCTCGGCACCCGCATCGACTGGATCGGGGCCGAGCATCACGACACCGGGCACGCTCACGTTCACTTGCTGATGCGGGGCGTCCGCGCGGACGGGCGCGACCTGGTCATCCCGCGTTCTTATGTTTCCCACGGTTTCCGCGAGCGGGCCGAAGGCCTCGCCACCGAGCTGCTTGGACCGCGCCTCGAACCCGATCGCGCCGACCGCATGATAAGACAAGAACGCTTCACCGAACTGGACCGCGAGCTCGTCGCTCGCGCGCGCGGCCATGAGATCGCCATGAGCTCGCTGCCCGACGATGGCGTGCGCGCCGCCCGGCTGGTGCAGCGGCTTAACCGGCTAGCAGAACTGGGTTTGGCAGAACCGGCCCGCGCTGGCGTTTGGCGGCTCGATGCCGAGCTGGAGGACAAGCTCATCCGCCTCGCCGACCGGCGCGACCGCGAGCGCGCCACGGCTCGGTTGCTGGCGCAAGAGGAGCGCGGGCTTGAACCGGAGCGCACGCGCGAATTGGAGGCGGCGCATTCGAGCCAGCGCGTCACTGGGCGTCTGGTTGGCTTTGAGCGTCTGGGCGAAGACGCGCGCGGACCGCAGCTGATCGGCGTGGAAGGCATCGACGGCCGATTCTGGACAGCGCGCGTGGCTAACCCAGCAGATCTGCGCGGGCTTGCCGGCGTCGAGCGCGGCGCCATCGTCGAGATCGAGCGCGCGACACCTGGCCTCAAGGCATCCGACCGCACCATTTGGGAGATCGCGCAGGAAAACGATCTCACCTATTCGGCGGCGCTCCATCGGCACGCGCGACCGACCGATCGCGCGAACTATATCGAGATGCATGAGCGGAGACTGGAAGCGCTCAGGCGCGATGGAGTTGTCAGTCGCGAGCGCGACGGCACGTTCTATCTGCCCCACGACTACCCTGCCCAAGTCGCGATGCGCGAAGGGCGGGGTGGACGCGAAAGCGCGCGGGTGACACTGATTGATCCGCACGCGCTGGACCGCCAAGCCGAGTATCCCGGTCCAACCTGGCTCGATCGCGTCGCGGACGGACGCGAGGACAGAAGCCAGATGCGCGACGAAGGCTTCGGTGCCGAGGTCGGCAACGCCTGGAAACAGCGGGAATCGACGTTGGAGAAACTGGGCCTGGGCGAACGCGAGCGCGATGGCTTCCAGGCGGCGCCCGGGTGGCGGGACAGCCTGGCTTCGTTTGAGCAAGAAGGTTTACGCGACCGCATCGAGCGCGACACTGGGCGGGTGACGCACTTCGCACGCGACGGCGAGCGCGTGCACGGGCTTTACACCGGGCGTATTCATCTCGCCGAACAGAGCTTCGCGCTAATCGAGCACGACCGCACCGCGACGCTTGCGCCCTGGCGGCCTGCAATGGACCGCGCGCTCAATCAATTCGTCGCCGGCCAAGTCAAAGGCATGAGTTTCG
>CAYUOC010000312.1:0-2454 GCA_964446305.1 uncultured Terricaulis sp. | reverse complement strand
AGCGTGGCGCGCTTCAACGCCAGGCGCGCAGCGGCGGAACTGGTCGGCGCGGGGATTCTTCCCCGTTCGGTGTAGGCGTCGTCTGTCATTAACTTTGCGCGCTCGTTTTGGTGCGGAGTTCGAGCCAGGAAGATTGGCTCTCCCGGTAAACGAGCGATGAAGATTCGGCTGCGAACAGGGTTACCCACGCATTCATGTGAGGCGCGGAAGTTCCGATTAATATTGGTAAAAAGAAAAGAGCGCGGATCGCAATGATCCGCGCTCTAAAGGTGAGGGAGCGTACGTTGCCGTTAAGAGTGGTAAGCGACCTCGCCGTGCTCGGCGTAGTCGACCCCTTCGGCTTCGACTTCCTTCGAGACACGTCCGCCAGTGAGGCCGCGGGCGATCACCCAGACGATGAGCGAGCCGACGCCTGACCAGACAAGTGTTACCGCGACGCCTTTGAGCTGGCTGATCACTTGCGGAACGATGCCGGGATAGACGGCCGCGCCGCCGGCTGCGTAATCGACGATGCCGGCGCCGCCGAAGGCCGGGTTCACGACGATGCCGGTGCCGATGGCGCCGACAATGCCGCCGATGCCGTGGATGCCGAAGACATCGAGGCTGTCATCGTACTTGAGCCAGGTCTTGAGGGCCGAGCAGGCGAACAAGCAGATCGGACCCGCAACGAGGCCGAGGATGAGTGCGCCGACGGGGCCAGCGAAGCCTGCGGCCGGCGTGACCGCGACGAGACCCGCAACCGCGCCTGACGCCAAACCGAGCAGGCTGGGTTTGCCCTTCGTGAGCCACTCGGTGAGCATCCATGAGAGCGCAGCGCCAGCCGGAGCCACGAACGTGTTGACCAGCGCCAGCGCGGCGTAGGCGTTTGACTCGAGGTTAGAGCCGGCGTTGAAGCCAACCCAGCCAACCCAGAGCAGGCCGGAGCCGATCACCGTGAAGGTGAGGTTGTGCGGCGGCATCGGTTCTTTGCGATAGCCGGTGCGCGAGCCAAGCAGCAGCGCGCCGACGAGTGCAGCGACGCCCGAATTAATGTGCACGACGGTGCCGCCGGCGAAATCGAGCGCGCCGAACGACCAGATGAGACCAGCGCCCGCAGCGACAGCTTCGGCATTGGCGGGATCCGACGCCATGATCGGACCGCCCCACCACCAAACCATGTGCGCCATCGGATAATAGACGAGCACAGGCCAGAGGATGGAGAAGATGACGATGGTGCTGAACTTCACGCGCTCAGCAACGCCACCTAGAACCAGCGCCGCCGTGATGCACGCGAAAGTCATCTGAAATGCTACGAAAACCAGCTCTGGAATGGAGATTCCGACAGAGAAGGTTTCGACCAGCGTCGATGTATCAACGCCCGCAAGGAAGGCTTTATCCAAGCCGCCGACGAAGCGGTTCAAGCCCCCGCCATCAGTGAAGGCGAGCGAGTAGCCAACCAAGAGCCACATCACCATGCCGATGGCTGTGACGACGAAAACCTGGCTCAAAATCGAGACCATGTTCTTCGCGCGCACGAGGCCGCCATAGAAGAGCGCAAGGCCCGGAATGATCATCAGCAGCACGATGACGGTGGAGATGAGCATCCAGCTGACATCGCCCTTGTCGACGATCGGCGCTGCCGATTCTTCGACGACTTCCTCAACAACCACCGTCTCCGGCGCCGCGGTTTCGACAGCCGCCGTGGTTTCTTGTGCGAACGCCAGTTCCGGCGTCATTGCGCCGAGCGCTACCGCGCCGACGAGCGCGAACGCCGCCAAACGCAGCGAGCGCCAAAGCCCCTTGGTTTTTGTCATTTGCCCCGCTCCTCAAACGATCGAAGTGAGGATTGGCCGAGGCGCTGCGCGTTCCCGCAAGGCAATGGGCCAGCCTCTTTGTGCACTGCAGCGCGATCGCTCAAAAAAGTGGCGCCCTGCCTTTTGCTTGCGCGCCAGCGGGCCGCATCGACGGGTTAGCTCACGCAAGGGTATCGTTGGGCATGAGCAATGGACGCGGGTTTGACGCTGACGTGATCCTCTCCGGCGGCGGCCTGGTGGGCCAGACGCTGGCGTTGGCGCTGGATCAGGCGGGCCTTTCGGTCGCTGTGATCGATGCGTCGAAGCCTTCGGACACGTTGGCGCCGGCGTTCGACGGGCGGGCGTTCGCGATCGCCTTCGCCTCGTACCGGATGTGGCGCGCGCTCGGGCTGGGTGAGCAGCTCGACGATGTCGCGCAGCCGATCGAGCAGATCATGGTGACGGACGGCAAGCTGGGGCGCGGGCCGTCGCTGCTGCATCTGCATTTCGATCGCGCCGAGATGCGCGACACCGATGAGCCGCTCGGGTTGATGCTGGAGGCGCGGCATGTGCGCATGGCGCTCGATAGCGGCGTGAAGGCGCGGCCGAGCATCAAGATGATTCAACCGATGTCGGTGAGCGCGATTGAGCGCGATCCGGCGGGTGCGACGGTGACTTTGGC
>CAYUOC010000311.1:0-2489 GCA_964446305.1 uncultured Terricaulis sp. | reverse complement strand
AAGGGCATCCCGGGCGGCGGCCCGCCGCCGCACAAGCACAAGTGGGAAGAAATCTATGTCGTGCTGACCGGCCGCATGGATGTGTTCGTCGACGGCAAGACGCTGCACTTGGGCCCCGGCGAGTTCGCGCATGTGCCGGCCGATACCCCGCACGGCTACACCACGCTCGACGACACGCACTTCCTCACCATCGTCAGCAAAGGCAACGCGGCGAAGTTCTTCAAGGAAGTCGCCACCGTTCAACAAGACCCGCCGGACATTCCCGGCATCTTCGCTGTCGGTGAAAAGCACGGGATCACGTTCCTGACGTGAGCACGGCGCGCAAATACGTCAGCCCGAAACGCGAAGCGCAGGCGCAAGCCACGCGCACCGCGATCCTCGAAGCGTTCGCCGCGCAGCTCTCCGAGCCTGGGCGAGATAAACTCTCGCCCAGCGAAGCCGCGGCGCGCGCCGGGGTCTCTCTGCGCACCGTGCACTTCCACTTTCCGAACGAAGCGAGCCAGATCGCGGCGCTTGGCGAGTGGTTCGAGCATGCGATTTTTCCGGATGGCGTGCAGCTCGCCAGCGGCCCCGACGATCTGCCGCGCTACTTCCGCGACATTCACCGCATGGCGATCAAGCACCCGATCAGCCGCGCTCTAACGTCGGCAAAAGGCATCTGGCGCGAGGTGCGCGCGTCGCGGCGGGCAGCGCGCCTGGACTCAATCCGCAAAGCCGTAAAAGCGATCGGCGCCCCGAAACGCGCAACCGAAGATGCGACCGCAGTACTGCTCAGCCTCTCGGGCGGCGATGCGTCCTGGACTCTGGTGGATCAAGGCTTGCCGCTAGAGCGCGTGCCAGATGCGATCGCGCACACGGTGGAGCTAGTGGTGGCGGATTTGCGGATGAAGGCGAAGAAGTAGACTTCCGGACCGCTAGCTTCCAGCCTGCGTTGCGGAAGGCGAGCGGTCAGAGGTGAGATCACCGCTCTGGCGCCTCCCCGAGGTCGTAGCGAACTGTGAAGCGGACGCGCTTTCCCTCGGTGGATTCCCCGTCGATCATCGGCTCGATGCGATAAAAGCGCGATTGCGCCAAAGCTCCTTCGCCAAACTGCATGCCTTGAGGTTCTTCACTTTCGATGGCGCAATTTAGCCGCTGCTCGGCAATGACAAGACAATCGAGACGTACACGCACCCGACCAATTTGGCCGAATCTCGCAGGAGGTATCGTGAGCTCGGTGACTTCTGGCCCACCGATGATCGCCCACTCGGGCTCCACTTCCTGAGCGGCAGCGAGTTCCGCAGCCGTCGGTGGCAGCAACGGTTCGAAATCGCCAAGTTGCGGACGCATCGTGATCTCAAGCAGGCATCCCAATCCCATCGACGGAAATTCGCCCGCTAGAGACGCTACTTGAACGTAGCGTTGACCGCGCTGGACCGCAAAGCCGTTCCGGATATCATCGGTCTCGTAAAACCGCACGACAGATCCACCCGCTGTTGTTCGTGTCTGTGCAACCGCGCCAAATTCGCCGGGCGCCAAGCCGATGTTGATGGCGCCTATGGAGGATTCGAGAGCCACGACTGTTTGCATCATCGGCGCGTCGCATTGTTCGCGTCGTTCAATCGGGCCGCCGCCTTGAAACTGCACGTCCGATAACCTGCCATCACGGAACCCGAGCATTGGCAGGAACTCTAGCTGCCCGATGCGTATCGGTCGCTCCGCGGTGAGAATTATCAAATCCGCGCCGAAGCTACGTTCCGTCCACTGTTGCTCGGATGATGCGGCGCGCGCCTCGGCCGGCGTCATGCCAATGCGAAACCGGCCGAAATCTAATTGCTGCGCGCGAGCTTGGCCTGTGGACCAGAGCAAGCCAGCGACCAGAAACAAAAGAATTAAACGCGTCATCTACGAACTCTAGCGCCGGATGCGGCGAGTTCAACGCCGCCCTACTTCTCCCCGAACAAGCTCCCACTCGCCGGCGGAGCACTCGGCGGCTTCTTGCCCAGCCGCTCATACGCCTTCGGCGCGGCGACGCGTCCGCGCGGGGTGCGCATGACGAAGCCTTGCTGCATCAGGTACGGCTCAATCACGTCCTCGATCGCATCGCGCGCTTCGGCGAGCGCGGCGGCCATCGTGTCAACGCCGACCGGCCCGCCGGAATACGTTTCCACCAGCGCATGCAAATAACGGCGGTCGAGCATATCGAGCCCGTCACCGTCGATATCGAGACGCTTCAACGCATGGTCCGCAACCTTCGCGTCGATCGCGCCTTCGCCGGCAAAATCGCGCACACGGCGCAGCAAGCGCACAGCCACGCGCGGCGTGCCGCGCGCACGCTTAGCGATTTCCAGCGCGCCTTCCGGCGTGATCGGCATGCCGAGCTTGGCGCTCGCACGCGTCACGATGCCAAGCAGATCGTCCGGCCCATAAAAATCCAGACGCACCGGAATGCCGAAGCGGTCGCGCAGCGGCGTGCCGAGCAGCCCCGCGCGCGTCGTTGCGCCGACTAG
>CAYUOC010000310.1:0-2502 GCA_964446305.1 uncultured Terricaulis sp. | reverse complement strand
TTGTCGTCCCAGATCCAGCAGCCCTCGCCACGCACGAACACCTGCTCCGGCGGCGCGTAGACGGGGAGCAAATGGCTTTCGGGGGCGGTCATTTCTGGAACCTCGCGATTTTGGGGAAGGCGCGTATCTGAGGCGCACCGGGCGCACCGTCAAGCAGGACACGACAATATGAACCTGGAGCGCTATCTCTTGCGCCCATGAGACGAGATCACACGCTTCCCCGCGGCGAGCTGCACCGGCTGCGTCACCAATCCGTCGTGCTGCAAGGCAACCCACTGGACGACCCGACCGAGCGGGAGCTCCACGTTTGGACCCCGCCGGGCTGGAGCGCGGCGGAGAGCCTGCCGCTGCTGGTGGACTTGACCGGCTATTGGGGCGCAGGCCCCGGGCATACGAACTGGAAGAATCTCGGCGAAAACGTGCCCGAGCGGCTGGACCGGCTGATGCACGAAGGCATGGCGCGCTGCGTTGTCGCCTTCCCCGATTGCTTCACCAAGCTCTACGGCAACCAGTATTTGAACAGCGCCGGCAGCGGGAATTACGCCGATTACATCTGCGCGGAGATCGTCCCGGCTGCGGAGGCGCAATTCAAGTGCGGCGGCGTGGGCCGGCGCGGCGTGTTCGGAAAAAGCTCGGGCGGCTATGGCGCGGCGTGGCACGGGCTCAACCGCAGCGATTTCTGGAGCGCGATCGCCATCAATAGCGGCGACATGGGCTTCGACGCGCTCTACATCCCCGCGCTTCTGGAGGATATCGATCTGCTGCGCACGCATGATTATTCGATCGAGACGTGGGTTCGCCACGTCGAGGCCAAGCCGAAGATGACGGAGAAGGAACGCATCGCGCTGATGGATTTCGCGCAGAGCGCTTTCTACGATCCGGATACGACGCAATTCCGCAACATGCGCCTGCCCCTCGATCCGTTCACAGGCGAGTTCATCGAAGAACGCTGGGCGCAATGGATGGCGCACGATCCGGTCGTGATGTTCGACACGCTGGGTGAGAATTTGCGCAAGCTGAAACTGATCTACATGGATTGCGGCAACGCCGATCAATATCGCATCCATTTCGGCATGCGGCGCTTTGCGAAGAAGCTGAAGGATGCGGGCATCGCGCACACGTATGAGGAATTTGACGACAACCACTCGGACGTGGATTATCGCATGGACGTGTTTCTGCCGAAGCTGGCGAAGGCGTTGAGTTAATCAACTCCGCAGCCGATACCCGCTCTTCAGCATCGCCCAGCAAATCCAGCACAGCACCAGCGTGATCGCCAGCGAAGCTAACCCGCCCATCAGCAGCGGCGCGTCGTGGCTGCCGATGAAGCCGTAGCGGAAGCCGTCGATCAGGAAGAACACCGGATTGTAGTGCGAGAACGTCTTGAACGGCTCGGGCAGCACGTCCGTTGAGTAGAACGTGCCGGAGAGGAACGTCAGCGGCACGACGATGAAATTGGTCACCGCCGCGATGTGATCGAACTTGTCCGACCAGATGCCGCCGATGAGGCCAATGGCGCCGAACATCACCGAAGCCACCACCCCGTAATAAATCGCCGCCAGCGGATGCGCGGGCATGATGTTGGCCAGCCACGACACCGCGATCAGCGAAGCGACGCCCACCAGAATGCCGCGCGCGGCGGCCCCGACAATGAACGCGATGGTGAGTTCAACCGCGCTCAGCGGCGGCATCAGGAAATCGACCGCGTTGCCCTGCACCTTCGCGATCACGATCGAGGAAGACGAATTCTGGAACGCGTTGGAGAGGATCGACATCATGACCAAGCCCGCGGCCAGGCCGTCCGCGTAAGCGCGCTCCGTGCCGGGCCAAAAGCCGCCGCGCAGCACGAGGCCGAACACCATCATGAACAGCAGCGTCTGGATCAGCGGAGCGAACACCGTCTGCGCGCCGACCTTTAGAAAGCGCCGCACCTCGCGCCAGATCAGGGTCTGCAGCCCCAACCAATTCACAGCTCCGTATTGCCGTGCGGCAAGCGGCGCCGACTCAACCCGCGTGTCCATAAGGCGAACGCCCTTTCATATGTTCTTAACCGTCGCGTCGCGCCAGCGTCGCGTTAACCCGCCGCTAACCCTCGGAATCAGCTACACATAGTAGCGCTGCGCCAGGGGGAAAGCCCTGAGGATAAACGGTGCGTGATTCGTCCGTCCCTGTGGATAGATACCGCATCTGGTATATTAACAATTCCTTCAACACTATAAGTTGACATCCACCCCAGAAAGAAGAACCTAGCCTCGCCCATTGAGAGATGGGCCATGGGCCAAAGGGGGCTTTGATCATGTGGACGGAAGAACGCGTAGCGACGCTGCGCAAACTGTGGGCTGAGGGTCTTTCCGCCAGCCAAATCGCGAAACAATTGGGCGGGGTCACCCGCAACGCCGTGATCGGCAAGGTGCACCGCCTCGGCCTCGCCGGGCGCGCCACGCCCTCCCGGCCGGCCAAGCGCCCGGTCCGCGCCGCGCGTCCGCGCGTCGTCGGGCCGACCGC
>CAYUOC010000309.1:0-2505 GCA_964446305.1 uncultured Terricaulis sp. | reverse complement strand
GGCGGCGCTATCCTCGAACGCGGCGGTTCTTCGCTCGATGCGGTTGAAGCTGTGATCCGCGAAATGGAGGATGATCCGCTCTTCAATGCGGGCCGTGGCGCGGTGTTCACCGCCGAGGGCCGCAACGAGCTCGACGCGTCGATCATGGACGGGCGCAACCGCGCCGCAGGCGCCGTTGCGGGGCTCACGCGTACGCGTCACCCGATCAGCGCCGCGCGCGCCGTGATGGAACGCTCGCGCCATGTCATGCTGATTGGGGAGGGGGCGGAGACGTTCGCGCGCGCGCAGAATGTCGAGGCCGTCGATCCATCCTATTTCTTCACCGAGCGCCGTTGGCAGCAGCTTGAGCAAAACCTGCGCGCCAACAATCTGCCGATCCCGCAGCGGCCAGCTGGCGTGCCGCCGGCGCCGCAGGCGCAGCTCACCTATCCCGACGATCACCAGTTCGGCACAGTCGGCGTCGTTGCGCTCGATTCAAACGGCAACATCGCCGCTGGCACGTCGACCGGCGGCACCACCGGCAAACGCTGGGGCCGTGTCGGCGACGCGCCCATCATCGGCGCCGGAACTTACGCGCAGAATGGCGTCTGCGGCGTCAGCGCCACGGGTACCGGCGAATTCTTCATCCGCGTCGGCGTCGCCCGCGATATTTGTGCGCGCATGGAGCTGCGCGGCGTGAGCGCTCAAGACGCAGCGGACGCGGTAATCGCGGAAGTGGGGGCGACGACCAACACCGAAGGCGCAGTAGGCGACGGCGGCGTCATCGTGCTCGATGGCCGCGGCAATGTCGCGTGGGCCATGAACACGCCCGGCATGTATCGCGCCGCTCAGTCAGCCGGCGGCGAGCCCGTCGTTCAAATCTTCGCAGACGAGGAATAGCGAAATGCCCATCACCTCCGGCATCCATCACGTCGCCTATCGCTGCAGAGACGCAAAGCAGACCGTTGAGTTCTATCGCGACGTTTTCGACATGGACTACACGACAGCGTTTGCTGAGGATCATGTGCCGTCGACCGGCGAGTACGATCCGTACATGCATGTCTTTCTCGATGCGGGTAACGGCAACGTGCTGGCGTTCTTCGAACTGCCGAACCAAAAGGACATGGGCCGCGACGAGAACACGCCGGCCTGGGTTCAGCACATTGCGTTCAAGGTCGAGAGCCTTGATGCGCTGATGGCGGCGAAGGCGCGCGCGGAAGCCAAAGGCCTCGACGTGCTGGGGCCGACCGACCACGGTATTTTCAAGTCGATCTACTTTTTCGATCCAAACGGCCACCGCCTCGAACTCACGGCGGATACAGGTACGGCCGAAGAGCTGGCGGAGTTGAAGCGTGTCGCCCCCGCCATGCTGGAGGAGTGGAGCCGCACGAAGAAGGCGCCGCAGCACGCCGCCTGGCTCCACGAGAAAGCCCGCGCCGCGCACGCCGCCGCGAAATCGCGGATCGGCGAATAATGCCGCTGGTCGAGCCGCTGGCGGCGGACCATGACGCTGAAGTCGCCGAGCTGGCGCGGTTCTTCAACGAGACGCTGGGGTTTCCGCCCAACAGCGTGCTCACCATGCAGCGCCGCCCGGCCATCGCCAAAGCCTTCATTGAACTCAACAAGGCAGTGATGGAGAACAACGGGCGCGTCACCTCCGAGCAGAAGCGCCTGATCGGCTACATAGCCAGCCTCACCGCCGGCTGCCGCTATTGCCAAGCGCATACCGCCCGCGCCGCTGAGCGTTATGGTGGCAGCGATGAACGCCTTGCGGAAATCTGGAATTACGAGCGCAGCGACCTGTTCACGCCCGCGGAAAAGGCCGCGCTGGCCTTTGCTCAAGCCGCATCGAGCGTTCCGAACGCGGTGGACGAAGCTATCGGTGCCGAACTGCGCGAGCACTGGAGCGACGATGAAGTCGTCGAAATCCTGGGCGTGATCGCGCTCTTTGGCTATCTCAACCGTTGGAATGACTCGATGGCGACTTCGATTGAGCCCGGCGCCGTCGAAAGTGGAGGCAAACACTTGGCGCAACGTGGGTGGTCGCCGGGCAAACACGGCTAGCGCCGCGTGCGCGCCGGGAGTAACAAGGGCGTATGCTGAAGCTCTACGATTATTGGCTCTCCTCCGCCGCCAATCTCTTCCGCATTGGCCTTGCTCTTAAGAATGTCGCGTACTAGAGAGTGCAGGTGAACATCATGCCGGGCGTCGACGAGCAGATGCGTGAGCCGTATCGCTCGAAGAATCCGCAAATGCGCGTGCCGGCGCTGGAGACGGAGAAGGGGCTGATCACCCAATCGATGTCGATCCTGGTTTGGCTGGATCAGACTTATCCCGAGCCACGCCTGATGCCAGCCGATCCGTGGCTCGGCGCACAGGTGCGTTCGTTCGCGCTCACGATCGCGACGGACATTCACCCGCTGAACAACACCTCCGTGCTGACGCGCATTAAGCTCGAGTTCAGCGCCGACGATGATCATGTCGGCGAATGGTATCGCCACTGGATCAAGCTCGGCTTCAATGCGC
>CAYUOC010000308.1:0-2507 GCA_964446305.1 uncultured Terricaulis sp. | reverse complement strand
TGACGCTCACGCCATCGACTTCGAAGCCGGTTTTGGTTTCCGTCTGCGGACCTTGCGCGCCGGCGAGGTACGCGAATTCAAGGCCCTCAACTTGCGCCGGATCGGCGGCGAAGTAGTAGCGTGTGGCAGACGTGAGACGCGGCTCGACAAGCAGCGACAGGAACGACCACGGATTAACGTCCTCAGCCTTTGTCGCTTGGATCGAAGCAAGCAGCTTCTCCGCGGCTGTTTCCAGATCGGGCGGGACGATCAGCCACTTGGGGCCAACGCCGAGCACATCGCCGGAGAGCGTCTTTTGCTTTCGCATCGCGAGGCGCGCTGCCGACAACGGCGTTTCGCCCAACGCCGCAGCGCTGCCGAGATTGCCGTGCGCCGCGTCAAAGAGCGGCTCTGTGTCGCTCATCGTCGGGCCGAAGCCGCTGCCGCTTTCGAGCAGCGTCACCAGGAAGCGACCTTCGAAGGATGCCGCTTCGCGACCGAACCCGCGCGCGAGGTCAGCCGTCCAACCGAGATCATCGTTCACGAGCGTCTGCCGTGAGATCGCGATGATCTTGCCGAAGGTGTCGATGCGGTAGGACTCCGCAGCTTCCACCAGCCCGCCGAATTTGAATTCGCCGTGCTCATTCACCTTCTCAAGCGGCGCGGCGGTTTCCACCATGACCTTCTGCTTGCTGCGGAAGTCGCGCGCCGTTGTCTGACGCGCTACTTGGCGAAGCGCTGACGGCGCGGCCTCGTAGCCGGCGCGAAGCTCGCGGTTGGTGAAGTTGCCGAGCGCCAGCGGAAAATCACTGGTGCCGAGCGCGCGGCTAATCAGCGTATCGGGTGACAAGCCGGAAACGCTGATGCCCGCTTGCCGAAGCGAAGCGCGCGCGAGATCAACCATGCTGGCATGGGCGAAGGCGCGCGCCGGTTCGGAGAGCTGATGCGCGGGATTGATGCGCGCATACATGGCTTCGCCCATCCGTTCGGCGCGCACGTGCGGATCATCGTTTGAGCGCGTGTCACGCGTGCCGGCGGTTCGAATGGTGGTGGTGCGGGCGCGGATTGCGGCGCGAGCTGCGGCGCGCGCTTCTTCCACGTCTGCACCGGCGGCGATCTGTTCATCGGCCCAGGTGCGTTCCAGCTGGAGCGCTTCGCCGAGTTGGCGGATCGCTGCATCCGTAGCTTCGCGCGGCGTGCCGCCAGTGTCTTCCGCCGCCGGCGTGTCGATAACTTCTTCTTCCATAACAGCCTCTCTCGTGGTCGCAGCCGCATCGGCTGGAACCGGGACAAATGAAACTTCGCGGGGCGTCCACTTTGCTGCGGTTAGAATGCGATGCCCGGATTGGGGATCGCGACTTTCGGTGAAGCGCTCGACTTCGTATCCAATGCTCACATTGCGAACGACGCCGGCCACGACGCGCGACCACAGCGCATCGCTTTCGATCTTGAGACGCGCCATCAGCTTTTCGCCGTCGCGCCACGCGGCGACGACCACGCCGAGAATGTCGGCGAGATCACCGCGCTTGTGTGAATTGAGCACCGGCGCGCCGATCAGCCGCTGCGGATCAAACGCTGCCATGTCCAATCGCTCGATGAAGGGGCCGCGCGCGTCGCGGCGAGCAACGCCGGCGCCCGTGGCGGCGATCACTTCCACCGTTCGATCGGTTTCACTGATTGTCGCGGGCGTGAGCGCCGAAGCGCGCACCGCCAGCTCAAGCGTCTGCGTTCGCATTTTCAGTTTCCTCAACTTTGTTTGGCTTCGGTGCGGCGGGCGGCAACGGCGGCTCGGCGGCGACGGCTTCCATGACTGCATCAGGATCGCGGCCAGAAGCGGCGATGGCCTCGCGGCGCGATTTGAGACCCGCGCCGATCGCTGCGATCTCCGCATCAATCTCTTTGTTGGGATCGACAGCGCCCCAACCGGGCCACAGCCATTCCACGTCATAGAAATCTTCGGGGTTCTCTTCGAAGCCGGGCAAGTCCAAGCGACCAGCGAGCACCTCAAGCATCACGAAACGCCGCCACAGCGGATCGAGCACGCGTGGCTCTAGCGTCTGACGGCGAAGCGCCCCGATCCGGCGGCGGTGTTCGAGCAGGCCGGCGCGAATGCTCGAATAGTTGACGCCGGAGAGATCGCCCGTGAGCTGCTCATAGGTGACGCCTGCGCCAGCCGCGACCGCGCGCAATTGAGTGCGCAAGAATTCATTGCCATCGCCGACTTGCGGCGTGTTCGGAAACTCGATGGATTGACCGGGGCGTAGCACCTTGAGCACGCCGGGTTCAAGTCCGCTCTCAAGCACACCATCACCGCGTTGCTCGCCGGGCATATCTGCCGAGCCGTCCGCATCAATGATGAAGCCAGCGAAGAGCGCCGCCACTCGCAGGCGGGCAAGTTGCGCATCTTCGATGCTGTCGATCTCTGCGAGGCGCGAGAGCACTGGCGCCAACACGGAAACGCCGCGCGCTTGGCCCGGCATAATCGGGCGGAAGAGATGCAGCACCTCAGACGCCGGGATGCGCTCTGA
>CAYUOC010000307.1:0-2542 GCA_964446305.1 uncultured Terricaulis sp. | reverse complement strand
CGCTTCAGGTTTTAGCGCGCCCGCGGCCGCCCTTTTCCACAAACTCGCGCAGCATCTGTGACGGACGGAACGTCACCACGCGGCGCGGCGTGATCGGCACTTCTTCGCCGGTTTTGGGATTGCGGCCGATGCGCTGGCGCTTTGCGCGCACGTTGAAGTTCCCGAAGCGCGACAACTTAACTGTTTCGCCTTCGACGAGCGCGTCCTGCATCATTTCGAGCATGCGCGTCAGAAGGCGGTTGGCGTCGGCGCGCTGCATATTGGCGCGCTTCGCCAACGCTTCGACGAGATCGGCGCGTGTAACGGTCTTGCCTGTCACCGGAGCCCCCTCCGCCGCGCACACCTCATGCGCCCGGAAAAGCTAGTCGTCTCTGTAGCTTAGGTCAATTGTTGCGGAGACGTTCACATCCGGACCAACGCGGCGCCCCATGTCAGCCCTCCGCCGAGCGCTTCCATCAGCACCAGATCGCCCTTCTTGATCCGGCCATCCCGCGTCGCGACGTCGAGCGCCAAGGGCACCGAGGCGGCAGAGGTGTTTCCGTGCAAGGCCACGGTGGAAACAACCTTATCCACATCGATGCCGAGCTTGCGGGCGACGCCATCGAGAATGCGCTGATTGGCCTGGTGCGGGACAAACCAATCGACCTCATCAAGCGGGATGCCCGCACGGGCGCAGGCTTCCAACATGGCGCCGGAAATGTGCTCCACCGCCTGACGAAACACGGCATTGCCGACCATCCGGACCTTGCCGACCGATTGCGTCTGCGAGGGCCCGCCATCGACGTAGAGCAGATCGTGCATCCGCCCATCGGTACGCAGGAACGTGGAAATCACACCGCGATCGGCAGCCTCCTCGCGCGCCTCGAGCACGACCGCGCCGGCGCCATCGCCGAACAGCACGCAGGTACCGCGATCTTCCCAGTCCATAATGCGCGAGAAGGTCTCAGCGCCGATCACGAGCGCTGCTTTTGCCTGCCCGCGCGCGAGGAAGTTGTCAGCCGTCGCCAACGCGAAAATGAAGCCGGAGCACACGGCCTGCAAATCGAACGCAGCGCCTTGAGCCACGCCAAGCTCGGCTTGGACGCGCGCGGCTGTAGCTGGAAACGTGAGGTCGGGTGTGGTGGTCGCTACGATGACGAGATCGATGTCCTTCGCGTCACGACCCGCTGCTTTCAGCGCATTGATGGACGCCGCACAGGCGAGATCGGACGTCCACTCATCGTCCGCCGCGATGTGGCGTTCGCGGATGCCGGTACGCTCAACGATCCATTCGTCGCTCGTATCGACGCGCTTGGCTAGTTCGGCGTTGGAGAGCACGCGCTCCGGCAGGTACGAGCCGACGCCCGTTAGAACGGAACGTAGCGCCATTACTGCGCGTCTCCGGCCGATGCGGCGGCGCTCGCGTTGGCTTGCGACAAGCGTTGGATGTTCGCCGCAACTTCTTCTCGGTAATGGCTGCGTGCGAGTTTCTCCGCGACGCCGATCGCCGCCGCGTACCCAGGACCCGTGGCGCTGCCGTGGCTTTTCACCACGAGGCCATTGAGGCCAAGGAATAATGCGCCGTTAAAAGTTCCAGGATCCATGCGCGAGCGAAGCTTTTTGAGAGCGGGATAGGCAATCAACGCACCGAGCTGCGAGAGGGGTCCGCTGGTGAGCGCCTCGCGCAGCAATTGGCCCACCAGACGCGCGGTACCCTCACCGGTTTTGAGCGCGATATTGCCGGTAAAGCCGTCTGTCACGACCACGTCGGCCGTGCCCTTGGAGATATCGTCGCCCTCGACGAAACCTTGGAAATTGATGTCTACGCCGGTTTCGCGAATGAGCTTTGCTGCGGCGCGAATTTCCTCGTGGCCCTTCTGATCTTCGGCGCCGACATTCAGCAGCGCCACTTTCGGACGCGCTTCGTCCGAGACCGCGCGGGCGAAGGCCTCGCCCATGATTGCGAACTCAACGAGTTGCTCGGCATCGGCTTCGACATTCGCGCCGACATCGAGCATCACCGTATATCCGCCCTTCATCGTCGGCCAGCGCGTCGCCAGCGCGGGACGATGGACGCCTGACATGGTGCGCAGGCGGAACATTGCGATCGCCATGTAGGCGCCAGTGTTGCCCGCGGAGACGACGGCGTGCGCATTGCCGTGCTCAACCGCCTGCACCGCGTTCCAAAGGCTTGAACCTTTGCCCTGGCGCAGCGCTTGGCTCGCCTTCACTTCCATACCGATCGTCTTTTCGGCCGGCACGATTTCGGAGACCGCCTTCGCAGCGGCGTATTTCTCCATCAACGCGCCGATGCGCGCGGCGTCGCCGTGCACAAGGAAGCGAACGTCAGGATGTGTGCGTGCGAAAATATCGACGCCTTCTACGACGATGTCCGGCGCGGAATCGCCGCCCATCCCGTCAATGGAAAGAACGAGACCGTTCGTCATATGGTTTGTGATTGTCCTGATCGTCCCTGCGCCCGGCTCTGGCGAAGTGGCGGGACCATAGTCCCGCCCTAGCGGAAAGCCAAACGGCCGTCCTCACAGCGCAGGCCACCCCTCCG
>CAYUOC010000306.1:0-2564 GCA_964446305.1 uncultured Terricaulis sp. | reverse complement strand
CCCGTCTTCACGGTCGATCCCGAACATTTGCGTGCGCACTTGGCGCGCCATCCTGGACTGTTGGCTTTCGCGGCTGAAGAAGCGCTCGCCGACGCCAATCTCGGGCTGGCGCGCGCTGAACGCGTGCCCGCTTGGTCGTGGACGGCGATGTATCAGCGCCGCGACGACGCCTATGGCGACATGGCGTCGGTCGAAGTGCGGATTGGCTTGCCGCTCTTTCAAGCCTGGCGGCAGGGGCCCCTGGTTGAGGCCCGCCGCGCCGACCAGCGCTCGGTGGCGTCCGAACGGCTCGCCACCGAGCGCGAGCATCTGGCCATGCTCGAAGCGGGCTTGGCTGAATACGCAGCCACGCAAGCCAATCTTGAGCGCGCCCGCGCTTCGCGCTTGCCGCTGGCGCGCCAGCGCGCCGAGGCGGCCGGCGGCGCCTTCGCCGGTGGGACGATGAACGCAAGCGCGCTGATCGCGGCGCGGCGTGGCGCGCTCGAAGCCGAACTCGACGTCATCGAACTGAGCGAGCGCCTCGCAATGCTGGGGGCGGCGCTCACGCTTCAATACGGAGAAACGCCGTGAGCGATCCGAAGTTCAAACTGCCGCGCAAGGCGGTCCTTGCATCGGCCGCCCTGGTTGCCGTGCTCGCTGTTGGCGCCGGCGGCTATTGGCTGGGGGCAAGCCGCACGCAAGGCGCCGCATCGCAAGCGGATGACGGACGGCGCGTGCTTTATTGGTACGATCCCATGGTGCCCGATCAGCACTTTGATCAGCCGGGCCGCTCGCCGTTCATGGATATGGAGCTGGTGCCGCGCTACGCCGATGAGGGCGCACCCGCAGCGGGCGTGCGCATCGATCCAAGCGTCACGCAAAATCTGGGGGTTCGCCTCGCCGCTGTCGAAAGCGCGCCGGTGTCGCGCACGGTCACGGCCGCTGGCGTCATTGTCTTCAACGACCGCGCCGTCGCGCAGGTGCAGGCCCGCGCGGCGGGCTTCGTTGAACGCTCCTATGGCCGCGCCGTTGGCGATGTTGTCGCCGCAGGCGCGCCGATCGTCGACATCCGCGTGCCGGAATGGACCGCGGCGCAAGCGGAGTATTTGGCGCTCCGTCATGGCGGCGGTGAGTTGGCCGCGGCTGCGCGCCAACGCTTGGCGATGCTGGGCATGCCCGCTTCGCTCATCGCGCGGGTCGAACGTGACGGCGCGCCGCGGCCGGTCGCAACGATTGTCGCGCCTGTCGCAGGCGCCATCACGACGCTCGACATCCGCGCCGGCATGACGGTCGCGCAAGGGGCGCCGCTTGCGACCATCAATGGCGTCTCGCCAGTCTGGCTTGTGGTGTCGCTCTCGCAGGCCGACGCCGCCATCGCGCGCCCCGGCGGGCGCGTCGTTGCACGCGTGCCCGCTTATCCTGGAGAAGAGTTCGCAGGCCGCATTGAAAGCGTACTGCCGGCGGCGGACGCCGCCACGCGCACGATCGAAGTGCGCATCGCGCTCGCCAATCCAAGCGGGCGCTTGCGTCCTGGCATGACCGCGGATGCCGAACTCGCCGAAGCCGATCAGCGGCCGGCGCTGCTCGTGCCGGCTGAAGCCGTGATCCGCACTGGACGGCGAACTGTCGTTATCGTTGCGCTCGAAGGCGGGCGCTTTGCACCGACCGAGATTGAAATGGGGCGCCGCTCAGGCGACCGCATTGAAGTCACGCACGGCTTGAGCGAAGGCCAAAGCGTCGTCGCCTCGGGTCAATTCCTGATCGATTCCGAAGCGAGCTTGACCGGCGCGCTTGAACGGCTGGAAGCATCATCAATGGCGCCGCAAGGCGCCGAAATTGCGCACCAGGCGACCGGCCGCATCACCGCGATCAACGGCGTCAATATCACCATTGTGCATGGTCCGGTGCCGAGCCTGCAATGGCCGGGCATGACCATGGGCTTTGTGCTGGAGCGCGCCGAATTGGGCCGGGGGCTTGGCGTTGGCGACACTGTGCAATTCCGATTTAGGCAGGACGGCTCACGCTACGTCGTGAGCGAGATCGCCAAGACCGAGGCGCCGCGATGATCGCTGGGCTCATCCGCTGGTCGGTCGCCAATCGCATGCTTGTCGTCTTGGCGACGCTTGCGCTTGCGGTTGCAGGCGCCTTGGCGGTCCGTTCGACGCCGGTCGATGCGATTCCGGATTTGTCGGATGTGCAAGTGGTCATCCGCACCACCTATCCAGGCCAAGCGCCGCAGATCGTCGAAGATCAGATTACGTATCCTTTGACGACGACGATGCTGTCGGTGCCTGGCGCGCGCACGGTGCGCGGCTATTCCTTTTTCGGGGATTCGTTCGTCTACATCATCTTCGAGGACGGGACCGATCTCTATTGGGCGCGCTCACGTGTGTTGGAATATCTGAACCAGGTGCAAGGGCGCTTGCCGCCAGGCGCGCGCTCGTCGCTTGGACCGGACGCCACCGGCGTTGGCTGGGTCTATCAATATGCGCTGGTCGATCGCAGCGGCCGCCACGACCTCTCGCAATTGCGCAGCATCCAGGACTGGCTCTTACGCTTTGAACTGAAGAGCGTGCCGGGCGTCG
>CAYUOC010000305.1:0-2567 GCA_964446305.1 uncultured Terricaulis sp. | reverse complement strand
CTTGCGCCGATTTGATGCTCAGCTTGCGGGCGCGTTAAAAATACAGCTAAAGCGTAGGAGCATAGCGCCCTCGGGCGCAGCTCCCTGCCCGCAAGCGCCTCTCAAACATCGTCGCGGAACGTGTTGAAGAAGGCGTTGCGCTATGGCCTACGAGGCATCGGAATTTCCGCAGAAACACAGCGAAGAAGACGATTTTTGTCTGCCCGGACTGGAGCTCCAGCATGAGCTGCTGCTGAGTTTGCGCGACTGGTCGAGCGCGGTTTCCATTCTGCAGCGTTTGTCTGAGGCGGGCGCGGATCTGCATGCGCTTTCGATCAATCCGCAGGCCGGCGCGTTTGTGCTGAAGTGCCGTGTGAAGGCGATTTCCGCGGCGCGGGCGCGGGCGTTCGTCGCGGAGCTCGGCGCGTTTGCATCGGGCGCGGCGTGTGTCGAACACCTCATCCTCGCAAAGGCGCCCGAACATGCTCGCGCTTAAGCAGAAGGCGGTCACGCGCTGGGAAGACGTGTTCGTCGATGTACCCGCTGAGTTCCGCTGCGAAAGCGGTGACGCGCTGCCGGATGCGCATGTACGCGTGCGTGTTCATGGCGATCTGTCGCGGCCTTTCGTCGTCGTTGCCGGCGGAATTTCGAGCGGGCGATGCCTCGACGATTGGTGGGGCGACCAGGTTGGCGACCGCTTGGCGATCGATCTGACGCGCTATTGCGCGCTGGGTTTTGATTTTTCACCGACTGAAGATCTACGTCTGCGCCTTTCGCCGCGTGACCAAGCTCGGCTTGTCGCGATTGCGCTCGATCAGCTCGGCGTGGGCCGCGTGTTCGCGTGGGTTGGCGCGTCCTATGGCGCGATGGTGGGCCTTGCGTTCGCTGCGGACGCGCCGGAACGATTGCAGCGTCTCTGCGCAATCTCGGCCGCCCATAGGCCAGCGGCGCTGGCGCGCGGTTGGCGCGGCGTGCAGCGGCGCGTGGTGGAATTTGCGCTGGAGCATGACGCGGCGGGCGAGGGGCTCTCGTTGGCGCGGCAGCTGGCGATGATAACCTACCGCAGCGCCGAGGAATTCGACGCGCGCTTCCCCGGCGGCGTCGGCGCTGACGGGCGTTCCGATCTCGATCACTACCTCGTTGCGCGCGGCGATGCCTATGTTGAGGCAATGGCGCCGCGGCGCTGGCTGACCTTGAGTGAGTCGATCGATCGGCTTGCGCTCGATCCAGCGTGCGTGCGCGCCGAGGTGACGCTGGCGGCGTGTCCGACAGATCAGATCGTACCGCTTGAGCTCGTCCAAGATTTGTCTCGGCGCGTGCCGCATCTGCGGGCGCTGCACGAGCTGCCGTCTCTCTACGGACACGACGCATTTCTGAAAGAACCGGCGCAAGTCGCCGCCATCATCACTTCGTGCCTGGAGGGCGCGTGACATGACCAAACACGACGAAACCATTCTGTGTGCAACCGGCGTGAACGCCGACCCAGCGCACGGCGCCGTGATTCCGCCGCTCTATCTTTCGGCCAATTACAGTTTTGACGGCTACGGCGGCAAACGCGCCTACGATTACACGCGCTCCGGCAATCCCACGCGCGATGTGCTCGCGAGCGCGTTGGCGCAGCTTGAGGGCGGGGCAGGCGCGCTCATCACCAGCACCGGCATGTCGGCGGTTGATCTGGTGCTGACGCAACTCGAGCCGGGCGCGCGCGTAATTGCGCCGCACGATTGCTATGGCGGCACCTGGCGCTTGTTCGCGGCGCGGGCGCGCAAGAAGGCCATCGACGTGGTGTTCGTCGATCAGAGCGATGGGGACGCGTTGGGCGCCGCGCTGAGCGCGGGCGCCGCGCTGGTTTGGATTGAGACGCCGAGCAACCCGATCATGCGCGTTGTCGATATCGCAGCGATCGCAAAGCGCGCGAAGGCCGCCGGTGCGCGCGTCGCGGTGGACAATACCTTCTTGTCGCCCGCATTGCAGAAGCCGATCGCCTACGGCGCGGATTACGTCGTTCACTCGACGACGAAATACATCAACGGGCATTCGGACGTTGTCGGCGGCGCTGTCGTCGCCGCGAAGGCCGAAGATGTTGAGCAATTGGTGTGGTGGGCGAATTGTACGGGCGTCACCGGCGCGCCGTTCGATTCGTGGCTGACATTGCGCGGCCTGCGGACGCTGGGTGTACGCCTGGAGCGTCAGCAGAGAAGCGCTGGAAAGATCGCGGCATGGCTTGCCGCGCATCCGCGCGTGAGCGCCGTGTACTATCCTGGCTTGGAGAGCCACCCGACGCACGCGATCGCGGCGCGTCAGCAGAGTGGCTTCGGCGCGATGCTGAGCTTTGAGGTTGACGGCGGCGAGCGTGAAGTGCGCGCGGCCTTGGAGCGGCTCAATGTGTTTACGTTGGCGGAGTCGCTTGGCGGTGTTGAAAGTCTTGTCGCGCACCCGGCGTCAATGACTCACGCGTCGATGGCGCCCGAAGCGCGGCGGACGGCTGGTATCGGCGACACACTGCTGCGGCTTTCGATCGGCCTTGAGCATGAGGACGATCTGTTGGCCGATCTCGAGGGTGCGTTGCGCTTCTAACGGGCGCGCCG
>CAYUOC010000304.1:0-2594 GCA_964446305.1 uncultured Terricaulis sp. | reverse complement strand
TAGGAGCCCCCATGAGCCTGCACGGAACCTACGACGACAACAATCTCTTCGCAAAAATCCTTCGCGGCGAGATTCCGTCGGTAAAGGTCTACGAGGACGACGAAGTCCTCGCCTTCATGGATATCTTCCCGCAAACGCGCGGCCATCTGCTCGTCGTGCCGAAGGATGTGAAGGCGCGCAATTTTCTAGAGCTGCCCGCGAACCGCGTTGGCCCTCTGATGGAGCGCGTTCACAAGCTCACCATCGCCACCGAGAAGGCGCTGAAGCCGGACGGCGTCACCGTCACGCAGTTCAACGGCGAGGATGCGGGCCAAACCATCTTCCACCTGCACTTCCACATCATCCCGCGCTACACCGGCCAACGCCTCGCTGGCCACAGCCATGGCAAGCAAGCCGACATCGCGGAGCTGCAACAGATCGCGGCGCAGATCGCGGCGGCGCTATGAGAACGTTGATCGTCGCCATTGGGTTGATGTTCTTTGCCGCGGGCGCCGACGCTCAGGAAATGGCCGGCGACTTCGAGCGCTCCATCACCGATGCGCTCGTATGCTCCCCCAACTTTCGCGTCGTCGGCGCTGAAGTCGTTGGCGACTTTAGTACCGTACGGCCCGTGTGTGCGAGCGACGAGGACGGCGTGCTTCCGGTCTTTGAAGCCACCTTCCCGGCACGCGGCGCGGAGGTCTATGGCGCAACGACCGTCTATCGTTGCCCGCCCGGCGCCCAACTCATGGGCGGTGACATTCACGTCGTTCGCGGCCGTCGCGACGGGCGGCGCCATGTTCGCGTCGCCGGCGCCTCCTTCCAGTGCCTGGACAAAAATGGCGAACGCAGCACCATCGGTCATTTCGGCGTAGGCAGCGAGGGAATGCAGAGCGAGTTCGTCTCGCTTTCATGCCGCGACGAGCCTGTCATCGGCTTTTTGACGACCGCCAACACGATGTGGCTCAACGCGTTCGGCTTTCAGTGCAACGGCGAGGCGCGCCGCGTTCTTTCCGGTCCGCTGGCGTACATACGCGATAACTCCAGCGCCGCATTCTCTATTGAACACCGGAGAGACCGCCGGCTCCACCCCGAGGACGCGGCCTGGCTTCATATCTATCGCCGCAGCACAATGGACATGCACGACCTCGAATACGGCCTGTTGCCGCGCCATATGCAGAACGCAATCCCACTGCCCCAGATCACAAACGACTGGAGACTGCGCCTCGCGACGGAGAACTCGATCAGCGAGGAACGTTATCGCGTGAACCCCGATGGCGTCGGCGAGCCAATCGGCGCCTTCTGCGGCCGCGATGTTTTTGCACCAGGAGGCGCTCTACCCGCCGCGCACCGGCTGACCCGTTCGCGAGTAGTCATTGAGACGAAGACGGGAGAGGTCGTCTGTGAACAAGGCGGCTGATCGGCGGCTGTAACTGACGTTCAAGCGTGGGCAGTGAGCCGCCACCCAAGTCCTCAGGCATCGCGTCGTTTCTTGGTCAGGCCGGGCACAGCCCCGGCGCAACCGCTTCAGGCGGCCGCGCGTCGGCGTACTTCTTCTCGATGATCAGATAGCGCGTCGTCTCTTCGCCCACATTCAGCGCAGCGTGTTGAATTTCCGCGTCGTTCGAGAACGATGAGCCCGCGCTTACGGGCCGATCTACAACGCCGGCCGCTGTCGTAATTCGCATCACGCTATTGCCTTCGAGCACATAGCCGAAGTGCGGCGGGTGATAGTGCATCTCGTGGCCGACGCCTGGCGGAAACGTGCAACGCAGTACGCGGATCTGCGCATCCTCCTGCAGCACCTCGCAGACGCGCTCGTTCTCCCAGCCGGCACACAGCGCCATCGGCAACGGCGCAATCTGCGCCGACGCGCTTGCGCACGCGCCAAGCGCCAAAACCAAGGCAAGCCCCCGCCACATCGCTCAATCCCTCGCGTAGTTTTCGAGAAAGCCGCACTTGCTGCAACGCCAAGTTTCGATCGGCAGCGTCTTGCGACCACTCGTCTTCAGCCCCGCCCAAAAACTCTTCTGCGGCTCGCCTTCCACCCAGGTCGCGACAGCGAGGTAGCCATAGGTATGGTCCAAGGTGAAGCCGCGTTTCATCGAGCCCTGGCACTTCAAACAAGTAGACATCCGCATCCTTCCCCTGCGCGGGTTTTGCATTAGTCCCCGCGCAAACGAAAGCGGCGGCTCCAACTTGGAACCGCCGCTCGTCGTTTTCTCTGGTGCGTTCGGCTTACGCCTTCTCAGGCTTGCGCCCAAAGCTCAGCAATCCACGCGGCTCTTGCGTGTAGGTGAACTTGAGCTTCTCCGGATCGGCGGGATCGACGTCGATCTTGACGATGCCGCCATCCTTAAGCTTGCCGAACAGCAACTCGTCCGCCATCGGCTTCTTCACCTGCTCGTTGATCACGCGCGACAGCGGGCGTGCGCCGAAGCTCTCGTCGTAGCCGCGCTTGGCCAGCCAATCGGCGGCTTTGTCCGTGATCTCGATCTGAACGTTGCGTTCGGCCAACTGGCCTTCGAGCTGGATGATGAACTTCTGCACGACGTTGCGGACCACTTCCGGCGGGAGGCCATTGAAGTGGATGGTGGCGTCTAGACGGTTGCGGA
>CAYUOC010000303.1:0-2672 GCA_964446305.1 uncultured Terricaulis sp. | reverse complement strand
TACCGCCGCATGTCGAAACTCGGCGTGCGCAACATCTCCGGCTACAATGATCGCGTGCGCGAAGCGCTGGAGCGCGGCGAGCGCCTGGAGCGCACCGTGCACGCCGGCTTCGACCCCACCAGCGGCGAGCCGATCTACGAAACGCGCGAACTGCCGCTTGAGCCCATGCCCTACATCGTCGTCGTGATCGACGAGATGGCGGACCTCATGATCACCGCCGGCAAGGAAATCGAAGCCGCCGTGCAGCGCCTGGCGCAAATGGCGCGCGCCGCCGGCATCCATGTGATCATGGCCACGCAACGCCCCTCGGTCGATGTCATCACCGGCACGATCAAGGCCAACTTCCCCACGCGCATCTCGTATCAGGTCACCAGCAAGATCGACAGCCGCACCATCCTGGGCGAGCAGGGCGCCGAGCAGCTGCTCGGCATGGGCGACTTGCTGTTCATGGCGGGCGGGGGGCGCATCCGCCGCCTGCACGGCCCCTACGTGACCGACGCCGAAGTCGAGCGCGTGGTCGATATGCTGAAAGCGCAAGGCGCCCCGCAATATCGCCAGGACGTCACGCAGGAAGCGAGCGAGAACGCCGACGACGACAATCCCGAATTGTTCGCCGACGGCGAAGGCGGCGACGATTTGTTCGAACGCGCCGTCGAGATCGTGCGCCGCGACCGCAAGGCGAGCACCAGCTACCTGCAGCGCCGCCTAAGCATCGGCTACAACCGCGCCGCCACCCTCATCGAAAAGATGGAAAAGGCCGGGATTATCTCGGAAGCCAACGCCGCCGGGAAGCGGGATATTCTGGTTGACGTGGTGGACGAGGATTAGGCGGCGCGCTTCAACCGCTCGATCTCTTGCGCGAATTGAAAGCAGAGCTGCTCCGCTTCGTCCTGAGGCAGCCAGTTCGCCATTTGCGGAAACACTGTCTGCCACATGCGCGCATCGCGCTCCGACCACGGCATGACATCGGCGGCCTGTGCGCGTTCGAGCAGCGCCATGAGCTTGCGCCGCGCGCGTTCCGGATCAGGTGCGTAGCTCTGCGTTGGTGCTTGCAGGCGATCTTCGCCTTCACCGAACAGACTCTGCTGTCCTTCTCCGGGCGAGTGGCTGAAGAGATCAGTCTTGGTCGTCATCCTGCGGCGCTTCCCCGGCCCCGACGCCCAAGGCTTCCCGCGTCAGCGAATCAGCCAGCGTCGCGTCGAGACTCCTATCGGCCTCGCCGAAAAGGAAGAGCAGTTCAGCAATGCGCTGTGCAACGTCGCGCATTTCCGGAATGAAATTCGCTCCAATCTCCATCCCCTCGCGCGCGGCGAGCCAGCGCGGCAGCACGCGGTAGCCGCTGACAGCGAAATCCCACACCTCTTGCGGCACGGCGCCGATGCGGCCCGACCCATCGGCGCAAAGCGCAAAACCGTTATCCACAAGCTGTTCAACCGCGCCGAGCGGCCCGCGCGGCGCGGTCTCGGCGCGCGCGATTTGCCGGTAGGGCTCCCCCGGCGGGCGCGCGAACGTTTCCACCGCGCGAATCTCGGCGCCCAGCCGCGCGGCGTCCGCGAACACTTGCGGCGAGAACGGGAACGGCACGTGCGGAAACACGTCTTCAAGGTCTTCGGCGAAACGGCGCGTGTAAGAGCGCGCCGAGAGCAGACACAGGATCGCGTCGAACACCTGCTCCGGCGTGACGGCGACGCCATAGGCGTCAGTCAGCGCCGCGACGAGTTCGGGTTTGAGATTGTAGGGGCCGTGGCCTTGGCGGCGATCGTGGAGCGGGAAGGCGTAGCCGCCGTAGGAGCCGCGGAACGAGTGACGATCAGGGTAGAGAGCATGCATCCACGCTCCTGGACCTAGACCCGTTTTTGAGGGCATCGCGAAAAGTGCAACGTTGGCGTCGCCCCAAACTTCCACAAAGTCCGTGCGAGGGCGATCGTTCCAAGCGCGGCTGTTATAATGCGCCCGCACATCGAGTGGTCGGTAAGCCATCATTCGCACGCGTGCTTGGCTAAACCCTTCCACCTGAGCGTTTTGCGCCGAATTCATCGCGGTCGAATTAAAGATGTCGTCTCGTTCGCCCTCATTGGCATCCAGAATTCTCTGGATGCGTGAGCGGAGGTCTGTTGGGTTGAATCCATAGACGACATGATCACGCTTCGACTCGAGCCCCGATGACTTGATGCTAAAGCACTCTGTCAGCGCAATTAGATCGCCGTTCAAGAACGGTCTCGGCCGCATGTCGTCGAGCGCTGGCCGCTCCAATACAAGGCCGCCCTCGCGCCGCCCGCTTTCCGCGCCTTCCGCTAGCCATCCCAGTTTTGCGCGCCGACCCGTCAATCCTCGCGTCCATACGTCGTTGTAGGTGATGTCAGCCAACGCGCCTTCCGCCTTGCTCCCATCCGCAATCGCGAGCGTGATCGACGTGCCGACCATGATGTTGAAGACACCCTCATCATCTTCAATGCCAGCGCGCTCGCCAGCACGGACGTCACCGCGTAAATCGATGATCTCGATTCTGTCGAACCGCTCTCGCATCATCTTTCGGAGGCCTGCGTATGGCTTGCCCGTCAGGAATTTGCGGTTGGTGATGAGCGCCACAACACCGCGCTGCGGCGCGTTAGGCGCCTCAAACATCTTCCACATGGACCAACGCCAGAACGCCACAGACATTTCCGGAAACG
>CAYUOC010000302.1:0-2718 GCA_964446305.1 uncultured Terricaulis sp. | reverse complement strand
TCGTCACCGCGCCGGGCACGCCCGCTTGCGCCACGATCTGCGCTTCCTGCTCGTGGTAGCGCGCGTTCAGCACCTGGTGGGGAATGCCGCGTTGCTTCAGCAGCGTGGAGAGATACTCGGATTTCTCGATCGACACGGTGCCGACCAGAACCGGCTGCTGCTTGCGATAGGTTTCCTCGATGTCGGCCAGGATCGCGGCGAACTTTTCCTTCGCGGTGCGATAGACTTCGTCATCGTCATCGATGCGCTTCACCGGGCGGTTGGTGGGCACTTCCATGACATCGAGCTTGTAGATATCGCCGAACTCCGCCGCTTCGGTGGAGGCGGTGCCGGTCATGCCGGCCAGCTTGTCGTACAGGCGGAAATAATTTTGGAACGTGATCGACGCCAGCGTCTGGTTTTCCGGCTGGATGTTCACGCCTTCCTTCGCCTCGATCGCCTGGTGCAGGCCTTCGGAGAGGCGCCGGCCGCTCATCATGCGCCCGGTGAATTCGTCGATCAGGACAACTTCGCTGTCCTTGACGATATAATCCTTGTCGCGCTGGAACAGCTTGTGCGCGCGCAGCGCCTGGTTGGCGTGGTGCACCAGCGAGATGTTCGCCGGCTCGTAGAGCGAGCCCTGAAGGATGCCGCGCTCGGCCAGCATTTCCTCGATCCGCTCGGAGCCCGCTTCCGAGAACGTGACGGAGCGCTGCTTTTCGTCGTGCTCGTAATGCTCTTCGCGCAGCAGCGGAATGAGCGCGTTCACCTGGCGATAGAAATCGCTGCGGTCTTCGGTGGGGCCGGAAATAATCAGCGGCGTGCGCGCTTCGTCGATCAGGATGGAGTCAACTTCATCGACGATGGCGTAGCGGTGCCCGCGCTGGACCATCTCGCCCAGCGAATATTTCATGTTGTCGCGCAGATAATCGAAGCCGAATTCGTTGTTGGTGCCGTACGTCACGTCGTTGGCGTAGGCTTGGCGGCGCTCATTATCGTAAAGCCCGTGCACGATGACGCCGACCGAGAGGCCGAGGAAACGATAGATCTGGCCCATCCATTCGCTGTCGCGCTTGGCCAGATAATCGTTCACCGTGATGACGTGCACGCCGCGACTCTCAAGCGCGTTCAGATAAACCGGCAGCGTGGCGACCAGCGTTTTGCCTTCGCCGGTGCGCATTTCCGAAATGCGGCCCTGATGCAGGATCATGCCGCCCATCATCTGCACGTCGAAATGGCGCATGCCGAGCGTGCGCTTGGCGGCTTCGCGCACGGTGGCGAACGCTTCAGGCAGCACATCGTCCAGTTTCGCCCCGCGCGCCAGGCGATGGCGATATTCGCTCGTCTTGTTGCGCAGCGCTTCGTCGGAGAGCGCCTCGAAAGTCGGCTCCAGCGCGTTGATCCGCGCCACGGCGGGACGCAGCGCGCGGGTCTTGCGCTCGTTGACGGAACCGAAAATCTGCTTGGCGAGGTTCAGCATGGGGCGCGATCTTAATCCCGAAAGCGCCTGGCGATGCGGCGCGAGTTCCCTACGTAGAGAGCGTTGGGTTTATAGGCTTTTTTGTGACTCTCCGCGGCGCGCGGGCCTGCGAAATCTCTCTCGACACGTGCGCCCGCGAGACTTAAGAGCGGCCCCTGGCGGTGTCAATGCGACCTCTTCCGAGGGCGCGCCTCTTGCAGATCGCCCCGAAACAGCACGCCCACCCGGGAGCAGAACGCATGCCCATGCACCCCCGCGCCCCATTTGCCGCGCTTCTCCTCGCGCTCTTTCTCGCCGCCTGCGGATTGGGGCGCGATAATGGCGGCGACAGCGGCGCGATCGACGATCCGGTGGTCGCCGCGACGGTGAACGGGCGCCCCATCTATATCGAGGACGTGCGCGCCCACGCGGTCGCGCGCGGCCTGATGCAAGAGGGCGAGGATTTGGACGCCAATTCCGACGCGTTCTTTTTCGCGCTCGAGGAGCTGATCCAGGTGCGCCTCTTCGCCATGGAGGCGGAAGCGCGCGGGCTTGATCGCGACGCGCATGTGCGCCGCCAGTTGGAAAACGCGCGCGAGCGCGTGCTGGCGTCGGCCATCTATGAAGAGATCGATCAGCGCGCGGTCGATCCCGCGGCGATCGAGCGGCTCTACCGCGAAAACAGCAATCGGCTTGGCGGCGATCAGGAAGTGCGCCTGCGCATGATGCGCTTCCCCAGCCGCGAGGAAGCGGAAAACGCCGTGCGCCGCCTGAACCAAGGCGAACGCTTTGAAGTGCTCGCGTTCGAGCTTTCCACCGAACGCAACACCGCCCCCGATGGTGGCGACATCGGATTCCGCAGCGTGAACGATCTGCTGCCGCAAGTGCGCCAAGCGGTGGAGCGCACCAATGTCGGCGATCTGGTCGGCCCGCTGGAGATTGACGGCGCCTGGCACGTCATGCGCCTGGAGGATCGCCGCGCCGGCCCGCTGCCGAGCCTTGAATCCCTGCGCCCGCGCATCGTGAACTGGATGCGTTTCCAGGAAATCAGCACGCTGCACGAGGAATTGGAGCGCGGCGCGCGCATCGTGCGCATGCGCGAGCGGCCCAATCCGGGCCTCGAGCCGGGCGGCGAGGTCATCGAGCCGGGCGATGCGCAGCAGCAGCAACCCGCAGCGCCGGCGCCCGCGCGCCCCGCGCCGGACGCGGGCTCAGCACCTGCCGCTGCGCCGCCGCCCTTCCCGTTCCCGATGGGCGGCGCCGCAACGCCCGCGCCGGCG
>CAYUOC010000301.1:0-2779 GCA_964446305.1 uncultured Terricaulis sp. | reverse complement strand
TTTGGCTGAGCCGCCGGCGCTGTCGCCTTCGACCAGGAAGATTTCCGTGTCCTTCTCACCGGCGCGTGAGCAATCGGCGAGCTTGCCGGGCAGGCGCAGTTTCCGTGTCGCCGTTTGGCGGGAGACTTCTTTCTCCTTGCGCCGGCGCATGCGGTCTTCGGCTTGCTGAATGCACCAATCCAAGAGGCGCTGCGCTTCTTGCGTGTTGGCGCCGAGCCAGTGGTCGAACGGATCGCGGACCGCGTTTTCGACGATTTTGGCAGCTTCAGTGGAAACTAGGCGGCCTTTGGTCTGGCCTTCGAATTGCGGTTCGCGAATGAACACCGAGACGAGGCCTGCGCCCGTGTTCATCACGTCTTCCTGCGTGATGATCGTGGCCTTCTTGTTGTTTCGGAGTTCCGCATAAGCGCGCAAGCCTTTGGCGATTGCGGCGCGGAAGCCGGCTTCATGGAAGCCGCCGTCTGGCGTGTAGACGGTGTTGCAATAGGAGCGGAGGAAGCCGTCGGCTTCGCCGAAGCCGTCGCTCACCCAGGTCATCGCCCATTCGACGCGGCCGTGCGGGCCGTCCTTCTCGCTGCGGCCCGCAAAGGGTTCAGCGACAACGTTGCGTTTTGACTTGGTGAGTTCGCCGAGGAAGTCGGCGAGGCCGTTCGGGAAGTGGAGGATCGCTTCGGCGGGCGTTTCGTCCTTGATCAGTTCAGGTGCACACTTCCAACGGATCTGTGTGCCACGTTGTAGGTAGGCTTTAGAGCGCGCCATTTGGAAAAGACGCGCGGGCTTGAACGCTGCGCCCTTGCCGAAAATCTCCGCGTCCGGATGGAAGCGCACTGTCGTGCCGCGGCGATTGTGCGCGGGGCCAACTTCGACGAGCTTCGATGTCGGCGTGCCGCGCGAGAACGTTTGGCGATAGAGTTTACGATCGCGCGCGACTTCGACTTCGACTTTGTCCGAGAGTGCGTTGACGACCGAGACACCGACCCCGTGCAGGCCGCCGGAGGTGTGATAGACTTTGCCCGAGAACTTTCCGCCCGCGTGCAGCACCGTCATGATGATTTCGAGCGCGGATTTCTTCGGAAACTTCGGGTGCGGATCGACGGGCATGCCGCGGCCGTTGTCGGTCACACGCAGCGTGCCATCGGCTTCGAGTTCTACTTCGATACGATCAGCAAAGCCGGCGACGGCTTCGTCCATCGAGTTATCGAGCACTTCGGCGAAGAGGTGGTGCAGCGCGCGTTCATCGACGCCGCCAATATACATGCCTGGACGTTTCCGAACTGGCTCGAGGCCTTCGAGAACCTCGATGTCTTTCGCTGTGTAGCCGTCTTTCGCGGCTGCAGGCGGCGGATCGCTCTCGCCGAACAGGTTGCCGTCCCAGAGATTGTCATCGCCGTCTTTGGGCATCGAAGATTTCTTCTGCGCTTGCGCCATGGACGATCCTTAAGGCGCTTCGCGCGCCTCCATCAATGCTTCGGGCTGCCGAGGAACCGAACAGAGTTCGGTATCCGGGGAGTAAATGACCCTTTCAGGGGGAATTAAGTGTCTCAAAGGTCACGCGCTGCGTGGCCGGGCAGCCAATGGCAGCTTCTGACGAAACATCGCCATGTCCTCGCCGTTTGGTGCCGGTCAACGGCATGCGGGGGCCGCTCTCTAGAATAAGACGAGGAGCAGCAAGCATGAAAAAGTTCGCAATGATGGCCGCAGTGGCCGCTACGGCGATGATGGCCATTCCGAGTGTTGCGCATGCGGAATGGTATGCCGGCGCGGCATACACGCAGTTCGATTTGGATGGCGCCGAAGTCGGCGGCGCCACGGGCCGATTGGGCTACCGCTTCAGCCCGAACTTCGCGGTTGAAGGCGAAGGCTCAGTGGGTGTCGATGATGACGCGGGCGTGGAGCTCAACCACGCGGTTGGCGCCTACGCCGTCGGCATCATTCCCTTCGGTTCGTCGGGTTTCTCGGCGCACGGACGCGTCGGTTACGCACAGGCTGAAGTCGACACGCCGCTAGGCGACACCGACGACAGCGGCCTTTCCTATGGCGCGGGCCTGGGTTGGAATGTGACCCAGAACGTCGGCATTCGCGCCGACTATACGCGCTTTGAAGGCGACAACGACGCGGACGCGATTTCGCTCGGCGCCTCCTTCAACTTCTAACGCTTCAGCAGAATGTGAAGCACGGCGGGCCAGGGCTTATGCTCTGGCCCGCTTGCTTTGCGGTAGGGGAGGTCCGTAGGTTGCGGCCGCAGGGACACCCAATTCGGAGCAGGCGTGATGAAATATGTTTTGGCGGCGGCGCTGTTCGCGGCTTTCACCGTAAGCGCGCAAGCGCAGGAAACGACGACGGCGCCTGCGGTTCCGGGTTCGGCCTGCCCCGCCTTTGTCCAGTCTCCGGCGCCGCCGGATGGTGCGACGGCGACGCAGGCGCAGATGACCGCCGCCGCGGCCGCGTTCGAAGCGTGGCGCGTGACTGAACAAGCAACGCTCGATTGTCGCCGCGCGGAGGCCGACGCACTGCGCGTGCAAGCGCAGGCGCGGGCGGATGAGTATCGCGCAGCGCAGACGGAGAACACGGCGCGCGCTGCGGCGTTTCAGGCGCAGATCGATATTTTCCAGGCGCGTCCGGCGCGTTCGCGCCGCTAACAACGCAGAAACACACAAACAAAAAGGGCCGGAGAGACATCTCCGGCCCTTCGTCTGTCTGCGGCGTCGAGATTACGCCTTGTAGTACATGTCGAATTCCACCGGGTGCGGGTGGGTTTCGAAGCGATCGAGTTCTTCCT
>CAYUOC010000300.1:0-2830 GCA_964446305.1 uncultured Terricaulis sp. | reverse complement strand
GGGCTCAATATGCCGGCGGCGCGCGAACTCGGCGTATATGGCATTCGCGTCAATGCGATCGCGCCCGGCCTCTTCCTGACGCCGATGGCCGCGCAGCTCGACCCGAAAGTGATCGAGGCCCTCAAGGCGCAAACCGAAGCGCCGAATAGGCTGGGCGACCCGCGGGAGTTCGCGCACTGCTGCGCCTTTATCATCGAGAACGCCTACCTGAACGGCGAGACGATCCGTCTCGACGCCGCCTCGCGCTTGCGTGCGCGCTGACGGACGAAGGCAGCATGTCGGGGAGGACGCGATGAAACTCAACTTCTGCCGCGTGATGCGTCAACTGGCGCTGCGCCATGGTGAGAAGGAAGCGTTGGTCAACATAGAACGCAACCGGCGCTACACTTACCGGGAATATCATCTGCTTACAAATCGCATCGCCAACGCGCTGCGCGGTCCACTCGATGTTCAGGTTGGCGATTTTTTCATGGTCGTCCTCGAGAACGACAATCTCTCACTGCTTCAGTTTCCGACTGTGCTGAAGCAGGAGGGTACGGCGGTGATGACGAATTTGCGGGACTCGATCGACGAGCACCGTTGGCAGATAGATTTCGTGAAGCCGAAGGTCGTGTTCATCGAAAACCGGCTGCTGAGCACACATTTGGAGATGATGCAGGCGGCGGGGTGCACCGTCGTCGCCATGGACCCGATGGACGCGCCGCCGAGTGGCGTGCTTCAGTTCTGGGATCTAGTGGCGGCCGCCTCGGAAGCGGACAACGACGTCGCGCTTGATCAACACGCGCATATGACGCTGATGCGTTTTACCGGCGGCACCACAGGGAGGGGAAAGTGCGCGATGTATTCGCCCGACATGCTGCTCGGTTGCCGTGACGGGGCTCTTGTTCATCCGGATCTGGGGTTCGACAGCCAGACGCGCATGATGCACGTCGCGCCGCTCTCGCATGGCACGCAGATCATGTTCTATCCGACCTTCTATGTCGGCGGCGCCAATATCACAATGAACGCACTTGATCTCGAAGCGTGGCGGCGGGTCGCCGAGGCGGAACGCGTGACGCATTCCTTCCTCGTGCCGACTGCGCTCTACAGGCTGCTCGAACTGCAGCGCGCGCAGCCGCGAAACCTTTCTTCCTTGCGTACGCTCATCTATGGGGCGGCGCCGATGAGCGCCTCGAAGCTGAAGGATTTGCTGGCCTGTTTCGGACCGATTTTCGTGCAGGGTTACGCCGCGACCGAAGCCACAATGATCGTTTCGCTGCTGGGCAAGGCCGACCACCGCGCCGACGACGAAGCTTCGCTGGCGCGTATGGGCTCCGCGGGCCGCGTGACGCCGGGCGTCGAAGTCTTCATTGCCGATGAGGATGGGAACGAACTCCCGGCCGGACAAACCGGTGAAATACGGATCCGCTGCCGCGCCGTTGTGACGGGCTATTATCGTAATCCCGAACAGACCGCCGCCGAGTTCATCGACGGCGCCTGGTGCTCGGGCGACCTCGGCTACATCGACGAGTTGGGCTATCTCTTTATTGTAGACCGCATGAAGGACATGATCATCAGCGGAGGTTTCAACGTCTATGCCGTGGAGGTCGAATCGGCGCTCGCGTCGCATCCTTCCGTTCTCATGTCGGCGGTAGTCGGTGTGCCGCACGAGGAGTGGGGAGAAGCCGTGCATGCCGAAGTGGTCTTGCGCCCAGGCGCCGCCGCCAGCAGCGATGAATTGATCGCCCATGTGAAGGGCAAGCTCGGCAGCTACAAGGCGCCGAAGTCGGTGGTCGTGGTGTCAGACTTGCCCCTCTCGGCAGTCGGCAAAGTGCTGCGCCGGCAGGTGCGCGACAAGTACTGGGCGGGCCGCTCACGAAATGTGGGTTGATCCCGCGCGGAGGATAGCATGTGCTACGTTTGCGATGGCGGCATTGTGAAGTTTGCGCGCGCGCTGAATTCGCGCCGCCAGGTCTTGCGCCTTGGCGGCGCCTTCGCCGCAACGTCGGCGCTGGGCTTGCAGGCCTGCACCACGGCGACAGAACGAAGCTCAAGCTCCGCAGCGCCCGATACGATCCTCATCGGGGGTACGATCCATACGATGAGTGCGGCGGCCCCGCGCGCCGAGGCGCTTGCAATCACGAATGGGCGCATCTCTGCGGTCGGCGCGGCGCGCGAGATCGAGCGGTTGCGCGGCGCCTCCACGCAAGTGATCGATATGCTTGGCAAGACCGTGTTGCCCGGTTTCGTCGATCCGCACATGCATTTTGCGGCGGTCGAATTGGACGATTTCGTCGATGCCAGCGTCCGGCGCGCGCCGACAATCGCCGCGCTGCAAGGGCTCATCCGCGGACTCGCGGTCCAGACGCCGCCGACGCAATGGGTGCGTACGCAGCACTTCGATCCGACCATCGTTCGCGATCGGCGCGGCCCGACTCTGGCGGAACTCGACGCCGCCGCGCCTGATCATCCTGTGTTCGTGATCGAGACGAACGGCCACGTCGCCTATGTAAACTCGCGCGCGCTGCAAATCGCCGGCGTCGTCAACACGATGCCCGATCCTTCTGCGGGCCGCTTCGTGCGCGACGCAAGCGGCGCGCTAACCGGACGGTTGGAAGAAGCTCCGGCCATGTATCCATTCCTAGCCAGGATGCCGGTCGTATCCGAGGCGGAGTTGACCGTCCGCGCGATGACTCTTGCGCGGCGCGCCGCCGCGGCTGGCTGCACCATGCTGCACGATTGCGCCATCGGCGCGCTGCGCGGCGCAAGCGAGCTTGAACGGTTGCGCACCATATCGGAGCAAGGTGCGCCGGTGCGGCTGCGCGGCATGCTGGTGGCGGCCGCGTCCCAG
>CAYUOC010000299.1:0-2846 GCA_964446305.1 uncultured Terricaulis sp. | reverse complement strand
AGCGCATGCAGCGCGATATGACCAAGCATATGCTGGCGACGTTCCACGAGGCGTTTGCAAGGAATGGCGGCCCCGCCGAGGCGCGCGCAAGCGCGCTAGAGAAAGGCAAGCCCGCTCCAACTTATCAGGGTCTCAATCTGGCCGAGGCTTCCAACGAAGAAATGGAAGGGGCGCTGTCGGCGACAGTGCTGAAGGAGTTCAAGACAAGGCTTGGCCGCATCGGTCTTGAATATCAGGCGCCGGTCTAAGGCGTGTCCCGTGGCTGAAACCGATAACCCGCACGATCTGGGCGAAGCCGAGTTTCGCGCCACCGTGCATTCTTTCGAGTTCTGGTTCGAGGCCGTGGAGGGTTATCTCCACGGCCGCCCATACGGCGTGAGTCCTGGGCTCGCGGAAGCAGATCTGAGTGAGCGTCAGCGCGACGGGCTCATAACGACGCTCTGCAACTATTGTGTAGGGGAAACCGCCGCACTCGACGCCTCAAGCGGCATGATCGGATTTGCACCCGATCGCGGCGCGAAGATATTTCTCGCAACCCAAGTCGTCGATGAGGGCCGCCACCTGGAGGTTCTGCTCCATCGCATGAAGCAGCTTGGCGTCGCCGATCCTGACGCCGAGATCGCGCTGCGCGCCAATCGAAGCCTGCTCAAGTTTAAGGACCGTCTGCTCGAGTTTGTCGATGCGCGCGATTGGGAAGCTTCCGTCTTTGCGCAGAATGTGATCCTGGAGTGCCTGGAGTTTACTGTCTTTCGCCATCACGCCGGGGCCGCAGATCCGGTCACGGCGGAGATGTTGCGGGGCATTGTCTCAGACGAGCGTCGCCATATGGGTTTTGGTGAGAACGATCTGGGCCGGCGCCTGATTGCAGCGCCCCACACCCATGATCGTCTACACAAGATCAAGCGAGAGTTGGATTCGCTCGTGCTCGATACCTTTGCCGAGACCATGGGAGAGCTAGGCATTGAGCGCGAAGAACGACCCGATGTCGCAGGCGACTATTTAGCCGCCGTTGCACGTTTGGGCTTTCGGTCATGACCGATCCGCTCGAACTACCCAAGGCGGGACGGCGTCCTCGGCAAACTTTCGACCTGGAAGAAACCGGCTTCAACGAAGTGCCTAAGCGCTTTCGCCGTTTTTACCGGCGCTGGCGTGGACCTGGAGACAAGCTCGCGCCCAATGAAGCGCTCTGCCCAGTCTGCAAGGTGGTCATCCGGTCGACGAAAGAACTTCGCGCCGGAGACCGTGTCTATTGCATGCCGTGCATGTCGCGGCTGGAGCTCGTGGAAGAAGACGGGATGTTGATCGCCAAGGTTATCTATTGAATGAGATAAAGGACGGGGTCGCGCGCGTGTGCAAAGCGCCTCGCGCCAATCGCACAAGTTAGCGTTGTGGGGAGGTCGCCGATGCGGCTTGTCAAGGCCGCTTCCTATATCGTGCGTACGCCGCCGCCGCATTGGGGCGGCTATTTTTGGTATTTCGTGCGCCTGGAAACCGATGCCGGCATAGTGGGATGGGGTGAAACCGCCATCCTGTTCAGCATGTATGGGCTTGAGAAGAGCTTTGCTCAACTCGTTCAGGACGTGTTCGCGCGCTATCTCGACGCGCGCGATCCGATGAACAGAGAAAAACTCAGTAAGCTCATGTATGCGGGTCTATGCTCGCAACACGCAGACTATTTCATGGCCGGCGTCATAAGCGCGTTCGATATCGCCATGTGGGATATTTGCGCCAAGGCGCTCGGCGTTCCAGTCTGCGATCTCTTGGGCGGGCGGTTCCGCGACCGCATTCGCTCCTACACCTATCTCTACGATCCCTCCGGCAAAGACCTCGCTTCGGCGGCGGCTGACTGGTCGGGCGCGCCTAAACGCATGGGCGAATTGGCTGTGCGCATGGTCGACGAAGGCTTTACCGGCGTGAAATTGGACCCGATCCGCTACACGCCGCCGGGATTGGGGGCGGCGCAGCCGTTCGAACTTTCGGTGGCGGAATACGATCTGGCGGAGCGCACGATCGAGGCGATCCGCACAGCCATTGGAAATCGCGCCGACATCATGATTGGGACCCATGGCCAGATCACGCCATCGGTGTCGCGGCGGCTCGCGCGCCGGCTGGAAAAGTACGATCCGCTTTGGCTCGAAGAACCATGCCCGCCGGAAAACGTGGAAGAAATGGCGCGTGTGGCCGCGAGCACCTCAATTCCGATCGCGACTGGCGAACGCTTGGCGCACGTCCACGATTTTCACCGGCTGTTCGCGGCGCGTGCATGCGCCTACGCGCAACCGGACCTCGGCAGCTGCGGCGGCTTCACCGCAGCAAAGCCGATCGCGTCCATGGCGGAGGCGAACTACGTCCTCATGGCGCCGCACGTATGGGGCGGGCCCGTCATAACCGCCGCGGCAATGCAGCTCGACGCGGCGATCCCGAACTTCCTCATTCAAGAGAGCATCTTCAAATCAGGCGCCTTCTTCGATCAGATCGTCAAAGAGCCGATCAGGTGGCAAGGCGGCGATTTGCTGCTGGAAGAGAGGCCGGGCATAGGCGTCGAACTGGATGAGGCGAAACTTGAAGCGCACGCCGCTTGAGGCGCCGGTCCCTCGGGCGTTGACAACTATCAAATGAGATTTCGTCCGCGCATGCGAGCATGACCGCCGCTTTGCCATGTCGATTGCCAGCTCTCCCCAAAGTGACGATCTGCCCGGTTCTCATGGAGGAAAGCGGGATCAGCAAAAGCGCGTCCATCGTGAGGCCATACTTGCGGCGGGCGAACACGTGCTGGGCGCGGATCTTCGCCGCTGTGTCGCCGTCGACAGGATCGCGGCCGAGGCAGGCTTGGCCAAAGGCACGGT
>CAYUOC010000298.1:0-2873 GCA_964446305.1 uncultured Terricaulis sp. | reverse complement strand
CGCGATGCTGATGAACTTCCCGCGCTTCAACAAGATGAAGGGCATGGGCCAGATCGTGACCTGGTCAGTGCGCGACGAAAGCTTGCACTGCGAAGGCATGATCAAGCTCTTCCACGCCTACGCCAAGGAAACCGGCGCCCTCACCGACGAAGTGAAGGCCGACATCATCGAGTGCTGCAAAACCGTCGTCGAAATCGAGGATCGCTTTATCGACCTCGCGTTCGAGATGGGGCCGGTTCAGGGCATGACGGCGGACGATATCAAGCAATACATCCGCTACATCGCTGATTGGCGCTTGGGCCAGCTGGGACTTGAGAAGATCTACGGCGTCACCGAACACCCGATCCCGTGGCTCACCGCTATCCTCAATGGCGTCGAACATGCGAACTTCTTCGAAGCGCGCGCGACGGAATATTCCAAGGGCGCCACGAAGGGCGAATGGCACGGCGGCGAAGGCGTCTGGTCGAACTTCGATCAGATGATGGAAAAGCGCAAAGCCGGCGGCGCCGCCAACTAGCTATTGAGGAGCTTTGCTTGGAGTGCGGCGCGTTCACGCGCGCCCACGCCAAGCTGCTGTTCCATATAGGCCAACGCTGAACCATAGCGTGCCTCGATCGCGTCGAGCGCGTTGCGGAGATAGTCGACCTCGACGCCAAGCATTGGCCGTAGCGATGCTGAATCGAGCTTGCGCCCGAGCCGCTCTTCCATTCGCGCTTGAATTTTCGGCATTCGTTTTTCGAGATCGACGGCCGCGTTGGTGAACTCGTAGTCGGCAAACACGGTCTCTTCATCGACGCCGAGCGCGATGAGCGTCAGCGCACAGCCTATGCCGGTGCGATCTTTCCCGGCGGCGCAGTGGATGACACCCGCGCCACCTTCCCCGAGTTCGGCGAACCAATCGCGATAGAGCTTGATCAGCCGCGGATCGAACGGGATCTCTTCGTAGAGGCTCATCATGTAGTCGTAGGTCGACTTGGGGGTCAGATCGCTCTGCAGCAGCGCGACGAGGTGCGGCGGCAGCGCGACACCTTCGGCGCCCTCGTCGTTGACGAACACGCGCGTGGTTTCGCCCGGCCACTTGTTCGGTTCGTGACGGCGCTCCTCCGGCCGGCGCAGGTCGACCAGAAAGCGCATGTCCATGGCGTTGAGCCGCGCAATGTCGGCGTCGGACGCATCACTGAATGCGGCAGAGCGCCAGAGCTTGCCGCGCGCCACCTTTGCGCCATCGGCCGTTTCCCAGCCGCCAAAATCGCGGAAGTTCAGGACGCGCTCAAAATCAATCAGACGATCATGCATGGGGGCTAAATGGCGCCCCTGGTCGCGAACGTCAAAGCTGTGCGAAGGCGGATGAACCAGCCGCTAGTCATGCCTGAGCGCATATCTCTTAGCGCAGCTTCAGCGCCTTGATGTCCGCCTTGGAGAGCTGTTGCTTGTCGCGCGCGTAGACGCCGGGGCGGCCGTAGAGGATTTCGAGCGGCATATCCGAAAGCCCGGCGCGGTGGACCACGTCCGTGTACGCCTGCCCTGCCGGAATCTTGGCGAGCTTCACTTCCCACCAGACGCCCTTGAACAGGTGCAATTGCGTCTTGGCGTCCACGATGCGCATACGCGCGGCGCGTTCGGCTTCGGCCCTTTGGCGCGCTTCGCGTTGGCGCTGGCTCCAGCGCTTATACTTCTCGTTCTTGCGCAAGAGGCCGGTGCGCGGATGAACATAATAGAGACACCAATCGTCTTCGAGCCTCCGCTCACCGCCGAAGCGCGGGGTCACCACAACGACCCCGCCTTTCATCCGCGTTTTGGTGGCGACGAAATCATCGAGGTGATCGCGCACATGCTGCTGCACGGTCGACGTCGGCTTCAGGTGCTCGCTGATTTCCGAATAGACCTTGTTCCAAGGCCGGCCAACGTTTGAAGCGAGGTAGCGCTTTAGCGGGCTGAGCGTCTCGTTGAGGTTTTTGGTTTTTACCGGCGGCCGCTTCGGCTCGCGCGCGCCTTTGGCGCGGATCGGTTCACCATCGTCATCGACAAGCCCCTGCGTGCGGCCAGGCTTCTTGCCCGCCACCGAACGGCCCAGACGCGGCCGTTCCACAATGACTTTGCTCATGTCCTTACGCATGGGGCGCGCGGTTTAGGCGCGCGCCCTCATGGCTGCAAGTAAATTCCAGGCGAAGGTTAGACCTTCGTCGGCTTGCGCGTTTGCTTGCGATATTTCGGCGGCGCGCCGCTGTTCGACCAGACGGCATTGCCCTTGCGGTCGCGGCGATCGCCTTCGTCGCGCGAGCGCGTCGGGGCATGACCTTGCTTGGCGTGGGCTTTGCCGTGCGTGTCCGAAGCGTGATGCTTCTTCGGCGCATGCTTGCGCGCAGGATGCACCGACCGGCCAGCCGGACCCTTGGGGCGCACGACCTTCTCGTCAGCGCGCGGGGCGCGGAGCGACATGTCGGTTTCGAGAACCGGCACGGGCTGCTTGGTCAGCTTTTCGATGTCGCGCAGGTAAGCGCGCTCATCGGGAGCGCAGAACGAAATGGCGATGCCGGTGCGCGCGGCGCGCGCGGTGCGGCCGATGCGGTGAACATATTGCTCCGGCACGTTCGGCAGATCGAAGTTGAAGACGTGGGTGATATCGTCGACGTCGATGCCGCGCGCGGCGACTTCGGTGGCGACGAGAATGCGCGTCTGGCCCTTCTTGAAGCCATCGAGCGCACGGATGCGCTGGCCTTGGCTCTTGTTGCCGTGGATCGCGTCGGCGCTGAAGCCGGCGCTTTCCAGTTTCTTGGCGACGCGATCAGCGCCGTGCTTGGTGCGAGCAAAAACCAGCGCGCGCTTGATCGACTTGTCGGCGAGCATGGCGTGCAGGAGATCCTGCTTCTTCG
>CAYUOC010000297.1:0-2937 GCA_964446305.1 uncultured Terricaulis sp. | reverse complement strand
TATGTCGGCCCGGCCGTCGGCGCGACGATTGGGTGCTTGATGATCGCCGGTGTTACGCCAGTGTTCGCTCCGGCGACGCGCGACCTACAAACGCTTGGCTACGCCGCGCTCTATGCCTTCGCCGTGTGGGCTTGGTCGATTGCCATCATCGGCTTCGGCGTGCGCTTCCTTTCGAAAGAAAGCCCGGCGCGCCGTTACCTCGCCGATGCGTCATACTGGATCTACATCGTTCACATTCCGGTGGTGATCGTTCTGCAAGCCGCGCTCGCGCCCTATGCGTGGCCGTGGTTCGTGAAATACCCGCTGCTCTTGGCGATCGCATTCGCGATCATGCTGGCGAGCTACCACTGGTTTGTGCGCTATTCTTTCATCGGCGCGATTCTCAACGGTAAGCGAGAGAAGCCGGTGAAGATAAAGCGCGGCCAACCGCAGCTGGCAGCGGCGGAGTAGGAGAGAGCGATGGCAACCGATCTGCAGAGTGCGCGCGACGATCTTGCTTGCATGCGTACGCTCGTCAGCGGCTCAGGCCCATTGCAGGCGACGATGGGCGAGGCCTTCATGTGGGCGGGCGCGCTCTATGGCGGTCAGTGCTTGTTGCACTATCTGCAGACGGTTCACTTGGCGCCGGAAGAAGGGCTGCCGATGCTCGCCATCGCCTTTGGGCCGACGCTTGTGTTCATGGCGATTTTGGGCGTCATCATTTGGAAGGATCGCAAGGCGCCGCCTGGAGGCATCGCGACGCGCGCTCTGACGGCGGTGTTTCAGGGTGCGGGGTTCGCCAATCTCGTGATGGCGTTCGTGTTCGCCTACGGCGCTTCCAAACCTGATAGCGAGGGGCTCTGGCTCTATCACCCGATTGTCGTGTGCATGTTCCAAGGTGTTGCGTGGTACGCGTCGTGGGTGATCTTGCGGCGCGCTTGGCTTGGTTTCGTTGCGGCAGGTTGGTTCACCGCGACTGTGGCGCTTGGCGTCGCGGTGTTTGAGGATATCGGCGTCTATCTCCTGATACTCAGTGCAACGCTCATTCTGTGCATGGCTGTGCCTGGCTGGGTGATCTGGCGCGGCGCGAAGAAAACTGCGTAAGCGGCGATGGCTTCGTTCGACATCGGCAAGCTGGATGATGTCATCCACGGGCGCGTGCGCCTGGGGGTGATGGCGTATCTGGCCGAGGCCGAAGTCGCGGACTTCACCGAGTTGAAGAACCTGCTCGATGTCACCCAGGGCAATCTTTCGGTTCACCTGCGCAAGCTGGAGGAGGCGGGCTACGTCTCGATCGACAAGAGCTTCATCGATCGCAAACCGCTGACGCGCGTGCGCCTGACGGATGGCGGCCGCGCCGCGTTCGCCGCCTACCTCGAAGCGATTGCGAAATTGGTCGGAGATGCGAAGGGCTAAGCGCGCGTGGCGCAGATCACCCAGCTGATGCCGTTATAGGGTTCGTCGGAAAACTTCGCGCCGCCGGCATAGTTGAGCGAGTGGCAGATCTGATCGGCGTCGTTGCCAAGGACCGGCGTCGGGAAGCGGATCATCACCATGCGCACGCCATCGCGCTGAGCCGGCAATTCCTCGATCAACAAGGCGCCCCGCTGCTGGGCGGTGGCGATCGGCGCGATCCCCAAAGCGAGAACCGCGGCCAGGCAGGCGAGTATGCGCATTGGGTTTCTCCTCAATGAGGATCAGATCGCTAGCGCAATTGCCGGGAAAGGCCAGGGGGCGTGTTTGGCGGCTCAGTGGAGATCCGGCGGGCGTGTTCCTCGGACCACGGACGCAGCTGCCCTCTTGCCAAAAGCAGGGAAGCGTGCCTGGGCCTCTTGCGGCGCTGCAATAAAGCGTGCATATGCCCCGATCCGGCGGGGTTAACCCCTCGCCGATCCTGTCCGAGACTGCAGGCGCCAGACACATGGTATGCCCGAAAGGGCTCTTTGTGTGTGGCTTAAATCGTTGAAAGCTTACGCTTTCTCGAGCCAGCAATAGACAGAAGCTGACGTTTTTCGGGGGTGGCTGTCAAGCCGTCTCCCGCAGGCCGGCTCCTGGGACAGGCTGCGCGCGGATCGCGCGCCGCTCGGGGGCTTTAACCACCGGCCGGCTGATCCGCGTGCGCTTACGACAGCGCCTGGATTGGCCGGGCGCTGACTGAGGAGACCGCAATGGATCGTGCTCAGAAAGCCGAAACGGTGGAATCGCTGAAAGGCGTTTTTGCCGGCGCCGGTGTGGTGGTCGTCGGCCACTATTCTGGTCTTACCGTTGCGGATTTGACGGTGCTGCGTAATCGCCTTCGCACCGAAGGCGCCGCGCTCAAAGTCGTGAAGAACCGGCTCGTGAAGCTGGCCATCGACGGTACGCCCAAGTCGTCCGCCGCTGACCTGTTCAAGGGCCCAACGGCCATCGCCTATTCCGCTGACCCGATTTCGGCCGCCAAGGTCGCTGTCGCGTACGCCAAGGAAAAGGAACAGTTCGCCATCCTCGGCGGCCTGTTCGGCGATCAGCTGCTCGACAAGGCTGGGATCGCGGCGCTCGCCACGATGCCTTCGCTCGACGAGCTGCGCGGCAAGATTATCGGCCTGGTGCAGGCGCCCGCGACCAAGATCGCCGGCGTGCTGGCAGCGCCTGGTGGTCAGCTGGCCCGCGTTCTCAACGCTTACGCGACCAAGGACGCCGCCTAACCGTCATTTCCGCATTCGATTGAAAACACAGACAAAACGTCAGGAACAAGTATTATGGCAAACCTCGAAAAGATCGTCGAAGACCTTTCGGCGCTGACCGTCCTCGAAGCCGCTGAGCTCTCGAAGATGCTCGAAGAAAAGTGGGGCGTTAGCGCCGCCGCTCCGGTCGCTGTCGCCGCTGTTGGCGGTGGCGCTGGCCCGGCCGCCGCTGCCGAAGAGAAGACCGAGTTCACGGTCCAGCTCACCTCGGCCGGCGACAAGAAGATCGAAGTCA
>CAYUOC010000296.1:1409-2948 GCA_964446305.1 uncultured Terricaulis sp. | reverse complement strand
CTTCGCAGCGAAGATACCCTTCCATGATGAAATCGCCGTACGCGTCCTGGGTGTAGCTGCCGCCGCCGCCATAGCCGTTTGAGACGTAGCCGCTCACTTGAACGATCGGGCGTTGGGCGCGGAAGATATTCTTGTCGAACGTTGTGCTGCCGCAAATTTCGGCGGCGCGGCGATCCCAGAATTCGTGCGCCATTGGCGGGCTGGCGGCGACCACAAGAATGGTGTGGCTGCCATCGGCGTTTTGGCTGTCGCGGTAGCCGTACTGGTTCTCAACGTGGCCGATCGGGCCGTAGGTTGGCGGCGTCACGCAGCCCGCCAGGCCCAGCACCACGGCAAACGCGCTGACGCGCGCCGCCGTGGTCAGGTTGAGCCCTCGCATCAGCGGCGACGCGCGGGACGCGCCGCTTCGCGGATCGCTTCAGCACGCTCGTTGTTGCTGCGCGAAATGCTGATCGTGTTGCCATAGGTCGAGAACGACGTGACGTTGCCGGCCGACGACACATAGGAGCCGGCCTCAAGGCCAGCGCCAATACGGCGGACGGTGCGGTCATTGGCGGCGGTTTCGAGCAACTCGTCTTCACCCGTCATGCTAGGCACACTGGTGCGATTCATGTCCATGGCGACGTGACGGGCGATAAACGCGTGCGCCTGCTCGATTTCCTGACGCAGAAGCGCGCCATCGTCGCGCAGCCACTCGCGGGTGAGGAAGATGGCGATCTCGTCCTTGGTGAGACGATCATCGCGGGCGTTATCGAGTTCACGCTCCATGGCACGATACTCGTCCGTGCCTTCGGCCGGCAGCTCACCGGCGTCGTTACGGGCGCTATCCTGCACCGAAGCAATGAGGCGCTCACGCAGTTCCGGCGTCAGTGTCGGGACCGGAAGCTGCTGCGAATAATAGGTGAAGGTGTTGCGATAGGCCGGACCTTCGCGCTCGGTGCTGGGGACCGAGCCACGGAAGGTGTACGGCGTCGCGTATGGCGTTTGCGCACTTTGATAGGTCGCCACGGCGACGACGCGCAGCGTGCTGGAATCCTCCGACAGCGTGTAACGAACCGAGACTGTGACCGCGTCTTCGATGTGATCACGCGCCATCATCCGCTGCTCACTGCGTACATCGCTGTAGTAGACGCCGCTTGGCGGCGGTGGCGGTGGCGCTGCAACCGGGATGAGCGCAGCTTCGGTGGGCGCCGCCCCTGCTTCGTCTGGCGCCACTTCGGACCCTTCAGGCGCAAGGTCTGCTACAAGCGCCGTTTCGGTGACGGTCGCGACGGCCACCGGCTCGTTGCCAGGAATATTGCGGCTCAGATGGGCGGCGAGCGAAGCATTGAGATGCTCAACTGAAATTTCTTCCGCCATTTCGTTGGCGGCTTTTTGCGCGCGGCGCGAAGGACCGGCGTTGATAATCGCGTCCATCGCGGCGGACACGAGCACGCCGATCAGGCCGTAGGCGGCGCCGGCCGAGGCGGTTGAGGTGTAGAACCAGCTTTTCTCGACGCCGGAATTGTTCTCGGCGACGACGACGCTGGTCGGACCCAT
>CAYUOC010000296.1:0-1309 GCA_964446305.1 uncultured Terricaulis sp. | reverse complement strand
TCGAACAGGAGTCCGCTTTGCTCGGGGACAGTCCAGACGATGAGGTTGTGGGCGGGCGGCGGATTGTAGTGGGCGTTTTGCTCGATGACGTTCTGATAGGCGGTGCGCACTTCGGCATCGGTTGAACCGACGCCGACATTCTGGGCGGTGCGAGTACGCGGCGCTTCGGCGCTCGCGGTGATGCGGGTGATGACGTCGCCTTCGAACATCAGCCAAAGCTGGTCGCCATCGGCGGTGCGATACTCCTGCTCGGAGCAGGCGCCGGGCGTTTCTTCGTCGAGCGGCGGATTGGCCATCGGCTGACCGGAGACACGGCGTGCTTCTGCGATCGGCATGCCGATCCGCATGTCGCCGTAGCCTTCAACGGTAAGCGGTGGGACGGAATCGTCTCGCGCGCCTTGGGACGGCGGGTCCCACTGGCAAGCGGCGAGTGTAAGGATGAGAGCGAGCGCTAACGCGCGCACGCTCAATCTTCCTTGGGCTTGCGGATTTGTTTGCCGCGATAACGGCCCGTCTTCAGATCGATGTGGTGCGGGCGGCGCAGTTCGCCGGACTCGGCGTCGGCGACGTACGTATTCTTCGCCAGCTTATCGTGCGAGCGGCGCATGCCACGGCGTGACGGGGTGGTTTTTCGCTTCGGAACGGCCATGGCCGGAAAACTCCTGGGTCCCGGCGCGGGTCGGCCCACGCGGGAAAGCGGGGCTGATAGGCCAAAGGCGGCTTTGGGGCAAGGTCTGCGGCGGCTAGTTTTGACCGTCTGTGGCGCCTGTTTGGGCCGATCCGCGGCCGGTAATCGCGGACGGCGGGGTTTCGGCTGCCTGACTGGGGTAGAGATTGTCCTCCGGAGACGCGGGCAGCGGCTCGTTGGCCTGATCCACGGGAGGCTGCTCCTGCAGGTCGCTCAGGTTCGGATTCGGACCGCTGGAGGCCCCGTAGACCTCCTCCTCCTCGACCCTGCCTTCCGGCTGGCCGCAAGCGGCGAGCGGCGCAATCAGCAGGGCGGCGGCGGTGAGAAGCTTCAGCATGGCTGGAGGACGCGAGAACCACGGTCGTAGTTCCGAGGGAACACCCTCAGCTGAAGGCGACGAACAACACGAGACAGAAGATGGCGAGCGCAAACGCGACGATCGCTAGCACGCCGAGCAAAGCCCGTGAGGAAGATTCCTCGTCATTTCGCCGATCATCATTCATCGACATCTGAAATCCTGCTGTCTCACTACGAGAGATGTCGGAAGTCGCTACGCGGATGCATGTGACGTGGATCACATCAAAACGGTCGGAACTTTGCGGCGCCGTGTTTGTTGGATTC
>CAYUOC010000295.1:0-2992 GCA_964446305.1 uncultured Terricaulis sp. | reverse complement strand
CGCGCTGGTTCTGGCCACCCGAAAGCTCGTGCGGGTAGCGATTGATCAGGTCGGGATCGAGGCCAACCTGGCGCATCATTTCCTTCACGCGTTCCTCGCGCTGCTCGCGCGTCAGCGTTGGCTCGAAAGCCAGCAGCGGTTCGGCGATCGAAGCGCCGAGCGTCATCCGCGGATCGAGGCTCGCAAGCGGGTCCTGGAAGACGATCTGCAAATCCTTACGCGCTTGCCGGATGGCTTCACGCTCATTGGCAAGCAGGTTGCGCCCGAGGAAGGTCACGGTTCCGCCATTGCGCGGCAGGAGCTGCACAACGGCGCGCGCCAAGGTGGACTTGCCGCAACCGCTCTCGCCGACGATGCCCAGGGTCTCGCCTGCATTGAGCTTGAAGCTGACGCCATCGACGGCGCGCAGCGGCTTGTTGCCGCCAAACAGCGCGTTGGACTTCACCTTCACCGGGAACGTCACCCGCACGTCATTCACGTCAAGAATTGGCGCGCCGGTTTCCGGCGCCGGCAGGGCGACGTAGCGCTCGCCATCGATACGGGGCACCGCCTTGAGCAACATCTTGGTGTAATCGGCCTTCGGCGCGGAATAGATTTCCTCCACCGCCCCAGTCTCGACCACCTCGCCGCGCCGCATCACGGCCACGCGCTGCGCCATCCGCGCGATCACGCCCATATCGTGCGTGATCAGCGCGACGGCGGCTTGCGTGTCCTTCCGCAGATCCTCGATCAGATCGAGCACTTGCGCCTGGACGGTTGCGTCCAACGCCGTGGTCGGTTCGTCCGCCACCAGCAGAGCCGGCTCAGCCATCATCGCCATCGCGATCATGACGCGCTGACGCATGCCGCCGGAAAGCTCGTGCGGATATTGCGCCAGCCGGCGCCCGGCTTCGGGAATACGAACGCGCTCGAGCCATTCGATGCAGCGTTGGCGCGCAGCTTCGCCCGTGACCTTGAAATGATGCTCCAGCACTTCGCCCATCTGTGTTTCGATGGTGAGGTGCGGCGTCAGCGCCGTCAGCGGGTCCTGAAAGACGAACGCGACGTGGCGGCCGCGCACCTGATCCAACTCGCGCCGCTGCAGACCGAGCACTTCGCGTCCCTGAAATTTCACCGAGCCGGAGACGCGCGCGTTCGCGGCGGTCAATCCGAAGGCGGCGAGAAAGGTCTGGCTCTTCCCGGACCCGCTCTCGCCCACGATGCCCAGGCATTCGCCCTTGCCGATGGCGAACGATATGCCCTTCACCGCCTCCACCTCGCCGTCCGGCGTGTCGAAGGTGACGGCGAGATTGGAAATTTCGAGAACGGATTCAGTCATGGGCGCGGAGACTACTCAGCGTTGGGCCCAAGTCCACCACCAGCTGCCGCAACGGCGCCGGAACAAGACGAAACGCCGCGGAGTGGAGCCACTTCGACAAAGCAACCGGCACTCGCTAAGCATCCTGGACGGAGCTGACCATGGCGCAGATGAACTTCCTTACCCAGTGCACCTTCGATTTCGGCGCCCTGGCGCAATTGCCGAAGGTGCTCAAGGCCAACGGTGTCAGCCGGGTGTTCGTGGTGACCGACCCCGGCCTCAAAGCCAATGGTCTGCTCGACACGCTGCTTGCGGCGCTCGGCGCGTCGCCCGCGGGGATTTTCACCGACACGCCGCCAAACCCGACTGAGTCGGCTTCGCGCGCCGCCGCTGAGGCCTACCGCGCTTCGGGGGCGGACGGCATCGTGGCGTTCGGCGGCGGATCGTCCATGGACCTCGCAAAGGCGATGGGCCTGATGGTCACGCATGAAGGGCCGTTCGAGCGTCTTGGCGGATCGAAGCGCGGGATGAAGTTCATCACCAAGATTCCGCCGCTGGTCGCCGTGCCGACAACCGCAGGCACCGGCAGCGAAGTTTCGCCGGGCGCCGTCGTTATTCTCGACAACGGCATGAAGGAAACATTCGTCTCGGCCCATCTCGTGCCGATCGCCGCCGTTTGCGATCCGGAATTGACGCTGGGCCTTCCTGCTTCACTCACGGCCGCGACCGGTATGGATGCGATGACCCATTGCATCGAGGCCGTGCTGACGCCGGTCGTGCATCCGCCGGCGGAAGCCATCGGCGTCGATGGCGCTGAGCGCATCGGCAAATGGCTAGAGATCGCGGTCAAGGACGGCGCCAATCGCGATGCGCGCTGGCACATGATGATGGGTTCGTTCGAGGGCGCGCTTGCGTTCGCCAAGGGCTTGGGCGCAGTGCACGGGCTTTCGCATGCGCTTGGCCGCATTCACGAACTGAAACTGCACCACGGAACGCTCAACGCGGTGATCCTTCCCCACTCGCTGGCGATGATCGGCAATGCGGCGGAGGAGAAGTTCTCGCGCCTGCGCCGTGCGCTCGGCCTCGCACCGAACGCTGACCTGGCTCAGTACATCGCCGATCTGAACGCCCGCATCGGTTTGCCGGCGAACCTGAGCGCCATGGGCGTGAAAACCGAACACGGCGAAGGCGCCATCGACTATGCCGTCAGCGATCTCGCCACGATGTCAAACGCCGTGCCTTTCGACGGCGACAAGTATCGCGAGCTGTTCAAGCGCGCGCTGTGAGCACGGCGGCCGCCCTGCTCGACATATTTCAGCGCGTCCGCGATCTCGTTGCGTTGCCGCACAATGACTTCGCCTGGTCAAGCTGGCGCGACGCGGATGACGCGCTTGAGGAGATCGACGGAATCATCTCGCGCTTGCAGCAAGGTGAGATGCCCGACCGGCTCGAAATGGCGACGCTGTTTGCACCAACCGGACCGATGCAAGAGCTCAGCCTGAGCAGCGGCTGGGGCAATCGTTTCGTCGGCCTCGCCACCGAGTTCGATGAGGCGCTTGAAGCCGGCGGCTAACATTGAAGTGATGTGCGTGAACGGCGCGCGGGCTTGCCCGCCCGGGCCGGCGCGCGCAACGTCCGCACATGTCAGTTGAAGCACTCCACGCGGTATGGCTGCCGAACGCGGCCAATCGCACG
>CAYUOC010000294.1:0-3005 GCA_964446305.1 uncultured Terricaulis sp. | reverse complement strand
CGCCGCTCCGGCCGGTGAGTTCGGCCATGACGCCGTTCGCGGTCATGCCGGCGGCCAGCATGTGGCCGTGATCGCGATAGGCGGTGATGACTTGATCGCCCTCGTTCAAGACGGCTTGCATGCCGACGACGACGGCTTCTTGGCCGATATAGAGGTGGCAGAATCCGCCGATCAGACCCATGCCGTAGAGCTGGCCGGCGCGCTCTTCGAAGCGGCGGATCAGCAGCATGTCGCGATAGTACTGAAGCAGCTCGTCTTTCGTCGCTTCAGCGCGTTGCTGCTTGCCGTTGCCTTTGGCCATTCTGAACGTCCTCCGCCGTTAGGTAACGCTGCACGCGCGCGCAGTGTCCACGCCGAACGGCGCGTTCCTCTTATGCGGGAATGACTTGGCTCGCTAGGAAGCTTTGCGATGCTGCATTGCAGCAGAGGTCAGTTCAGGTCGAACACGATCTCATCGCTGTCGCCGGCGGCGAGCGTGACGCGGGCGCGTTCATCGAGGTAGTCGCGATCGAAGTGCTCACCCGGTTGCAGGCGGGCGGCGCGCGCTTGCAGTTGCGCTTCCTGCTCCGCGAGTTCGGCGACGCGCTGTTCGAGGACGCGTTCCTGGGCCTGCAGGTCGACATACGCCACGAGGCCCTGACGGCCCGTGACGGCTTGCGCGCCGAGATAAAGGATCGCTGCGCCGAGACCGATGCTCAGAGCGGCGGAACCATGTTTCGACATCGGACCGACCCCTTGGAGGCCGGCAAAATGAGTCCCGATCCTTAATGAAATCTTTACGGAATCAGGAGCTTGCGGAACAAAACGAGTCCAAAGAGTCGCGTAGATTCAGCGACTTAGGAAAACGGCGCAAGATGTGGTGGGGGCCGCTCCGGCAGACTCCCAGATGGAGTCCCCGGCGCGGGGTGAAAATATTTTTGCAGTGAGGGCCGAAAGAAAGGCCGCGGAAAGGCTCAGCGGCCAGGGTTCAGGGAGGAAGGAACGCTCAGGCGACGATCTGGGCGGCCTGGGTGAAGGTCGCGAAGGCGCCCGGCACGAAGGCTGTCAGGGCAAGCATGAGGCAGCTGAACCGGATCAACATTGGCGGGGCTCCTTACTTCGCCGCGTGAGCGATGAGCTGAAGATGGCGCTGTCTCACTTGGGCCGCAGTGACCGGCGCTACACTGCCGTTCAGGTTGGCGGGCCCATAATTGAGCTTCGAGCGTTTCCCAGGACTGGAGGAGCAGCCTAAAATGGGCGCCATGGCGAACGCGCGCGGCTTTGCGGCTGACAACCGGATCAGGGTTTTTGTCTCCCATGCCCGCGCTGACACCGGCTTTGCCGATCAGATCGGCGCCTTCCTGCACAATGCGGGCTTCCAGCCCCTGCTCGATCGCTACGAAAGCGGCGGCGATGGTTGGGAAAATCGCATTGGCCGGCTGATCGAAGACGCGGATGCGCTGGTGCTGGTGCTGACCGAGGCCTCCGCGAATTCGGACATGTGCGCGTGGGAGGTCGAGGAAGCGCAGCGTTTAAACAAGCGCGTGGTGCTGGTGCTGCCAGAGCCGCTGCGCGGCGTGGCGCGGGCTTTGGCCGGACTGAACACGATCTACTTCTACTCGGACCCGGCGATTGCGAACTCCGGCTTCTATGACGGCCAGCGCCGTCTCGAAACCGCGCTGCGCGGCGCCGAACGTGTGCGCGCCTCGGCTGCGCCACCGCGTCCTTCGCCGCAAGATGAAGCGCGCGCAGCGCGGCGCCTCGAAGCGCAAGCGCGCAAGGAGGAGCGTAAGGTGCGTAGGGCCGAACAGAAGGAGCTGGAACGCCAGATCCGCCGCGTGGCGGGTCCACGCTTCCCAACCGCCCGCGTGGCGTTTCTTGGTTTGGTCGCTGCTGCCGTTGTCGCTGTGATCGCGAAACCGGATTTGCTGACCGAAGCGCGCAGCGCTTGGGCGAACATGACAACCGCGGCCGCGGCGCTGACTGAGGAAGATGCGCCCTACTCGCCGATGGATGTCTCCGTTGAAGATTACACGCCGGAGCGGCCGCTTTATGCAGGGCGCAACGGCGCCAATGTGCGCGATTATCCGCTGACCACCGGCGAGCTGATCTTTGAAGCGCCGGCGCGCACGCCGATGCGCGTGACTGGGCGGCGCATGGTGCAAGGCCAATGGTGGTTCCGGGTCGAGCTTGAAGATGGGCGCGTCGGATTCGTGCGCGAGGACGTGGCGACGTTCTCGGCCCCGCCGCAGGCGCAAGCGGTTGCGGGTGTAACCGACATCGCACCGGCGGTGGCGATCGAAGCTGGCCGCGCAGGCGCCAAAGTCCGCACCGCGCCACGGCGCAACGCGACGGTGATTGTGCGCGTGGCGGCGGCGGCCGCGATGCAGGCCACCGGCAAAGTCCGCGAAGGCGAACATTGGTGGCTGCGGGTGACGCTCGCGGACGGACGCACGGGCTATGTGCGCGAGGATACGCTGACGGCGGAATCGCGGACGGCGCTTTCGATCTAGAGTTCGCTCTCGCCGCTGAGGCGCGCGAGCCGTTCCTTCCAGCGGTCGCCCTCGGGATCGAGCGGCGGTGTGTGGCGTTCCCGGTGCTGGAGCGCAAGTTCGGCGAAGTGGAGCTTCTGTTCGCGCGCCTTGAGCGCGGCTTCGCGGGCATCGGCGTCGGCGTGCAGCGCGCGCTCCGCTTCCAAACGCGCCGCAGCGATCTTGCGGAGCGATGCTTTGAGGTCGATGAGTTGCGCGGCGAGCTTTGCCTGGCGGTCGGCGAGACGAATGGCGCGGTCGGCAGCGGCAAGCTTGCCGAGGCGGAGCAAGTGTTGGCTCTGCTTCAGCGCGTCCCCCGCTTGATTGACCAGCGCAGACGCGCGGCGGCGTTCACGCCGCTGTGCAACGTGTTGATTGGCTTCCATGATTTCCTCCGATGGAGGGCGGGAACGCGAGACGCTCGCGCTGGCCGAAGAGAGAGGGAGTGGTTGGCGCGGGGCGCCTCGCGTTCCCGCGATCGATTTTTCGTCAGCG
>CAYUOC010000293.1:0-3013 GCA_964446305.1 uncultured Terricaulis sp. | reverse complement strand
GCACCATCGTCTGCAGTCGATTCCCCGCGCACCGTTTCGCATCTGAATCGCAATCCAAGCGCAGTCAATGACGTTCTAATCAAAGCAAGATCAGCCGTGACTGAAGTATGGCCGCATCCCTATCGAAGGTTCGCGCTTGAGTGCGCGACGGGCGGAGCGTGCTGCCGCGTCGCCGTACCGAGGAGGCACGCGAGTTTGCGACGCGCTGGTGCCCCCCGACGGGTGCTGCCGAATGCGGTGCTGGGGCAAAATGAGACGTTCGGCCTCCCGTCGAATTAGTTCGCAGCGGCCATCTAAATGGCGCGGTCAAAGGTCCTGACGCTTTTGCGATCGGTTCCCTTCAGCAATCATTCCTGCACAGCATGTCCTAGTCTTGCGGCGTAGCGTTTGAGCGCCACGCGATCCTCAGGCAGCAGAGAGAAGTAGCCGGTGGGATAGGCGTCTTCGTAGCTCTTGCTCACACGGCGATCATCGATTTGCGAGATCAGCAGGCCGAGCGCTGGGTTGAAGCGGCGTATGGACCAGCCAGTCTTGTCGTGTAGCGCCTTGGCTGAAACGCCATTTCCGATCTGCAAGGCAAAGCCAGCCAGCAACGCGGAATCACCGCTTGGATCTGTGCCCACCGCAACGGGATCGAAGGTCGCGAATAGATCAAGCGTGACGGATATTCGCGGCAGACCGGCATCCATTGTGCGCGTGAGCGTCACGAAGCCATCGGTGGCCAATTCTGCGAGCGCTTCATCGAGATCGCTTCGCGGCACATCTTGGAACGCCTGCGCAACCGCATCAGACTTTATCGGTCCCGCGCGCCCATTCTCGATGTTTTCTGCGATCCACACAGCCAATCGGGTAGCGACCGCGCCAAGGCCCAGGTGAGCAAGAGTATTAGGTTCAGATGGAGGTGACATGCGCGCATTTCCGATCTCGGGCGCCGAAGCGTCCGCTTGAGGAGCAGCAACGCCGGCTGCAAGAAACGCATCGAGCCGATCGACAACGGCCTGGCAAAGACCTGCGAAGATGCGGACGTCGTCACCCACCAGGCGAACGGTTTCCCCGACCCGCGCATCTTGCGCGTGCTCGGCGAACCTTGCGTCGACGACACCGAGATTGTGTCCGATAATATGACGCTTCTGTACATTGAGCTTCAGCGCCTCGAGCGCCTCGTCTTCAAGTTTTTCGAAAGGGTCAAAGCCCAGCTCGACATAACGCGCCTTGGCGCGCTCTACGTTTTGGAAGTCGTTGAGGACGGGCTTGAACGCAGGCGAACCTGCCGGCCGCTGCGCCATGCCATAATAATAGACGGTCTTCAGAGTGGTCTCGAACGCGGTCAAGACATCTTCGTGCGCGTTGCCGATCAGCCTATACGCAAGCTCATGCTGCTCGTCAGGCAATTCGTCAGCGAGCGATATTTGCGCGGCGACCAGCTCGGCCTCACGTTGAAAATGAAGGCGTAGATTGGGCGCTCCACAATCCGGGCAAAAAAGAGCGATCGCGAACACGCCGTAGTCGCGGCCACAATGATCGCAGACCAGTTCTCGCATCAAATCCCGGCGGGCAAAGCGAGGCCGCGGGGCGGACGCGGAGCGAGTCTTTTCCACTGTGAACATGCTGCCGGGCTTATTGGCGATGTCGTCAAACATCTTTCCGAACGCCGCGCGCGCGTCTTCGAGCATCGCGTGCTTGACCGTGGCCAGCGCTGCGTCCCGATCCTCAGGATGCGTAAACGCGTCATCGTCCGCCACGACGCCGCTATAAGGGCAGACGGTCTGATTTGATCGAGGCGCATGTTTCATGCGGGCGCGTGCGTCGGACCCGATCTCTATGTCTACGGCGTCGCCGAGAACGAAATGGCGCGGATGGGCCTCTTCGTTTGGCGAATAACGGTAGACGCGCCCGTCAGGCGTGCGTGGCAGAGGCACGGCGAGTTGCATCTGTTTGGCCGTGCCGCCGACGCGGAAACGATTGAGGTTTTTGAACTGCATGGCGACTCAAAGACTCGCGCCGAGTGGGCGCCAAATCAAGCGAGGGCTGCGGGACGTCATTTGTTGCGCCTTCCAAACAAAGATGAGCGTGTGATGCTCACGGGTCCGCGTTCAGCTAGATAATGGAAGCGTGAGGGAAGGCGTATACGAACCCGTGCGCCCGTTCCCGAAATCGAATTCGTAGAGCGTGAGCTTCCCGAGAACAGGCTGCCGCTGACCAAGGAAAAATGTGAAAGCATTGGGCGCGGCGATGAACACGTGGATCGCAGGGCGCTGGCCTGCTGACGAGGTCGCGCAGATTTGGGCCGATGTCGCTTCGGCGAGATCGAACGCGTGACGTCCCCCGGCCACCGCTAGTGTGCTGGGCCCGGTGCTAGGCTGGCAGACAAGCATCCGGCCCACGTTCGGAAGCGCGCGCTCGACGAACGCGCGAACGTCGGCGGCGATGTCATGCGTTAGACCGATGGCGACGGCGATGTCGGGTTTGCCGTTGGCGAGGTCGACGACATTGAAGGCGGCGCGGGGCCACGCAGGATCAGGGTCGGCATCATCTGCGGACCAGACACGGCGCGCTATCGTGCGTTGCTCCAGGTCGATCTTGCGGCCGGTCTTAATGTTCAGGATTGAGCCGGCGGCGAAGGCGAGGCTCGCGTGGGTATCCAGCGCGAGCCGCAACGGGTCTGCCGCCGCGACCGTGTCGATGAGGAAATGCTTCATTGCGGGATAGAGCTTCGAAGCCCAGTCCGCGTCGTTGCGAATGAAACGCTCATCGAAGTCCGGCGTAAAATCGAGCACGCCCACACATCGATCCTCCAGTCGGTCGATGGGATGCTCGAACGACTTCACGCCATAGGTGACGGGGTGGGGAGCAGAGGTTGCGAGCAGTCCTTCGCGTGCGCAAGCCTCGCGCATGCTCACGCGGTCGAACTCCAATCGCCCCTGCGCCATCCACTGATAGATCACGTCATCATAGACGAACGCACTTTCCCGCGCCGGAATGCGCCTTAGCCCCACAAAGCCGAACAAATGAT
>CAYUOC010000292.1:0-3018 GCA_964446305.1 uncultured Terricaulis sp. | reverse complement strand
TCGAACGAAGCCGAGTGGCAGTCGATCAAGAACAACTAGAACATCGTGGCGTTCTTTGACCGCATTTATGTGATCAAGGTCCCGTATGTGCTGCGCGTCCAGGAAGAGCAGCGAATCTACGAGAAGCTGATCCGCGGTTCGGAGCTTTCAGAGGCGCCGTGCGCGCCGGGCACGCTGGAAATGCTGGCGCGCTTCTCGGTGCTCTCGCGCTTGAAGGAGCACGAAAACTCCAACGCCTTCGCCAAGATGCGCGTTTATAACGGCGAGAGCCTCAAGGAAGTCGATCCAAAGGCGCGTACGCTGCAGGAATACAAGGATGCCGCCGGCGTCGACGAAGGCATGGAAGGCATCTCGACGCGCTTTGCGTTCAAAGTGCTCGCCGCGACCTACAATCACGACACGACGGAAGTTGCCGCCGATCCGGTGCACTTGATGTATGTGCTCGAACAGCAGGTTCGCCGCGAGCAGTACCCGCAAGAACAGGAAGCAAAGCTGCTGGAGTTCATCAAGGCCGATCTGGCGCCGCGTTATGCGGAGTTCATCGGCAACGAGATCCAGAAGGCCTACCTCGAATCGTATCACGACTTCGGTCAGAACCTGTTCGATCGCTACGTCGATTACGCGGATGCGTGGATCGAAGACATCGACTTCAAGGATCCCGACACCGGCCAATTGCTCAATCGCGAATTGCTCAACCAGGAGCTTTCGAAGATCGAGAAGCCGGCCGGGATCGCCAACCCGAAGGACTTCCGCAACGAGGTCGTGAAGTTCACGCTGCGCGCGCGCGCCGGGCATGGCGGCAAGAACCCCTCGTGGACGTCGTACGAGAAAATCCGCGAAGTCATCGAGCGGCGCATGTTCAGCCAGGTCGAAGACTTGCTGCCGATCATCACCTTCGGCTCGAAGAAGGATGGCGACACGGAAAAGAAGCACGAGGAGTTCGTGTTGCGCATGGTCGAGCGCGGCTACACCGAGCGGCAAGTTCGCCGGCTGGTCGAGTGGTACATGCGCGTCAAGCAAGCGGGGTAAGGCGGGCCGTCCATGAACATCATCGACCGGCGCCTTAACCCGGGCGGGAAAAGCTTCGCCAACCGTCAGCGCTTCTTGCGCCGCGCGCGTGCGCAAGTGCGCAAAGCGGTGCGGGAAGCGTCGTCGAGCCGTTCGATCAAGGACGCGGGCAAGGGCGGTGAAGTTTCGATCCCGAGCGGCGGCGTGCACGAACCGCATTTGCACCGTTCGCGCCAGGGCGGCGTGCGCGACTACGTTCTCCCCGGCAACAAGAAGTACATCGAAGGCGATTCCATCGCGCGGCCGCAGCAAGGCGGCGGGCAAGGCTCGCAAGCCAGCGATAGCGGCGAGGGCGAGGACGAGTTTCGCTTCGCGCTGACCGACGAAGAATATCTCGATCTTTATCTGGAAGATCTTGAGCTGCCTGATCTCGCCAAGCGGCAAGTGACGGGCGCGACCTCGGTGTTGTGGCGTCAAGCCGGCTATTCGGTTTCGGGCCCGCCATCGCGGCTGTCGGTGCCGCGCACGCTGCGTCATTCGATGTCGCGCCGGATCGCGCTGAAGCGGCCGAAAGCGGATGAGATCAACGCCCTGCGCGAAGAGATCGAAAAGCTGGAGCGGGAGGGCGGCCAGTTCGAAGCGCTGGTGGAGAAGCGAAAGCAGCTTGAGCACATCATCGCCCGCTCGAAGCGTATTCCTTACATCGATCCGGTTGATGTTCGCTATCGCCGCTTGGAGTCCAACCCCAAGCCGATCGCGAAGGCGGTGATGTTCTGCCTGATGGACGTCTCCGGCTCGATGAACGAGCACATGAAGGATTTGGCGAAGCGCTTCTACTCGCTGCTCTATCTCTTCCTGAACCGCCGCTACGAGCATGTGGATGTCGTGTTCATCCGCCACACCCACGAGGCATCAGAGGTCGACGAACAGACCTTCTTCTATTCGCGCGAAACCGGCGGCACGGTGGTCTCGACCGCGTTGTTCAAGATGTCCGAGATCATCCGCGACCGGTATCCGGTCGATCAGTGGAATATCTACGCGGCGCAGGCGAGCGACGGCGACAACACCTCGAGCGACAATGCAGTCGTGTTGGCGCACCTGCGCGACGCGATCCTGCCGATCTGCCAATATTACGCCTATGTCGAAGTCGGCATGGATGACGAGGAAGATCATCCCGGCGCCGGCGAGCCCAGCACCAATCTCTGGCGCGCCTACCGGCGTGTGTCGGTCGATGCGCCGTTCGCGATGCGCAAGGTCAAGCATCGCCGCGACATCTATCCTGTGTTCCGCGAATTGTTCGCCCGCCGCCCTGAAGGCGTTGCTGCGGATGGCGCCTAATGACGATCCTCGCACCTGACTCGAAGCTGCTGTTCAAAGGTCCCGACTGGGACTTCGATCTCATTCGCCGCGTCCACGATGCGTGCGGCGAGATCGCGATCAACGAGATGGGGCTGGACCCATACCCGAACCAGATCGAAGTGATCACCACCGAGCAGATGCTGGATGCGTACGCCTCCACCGGCATGCCGCTGTTTTATCGGCACTGGAGTTTCGGCAAGGAATTCGCGCGCAACGAGGCGCTGTATCGCAAGGGCTATCAGGGCCTCGCGTACGAGATCGTCATCAACTCGAACCCGTGCCTCGTCTACATCATGGAGGAAAACTCCGCGATGATGCAGACGCTGGTGATCGCGCACGCCGGCTACGGCCACAGCCACTTCTTCAAGAACAATTATGTGTTCAAGCAGTGGACCGATGCGGACGGCATTCTCGATTATCTCGAGTTCGCCCGCGGGCTGATTGCGAAGTTCGAAGATCGCTACGGCCAGGAAGAGGTTGAGCGGGTGCTGGATGCGGCCCATGCGCTGCAGAGCCACGGCATTCATCGCTTCCCGCGCAAGCGCATGGCCGACCTCCGCTCCGAGCAGAAGCGCGAAGAAGAGCGCCGCCGTCATGGCGAGCAGCTGTTCAACGATCTCTGGCGCACGGTGCCGCAAGGCAAGCGCAAAG
>CAYUOC010000291.1:0-3022 GCA_964446305.1 uncultured Terricaulis sp. | reverse complement strand
GGGCCTGAAGCAGACCTAGCTCCGATAGTCGCCGTTGATTTCGACGTAGCGCTTGGTCAGATCGCAGGTAAACATTTTGGCGCGGCCTTGGCCGGGGCCGACGGTGACGCTGATTTCTAGTTCGGCGCCTTTCATGTACGCGCTCATCGCGGCTTCGTCGTAATCGTCGGAGATCATGCCGTTGCGGGCGGCGTGGAGATCGCCGAAGCGAACGCCGATCATTTCGCGCTTCACCGGCTGATCGCTGCGGCCGATGGCCATGACGATGCGGCCCCAGTTTGCGTCTTCGCCGGCGATGGCGGTTTTCACCAGCGGGCTTTCGCAGATGGTGCGGGCGATGGCTTTGGCCGAGCCGTCGTTTACCGCGCCTTCGACATTGACGGTGACGAGCTTGGTTGCCCCTTCGCCGTCGCGCACGATCTGGATGGCGAGGTCGGCGAGCACTTTGCTGAGCGCGGCGCGGAAATCGTTGAGGCGTTCATCGTTCGCGTCGGGGATCGGCGGCACGTTGGCTTGGCCGGTGGCGAAGAGCAGCACGCAATCGTTGGTGGAGCGGTCGCCGTCGACAGTGATTGAGTTGAAGCTGGTTTCGGTTTCCTGGCGCAGCAACGTTTTGAGGATCGGCGCGGAGAGGGCGGCGTCGGTGAAGACGAAAGCGAGCATGGTCGCCATGTCGGGCGCGATCATGCCGGAGCCTTTGGCGATGCCGGCGATGCGGACTTCGGCGTCGCCGATCTTGCAGATGGCGCCTGCGCCTTTCGGGAAGGTGTCCGTCGTCATGATGGCGGCGGCGGCTTGCGGCCAACTCACGGGCGCGAGCTCCATGCCGGGAAGTGCTGCGCTGATCTTTGAGTCATCGAGCACGACACCGATGACGCCGGTGGAGGCCGAGAGCATTTCGCGCGCTTCGAGACCGAGCTTTTCAGCGGCGGCTTCGAGTGAGCGCTTGCAGGCGGCGTCGCCAGCGGGGCCGGTGAAGGAATTGGCGCAACCGGCGTTGACGAGCAGCCCGCGTGAACCGCCGCGCGTGGCCGAGAGCGCTTGCTTGCACCAATCGGTCGGCGCTGAGCCGACGGCGTTGGAGGTGAAGACGCCGGCGGCACGCGTGCCCTTGGCGCAGCGGATGAGCAGGAGGTCCGGGCGCTCGTGCTTGTAAAAGCCGGCGCGGCCGATCGCGGCTTCGACGCCGGCGATCTGCGGGAGCTCCGGAAACGCGGCGGGCGCGAGCGGGCTTACTTGCGAGTCAGGCTTCATGCTTGCGCTCTATCAGATCGTTTGAAGTTAGTACGCCGTCATTCTGGGGCATCGCGCAGCGATGACCCGGAATCCAGGAGATCGTGGAGCTGTGCGTTTGCTCCTGGGTCCCGGGCTCTCAGCTTCGCTGAGCCCCGGGATGACGGAGGTTACTGCGTGCCGCCGGTGGCTTCTTCTTGTTCTTCTTGCGCGGGCTGGGCCGCAGGTTGTTGCGGCGGTTGCGCCGGCGGGCGCTGCTGTTGCTGCGCTGGCGGACGTTGCGCCGCCGGTTGCGTTGCTGGCGGCGCTTGCACTTGCGCGGGGTTCGCGGGCGCTTGGCCGCCGGCGCCCATCGGGAACGGGAAGGGCGGCGCGTTGGCGTCAGGCGTTGGCGTTGTCGGGCGCACGGGCTCGGGCGTTGCGTCCTCTGGCGCGGTGACTTCGCCGCCAGGCTCGACGCCTTCCTCGGGTTGGCGCAGGCGCTCGATGCGCGCATCGCGCGTCAGGCGCTCTTCGAGCTGCATCACTTCCTGATAGCGCAGCCAGTTGATGATTTGCGGCCGCAACGTTTCCAGGCTCTGGACGCCGCGGGCGCGGCGATCGAGCAGCTGGAAGATGTGCCAATTGTCCTCGATCTGGATCGGGCCGATCAGATTGCCGATCGTCGTGCTCTCGACCTCCTGGCGCATGGTGGTGGTGAGGTCGTTGATCGAGCTGAAGCCGAGATCGCCGCCGTCGCCGCTGGTGTTTTGCTCGAAAGCGATCACTTCAAATCGTTCGCCCTGATCCAGCCGTCTTTTGGCCTGATCGGCGGCTTCCCGTGTTGGGAACACGATGTGACGGAGATGGACTTCCTCGCCTTGGCCCAAACGGCTCGCATTGTCGCGGTAGAGACGCTCGATGGCTTCGGGATCGGTCGCGCGCGCGTCGATTTCCTCGTAGATCGAGGCGGCAAGCACGCGTTCGCGGGCGTTTTCAATCTGGCGGCGGACGTCGGTGCGGCGGTCGATGCCGCGGGCTTCGGCCTCCATGGCGAAAAGGCGCATCTGAATCAGCTCTTCGAGCGCCAGATAGAAAGCGTCGGAATTGGCGTCCAAATCCTCGGTTTCACGCAGCCAACCGCGCGCGACGGCGTAAGCGCGGACATCCTCGATATAGATGGGGCGGCCGTTGACGGTGGCCGCGACGATCGGGTCGGCGCCGCCTTGGTTGTCGCCGCTCGAGTCGCGTCCCAAACCGCAGCCGGCGAGTGTCAGTGCTGCGGCGAAAAGAACCGCCGAAAAATGGGACCGCTTCAGGGTTGCCATGCGTTCTGCTTTCCTGACCAAGGCGCGTGCAAGGCTTGCGCCCAGACACGCGTTTTTTGGGCCGCATTGACACGCCCAGGGGCCGCTCTTAAGTCTCGCAAGCGCAAGTGTCGAGGGTGTTTTCGCACGCGAACGCGCGTCTGTGGGACGATAAAAAGTCAATTAACTCAACGCACTAGACGCTCTTCCCCGCGCCCTTCCAGAAGCGGCGCCTTAACCATTAGAACGTGCCAATGCTGAACCTCGCCAAGCAGATTTTCGGCTCCGTCAACGAGCGCAAGGTGCGCCATTTGAAGCCGATGGTTCAGCGCATCAACGCGCTGGAGCCGACCTTCGAGGCTCTCTCGGACGAGGCGCTCCGGAACAAGACAAGCGAATATCGCCATCGCCTGGCCCGCGGCGGCAAGATCGACGACGTGCTGCCGGAGGCGTTCGCGACCGTCCGTGAGGCCGCCAAGCGCGTGCTCGGCCAGCGCCATTAC
>CAYUOC010000290.1:0-3031 GCA_964446305.1 uncultured Terricaulis sp. | reverse complement strand
TGGGATTGAAAAGACGAGCGGCTCGCAACAACCGCTCGTCTCACAAAGGACCGTGATCAATCAGCTCTCGTGATACGCGAGACGCTACGCGCGGCCCGATCAATGACGTCAGCGACTTGCGTCGGTTGCGTTATGAACGGAACGTGGCTCGCTTCCACCTCGACGATTTCGGCGCCGGCGCGTTCCGCTTGTTGGCGGAGTAGGCGTGGATCAATCGCGCGGTCTTGCGTTGCAACTATGGCCCAGCTCGGTTTGTTGCGCCACGCTGCTTGCGTCAGGGGCGCGCCGAAGATCGCCATGTTGATCGGCACTTGACTGTCGCGCAGGAACGCCGCGTCTTCGTCGGAGGTATCGCCGGCAAAGCCCGCCTTGAACATCTCCATGTTCACGAAGCCGAAGCCGTCTGAGCCAGTCTCGATAACAAATTCCGGCGGCGCCGGAATCTCCGCGAACTGCTGGCCTGTGTTTTCGCCAACGTCAGGCGCGAGCGCGGACACATACACGAGACCAGCAACGGCAGCATCGGTGCCGGCCTCGGTGATGATCGCACCGCCGTACGAGTGGCCGACGAGAAGGGTTGGCCCGCTCTGACGAGCGAGGATGCGTCGGGTTGCGGCGACGTCATCTTCAAACGACGTCAGCGGGTTTTGCACTACGGTGACGCGATAGCCGCGCGCGGTAAGGTCGTCATAGACGCCGCGCCATCCTGAACCAACAGCAAAGGCGCCGTGCACCAGCACGATATTGCGAACCGCTTGGTCGTCGGGAATGCGCTGGATCGAGTCCTCCGTGGCGCAGGCTGCGAGCGCAGTTACGGCCACCGCGACTATTGTCTGTCGGATTTTCGTATTCATGGAATTGTTCCTGAGCTGTTGGCGGTTACGCCGTAGGGATCGTGCCGCCATCGATGACAAACTCGGCGCCGGTGATGCTCGCGGCGCGCGACGAAGCGAGGAAAGCGATGAGATCGGCGACCTCCGATGGCTTTGCTGGACGGCCCAGCGGGATTCCGCCGAGACCGTTCATGATGATCTGCCTGGCGCCGTCGCGGTCCGTCGCTGCATCGGCCGCAACACGATCAAGGAAACCCGCGACCGCTTCGGTTTCGATCCATCCAGGCGACACGCGCACAACACGCACGCCCTTTGGCGAGACCTCTTTGGAAAGGCTCTTGCTGTAGGTCGATAGCGCGGCCTTCGCTGCCGCGTACGCGGTGGTAGATTGCGGCAGAGGCAATGCGCGCTGGATCGACGTGACGTGAATGACGACGCCGCTTCCGCGAGCGACCATCGTAGGAAGGAGAGCACGATCAAGCCGAATGGCTGGCATCAGGTTGAGATCGAGTTCTTTCTTCCAGTCCTCGTCACCCAGTGCGGCGAAGCCACCTGCGGGCGCTGAAGATCCGCCGAGCATGTGCACCACAATGTCGATGTCGCCCAAGCGTTCGCGGGCGGCTCTTGCGAAAGTTGCGCAGCCTTCTGCAGTGGAGAGGTCCGCGGCAACAAATAGCTCGTCGGGAACATCAGCGGGCCGGCTGCGCGCGGTTGTAAGCACCCGGGCGCCGAGTTCGCGGAAAAGCGCAACAGTGGCAGCGCCCGCGCCGCGTGTGCCTGACGTGATGACCGCGTTCTTGCCGCGTAGGTCGATGAACGTGCTCATGCGCCAATCTCCAGGACAGCGATTTCGTTGCCCTTTAGTGTGAACGTGAAGCTCAGCATCGCGGGGCTACCCGGAAAGTTGCCGCTCACTTCGGCGAGAACGGTGAAGCGCCCGTCCGCTTCGGAGATCTCGCGCGGCGCCGAAACCGCTTGATATTGGGCCTTCGCAGCGTCCCACCATTCAGCAATGGCTTTTCTTCCGACGTGCGTTTTGCCTTCGTCTTTGACGATCGCGTCGTTTGCAAAAGCCTCGTTGGGTGCGGGACCGTTCGTGTCGGTATCGGCGTCGAAATAGGCCCGGAGGGCGGGTGGCATTTTCATTTGTCGTCTCCTTTCGATGAGATCGACAACTTACGGCTCGACAGGCGTCACGATAATCGGGACAAAAGAGGACCTTACATTTCGAAAAGCGGGACAATGTATCGACCGGGTCTTGGTGAACTTGAAGCGGTGCTGGCGATTGCGCGGGAGGGGTCGTTTCGTGGCGCAGCGTTGTCGCTTGGCATGTCCACGACTGCGCTCAGCAACGCGGTCGCGAAGCTTGAGACCAATCTTGGTGCGCGGCTCTTCAATCGGACGACGCGCAGCGTCTCGCTAAGCGAAGCCGGCCGAGCCTTCGTCGAGCAGGTAAGTCCGGCGGTGCGCGATATTCAGAGCGCAATGGACGGGGTGCGGTCACAACAGCAAAATCCTTCGGGGACATTGCGCATCAATGCGTTCGCAGCGGGCGCTCGTGAGATCATGTCCCCTCTGGTTCTGGAATATTTGCGCCGGTTTCCGGACGTGCACGTCGATATCGTTACCGAAGGACGCCTAGTAGACATTGTTGCGGACGGTTTTGATTTAGGTGTGCGTCGAGCGGACTTGGTGCCAGCCGACATGATCGCTCTTCCTCTAGGGAGGCAACAACGTCATGCGGTGGTGGCATCGCCAGCCTATCTTAAAGAGCACGGGCGGCCTCGCACTCCATCAGATCTCTATGCACACCGATGTCTCCGAGTGCGTTTGCCGAACGGCGCTCCATTTCGGTGGCACTTTGAGAAGGGCGGCCAGGTTGCTCAGATTGACGTGAAAGGCCCGCTCACGCTTGATGAGGCGAGCCTCTCTCGTTCCGCCGTTCTGAGTGGATTGGCGATTGGCTTTCTTCTCGAGCAAGACGTACGCGACGATATACGGGAGAAGCGGCTCACGCGTTTGCTCGACGATTGGACGCCGCCGCTAGGTGATTTGTGCCTGTATTATCCGAGCCGTCGTAACCCGTCTGCCGCGCTCAAGGCGTTCGTTGGCTTGGCGCGAAATACTGGCAAACGCAAAAAGGCCTAGCTTCAATGTCCGCTATCGGGCGACGCCGCACCGCTGTCCGTTTATGGGAT
>CAYUOC010000289.1:0-3033 GCA_964446305.1 uncultured Terricaulis sp. | reverse complement strand
ACGACGCCATTGAGCGCCGCCAAACGCTGGAAGCACTGAATGCAGACCGCGCGGCTCACGCTGGCGACGACCTCCGCCCAAGCTGCCTCATCCATGGCGTCGCAAGTGGTGCAAAGCGCCTGGAAGTTCTGGTTCTCGTCCACGTGCCAATGGAAACCGCGCGGGACGTTGTCCTGCAGCGATTGCGCGACATGCACGCAGACATAAGTCGCTTCACCCGGTCCGTGTTCGGCGCACGTTATGACGTCAGTCACTTAGCTCGGCGCTCCCGCTAGGATCGCCTCCGCCGCGATCCGCCGCGCCTCATCTTCCATGCGCAACCCACGCAGCGCGCGCACGATGCGCTCGACCGATTCCGCGTCCAACCGCGCTGGCCCGCCTTCGCCCAACGCCGCCGCCGCCAGCAGCGCGCCTTCGCCAGCCGCGCCGCGCTCAACCGCCGACGCCAACGCCAGCATCGAACCGCTGTCGGCGCGCGCGCCGCCTTGTGGCGCATTGGTGATCAGGAAGGTCTGCACGCTGCCCTCGAGCGGCGCGCCGAGCGCGGCCAGGATCGCAACATCGCGCGCTGCCGCGCGCGCATTCTGCGCGCCGGCGCGATCAATGCGCCGCTGCATCGCCATTGAGCCTTGATCGTTGCGTGCGCCCGTCAACGCCACCAACGCCGCATCCAACGGCGCGAGCGTTGCTTCATCGCCGCCCGCCTGCCGCGCGCTCGCGACCAAACGTTGCCCCAGCTGCACATCGCCCGCCGCCAGCGCCGCGCGCGCGAACAATACTGCGGACGCCGCATCCGGTGCGCTCTGCAATCCTGCGATGTCGGCGCGGAAGAACCGCGCCGCCGCCGCGAAGTCGGCATACGCCGTCGATTGCCGCAGCACATCAGCTATGGCGCGTGCGTTTTCCAACGCCACGACGCTGACGGCTTCGGGCCCGGCGGCGGTCGGTAGAGGTTGGATCCGGCGCAAAGCCGTTGCGATCGGCGGCAGCGCAGACGTGATTTCGGCCGGCGTGGCCGCCAAAATTGTGCGCGTTTCGGCCGCGCTCAGTACGCCGCGCCGGAAGGCGAGGGCGGCGGCTTGCGCGCGTTGCGGCTGGGGCGCCTGTTCGTTGCGCGCTAACGCCACGAGGGCGAGGGTCGAAGCGTTTGCCAATGGGTTCGGGCCTGGGCGCAATCCGCCCGCGATCGAAAGCTGCACGGCAAGCGAATTGTCGTAACGCGCCGCCGGCGGCCGCGCGCCCGGTGCGCCGCCAGCCGCAGCCACCGCGCCGGAATACCAAGCATCAGCGGCATTCTGCGCCCGCGCTAATTCCAGCGCCAAATCCGCCGCCGCGCGATCGCCGCCAACCGCCGCACAGTACGCGCGCAAGCGCAGCAGGAACGGCGGCACTTGTTCGCCGACATTCGCCGCGCGTCCGCGATTGCAGGCTTGTGCGCGCTGATTGCGTGCGAGTTCCGCCTGCGCCGCATATTGCGCGATCGCGACATCGGTCGCGGCGCTGCCTGCGCCTGAGGCCATCGTTGCGAGCTCGTCGGCGGCGCCCATGCGCCCGAGGGCTTCGAAGCGTTTGCGTGCGGCTACATCAGCATCGCCGCCGCGCGGCGCTTCAGCGCCAGAGAGCAGCACGCGGCGCGCCAAAGCCATCGTCGCCGGAGACTCATAATTCGCCGGCAGGCGATCGAACGCCGCCGCCAGGAACGCCGGATCGGAGCGGTTCCAAATGTCGCTCGGCAGCGCGCCATTCGCGCGCGAGAGCGCGCCCACGCTCCACGCGTTCAGCTCGCTGATCTGCTGCACCTCCATCGGCGCGGGTTCCTGCCCCTGTGCATAAGCGCACACCGGCAACAGCACGCCGGCGGCAAGCCCAAGCGCGAGAGAGCGAGTAACCATGTTCGTCATTCCTTGAAGGCGTCCTGCACTTCGACACGAATATCCTGCGGCGCGGGCGCAAGCCGATCGGATTGGCCAATAAAATATACAAATAGGCCAATAACCAGAACGGCGCTGCCCACGACTAGCGCTGGGCGCAGCCATATAGGCGGCGGCTTGGCGAACGAAGATCGCCTGCGTCTGCGTCTATACATCGCCTCGTTTGGCCCCTGCCGTTGCGAGCGGACGAGATTGCCCCCAAAATGTGGCGAAGTTCCAGTCCGGTCCGGGTTTAACCTTGTCGGACCTTTTGAGGTGATTCGTGGTTCGGCCGGAAAGCAGCGATGTCGGTGAGCGGGCGGATGCCGCAGCCGAGCTGCGCCGCCAGGCCGCCGGCATTGCGCCCACGCGCACAGTCGCACTCGTCGGCCTCATGGGCGCCGGCAAGACCACGATCGGCCGTCGGCTGGCGCAAGCGCTCGCATTACCGTTCGTCGATGCCGACGAGGCGATCGTTACGGCGGCGGGCCGGTCCATCGAGGATATCTTCGCCGAGCGTGGCGAGTGTGAGTTCCGCCGCGGCGAGCGCCAGGTGATCGCGCGCTTGCTTGATGGCCCGCCGCATGTGCTCGCCACCGGCGGCGGCGCCTTCATCGATCCGCGCACGCGCGCGCTGATGAAGGAGCGGGCGATTTCGATTTGGCTGAAAGCGCCGCTTGAGGTGCTGATGAAACGCGTGACCAAACGCGATCACCGCCCGCTGCTGAAAGAGGACGACCCGCGCGCCGTCATGCAGCGTCTGTTGGAAGAGCGCTACCCAATCTACGCCGAAGCCGATCTCACCATCGAAACCGGCGTCGGCCCCCACAACAGCGCCGTCAGCCACATCCTCACCGCGCTGCGATCGCATCTGCAGGTGCAGCCGTGATGCCCTCACACCCATTCCCGGATGCGAGCGCAGCGAGCAGTCCGGGACCCATAAACACGTTTGTCAGCAGCGCGAAGCTCCGCACATTTGGGGTTATGGGTCCCGGGCTCGATGCTTCGCATCCCCCCGGGAATGGGTGGCCGCCAGCTTCTCCTTCGGTGCGAGCATGAACACCATCCACGTCAAACTTGGGCCCCGCAGCTACGACGTCCACACCGGCGCGAACTTGCTTGC
>CAYUOC010000288.1:0-3047 GCA_964446305.1 uncultured Terricaulis sp. | reverse complement strand
GTGAGGGGCGTTCCGACATGCAGGCGCCTGCGCGTTTGAACGCCCCTCACCCCCTAGCCCCTTCTCCGCGAGGGAGAAGGGGAACGACGGAGCTAGAATGGCTGACGACGCAACACGAAGCCCGGAAGAAGGCGGGCGCATTGTAGATGAGCCGATCGGCGAAGCGCTGGCCAAGCGCTATCTCGCGTACGCGCTCTCCACCATCACGAGCCGGGCGCTGCCGGATGTGCGCGATGGTTTGAAGCCTGTGCACCGACGTGTGCTCTACGCGATGAAGCGGCTCAACCTCACCGCTGACGCCGCGTTCCGTAAGAGCGCGAAAGTCGTCGGCGATGTGATGGGCGACTACCACCCGCACGGCGACCAATCGATTTACGACGCGCTTGTGCGTCTCGCGCAGGACTTCAACTCGCGCTACCCGTTGATCGACGGCCAAGGCAATTTCGGCAACATTGACGGCGATAACCCCGCCGCCATGCGTTACACCGAGAGCCGCATGACCAAAGCGGCGGAAGCGCTGCTTGAGGGCATCGACGAGGACTCTGTTGATTTCCGCCCGAGCTATGACGGTTCGAAGGACGAGCCGGTTGTGCTGCCGGCGGCGTTTCCAAACCTGCTCGCCAACGGCGCCTCCGGCATCGCCGTCGGCATGGCGACCAACATCCCGCCACACAACATCGCCGAGCTGATCGATGGCTGCTTGCTGTTGATCGACAACGGCAAGGCGACGACGGAAGACTTGCTGAAGGTCATTCCGGGGCCAGACTTTCCGACTGGCGGCATTGTCGTCGAACCGCCGGAAGCGATCCGTGAGGCGTATGACACTGGCCGCGGCGGCTTCCGCGTGCGCGCGCGCTGGCAAACGGAAGATCTCGGCCGTGGCATGTGGCGCATCGTCGTCACCGAGATTCCGCATCTGGTGCAGAAGTCGAAGCTGATTGAGGCTTTGGCGGCGGTCATCGAAAACAAGAAGGCGCCGTTGCTGGGCGACGTGCGCGATGAGAGCGCGGAAGAAATCCGCATCGTGCTTGAGCCCAAATCGCGCACGGTCGAGCCGGAAATTCTGATGGAGAGCTTGTTTAAGCTCACCGCGCTCGAGAGCCGTATCTCGCTCAACATGAACGTGCTCGACGCGAGCGGCGCACCGCGCGTGATGAACTTGAAGGAGGTGCTGCGCGCCTTCTTGGACCACCGCCGCGACGTGTTGCAGCGTCGCACGGCCTTCCGGCTTGAGAAGATCGCCGCGCGCTTGGACGTCTTGGCCGGCCTGCTGATCGTCTATCTCAATCTGGACGAAGTAATCCGGATCATCCGCAACGAGGACGATCCGAAGGCGAAGCTGATCCAGCGCTTCAAGCTGAACGAGACGCAAGCTGAGGCCATCCTCAACACGCGGCTGCGGCAATTGCGCAAGCTCGAGGAAATGGAAATCCGCCGCGAGGACGCGGAGCTGCGCGCCGAGCAGGCGGAGCTGCAGGGCCTCCTCGAAGATACACGCAAGCAATGGCGCAAGGTTTCCGGCGAGTTGAAGGAGACACGCAAGCTCTTCGGCCCGGGTACGCCCTTCGGCAAGCGCCGCACGGAATTGGGCGAGGCGGCCGCGGTTTCGACGGACGTCGACATCGAGGCGTTCGTCGTGCGCGAGCCGGTGACGGTGGTGCTTTCGGAGAAGGGCTGGATCCGCGCGCTCAAGGGCCACGGCGATCTCGACAATCTCCAGTTCAAGGAGGGCGACGGCGCCCAGCACATCGTGCGCTGCGAGACGACCGACAAATTGCTGGCGTTCGCCTCCGATGGCCGCGCCTTCACGCTCGATGCGCACAAGTTGCCCGGCGGGCGTGGTCACGGCGAGCCGATCCGTTTGTCGATCGAGCTTGGCGACATCGATGAGGTGGTGGCGCTGTTCAAGTACGAGGAGGGCTCGAAGCGCTTGGTGGCGAGCCACGAGGGCTACGGCTTCGTCGTGCCGGAGAGCGAGATGCTGGCGACGAAGCGCTCGGGCAAGCAAGTGCTGAACGGGCGCGCCATGCAAGCGGCGAAGGTCGAGGGCGATCAGGTGGCGGTGATCGGCGAGCGCAAGAAGCTCCTGATTTTCCCGCTCGCCGAGATGCCGGAGATGAACCGTGGCAAGGGCGTGAAGCTGCAGAGCTATCACGATCGCGGGCTGGCCGACGTGAAGGTGTTCGACAAGACCGAGGGGCTCTCTTGGGAAGACAGCGCCGGGCGCATCCGCGCCGTGCCTGAGTGGAAGGATTTCCGCGGCAAGCGCGGCGGCGCCGGCAAGGTGGCGCCCAAGGGCTTCTCGCGGTCTGGCCGCTTCAGCGACGTGATTGGATAGCGTTGCCCACAAGCTTCCGCTAATAAGGACTCGTTCGTCCGGGAAAGGGTCTCCATGACTTTGATTATCGTCCTGATCGTCATTGCCGTTTTGGCGGTGCTGCTGATCGGCATTTACAACCGCCTCGTCGCGCTTCGTCAGAACTGCAACCAGGCTTTCGCCGACGTCGACGTGCAGCTGAAACAGCGCCACGATCTGATCCCGAACCTGGTCGAGACCGTGAAGGGCTACGCCGCACACGAAGCGGGAACGCTCGAAGCTGTGATCCAAGCGCGCAATGCGGCGGTGAGCGCTGAGCGCACGGGCGATCCGAAGGCGATGGGCGCGGCCGAAGGTATCCTGGGCCAAGCGCTCGGGCGCCTGATCGCGCTGTCGGAAGCTTATCCGGATCTTAAGGCCAATACGAACTTCCAACAGCTGCAAGCTGAACTCTCGGATATCGAGAACAAGCTCGCCGCCGCGCGCCGCTTCTTCAACAACGCCGTGGGCGAGTACAACACCGCGCGCGAACAATTCCCGGCTGTGATCTTCGCCGGCATGTTCGGCTTCGGCCCGCGTGAATTCTTCGATGTCGGCGAAGATAGCCGCGCGTCGATGGATGCGGCGCCTCCGCAGGTCAAGTTCAACTAAGGCGCACCAGACGTGGGCGGCGCCTACGGCCTCCAGACTCATATCTGGAACAACAACTGGAAAACCGTGCTGCTCATGG
>CAYUOC010000287.1:0-3138 GCA_964446305.1 uncultured Terricaulis sp. | reverse complement strand
AGACAGCGCATTGTCACGAGTGCGGCTCGTGATCAGCGGCGTTCGGTGCAGCGCGCGAAATGGAGCATTCCGTCAGTCGGTGACGTCATATCTTCGACGATAACATCCGGGGCAGCGCCGTCTCTTGGCTCCGTCACGTGCGCAGACACCGACCAGTCTGGCGCGATGAGTTCGTAGCGTTTGCTACCGCCCAGCTGTACGTCGGCATGTTGACTTGCGAACCTTAGATGCGCGTAGTGGCCGTTGCCCGCTTCCGGTGTTCGGCCTTCGAGCTGCCCGTGCATGACTCGCGGCCAACCGGCAGATGCGATCTCGAAGGGTACCTCATTGGCGTCCTTGTCGAAGCAAGTGATGAAGGGGCCAATCGTTGGTGATCTAACGCTCACATGCCGCCGACCAATGAATCGCGCGAGTTGCTCTTGAACCGTTTTCATTCTTTCAGGCCTTCAGCTAAACAAGGGGTCACGTGGTCACCGCGGCTGAACGCGTCAAGCCCAGCGCACAGATGCTTACTAGTGTTAGTCGCTAGTTGTGCCGCAGCTCCGGCGCGCAGAAATCCAAGCGTCAAGGTCGGCGGGATCATACCGAACGGCGCGGTCTGTCGACTTGATGTAGCGAGGTCCCTTGCCCGCGCCGCGCATCTTGTCGAGCGTGGATTTTGACAAGCCAAGGCGAGCGGCGGCCTGCCGAACATTGAGAAGTGAGTCAGGGGACTGCGCTTTTGGAGTCGTGCGCGACGCCGGACTCACAGCACGCGCGGTTTTCGCGGTGGTCCGCGTCTTTTTAGGCGCTGGTGGCGGCGCGCCGCCGAAAAGATCAGCCTGCGTTTCCTCGTGGCTTGCTCTTGCGCCCGAGCGTTTTGTCATCGGCGATAGGGCCGCAGCACAATGTCCTGACTGACGAGGACGCGAACCGGAGCGCCGGCGCGAATACGAAGCGTTGGACGCACGCTGAGTTCGCGATCGACAATCCGTCCGCCCACGCGCGCGGCTTCCTGCGCGGCGGCGTTGCCGACGCTTTCGGTCAGGCGGTTGCTGTCATCACCCTCGGCTTCGTTTGCCGCCACGGAGAGGGCGCCCGACAAAAGCGATGCAACAGCGATGCGGCCGAGATGCGCATCGACCGTGTCGCGCACGCCTGAGGCGCCCGCTGCGTCCGTGCCCGGCATGCCGCGCAACGCGATCGACCAGCCGTTCGGCATGACAAGACGATTCCAAACGATGAGCAGGCGTTGATCGCCGTGACTGGTGGCGGCGTCATACGTGCCCAAAAGCCGCGCGCCTTGCGGCACGAGCAGGTGATCGCCGGTGACGCTGTCGTACACATCCTCAGTTACTTGCGCGACGACGCGGCCCGGCTGATCGGAATTGAGCGCCGTCACCAAAGCAGCGGAGATCGTCGATCCGGCTTGAATGGCGTAAGGCGATCGCGGCGGGTGATAGGCGGCATCCAGCACGCCATCGTCACGTCCTCGTTGGCTGGCGACAAATGCCGCGCCCGGACCAGGCGGTGTCATTGCGCCTTCTTGTGGCGCGATCGGACGGCGCGCATCTGCGCCAAAGCGAATGGCCGAAATCCGCGCCGCGTCCGCTTCGGCTTCGAGCGGAGAGGGCGCCGAAGAGGCGGCCGATCTGATTGGCGCCTCGTCCAGCGTTTCGGCGTCGCCTTCGGGACGGTGGTCGCCCCAGAAAAAATCCTGGCCTTCTTCCGCGATGGGCGGACGGAGATCGTTATCGCTGTACTCAGCTTGCGCGATGCGGACGCTCTCAGGCGGGGACGCGGCCTGCACTGGCTGACCATCCTCGCTCGCTGATCGTGTCCGGTCGCGATCCGATAGCCCGGTCACCAAAGCGAAGGCGACGACGGCGCTGAGCAGCAGAGACGCCGCCATCAGCGTTTTGCGGGAGAGCCGCTTAGGTTTCGGCGGCGCGGCGCGAATGGCTGTCGTCGGCGGCACATGCGCTTTCGGTTGCACCGGGGGTTCATCGCCTTCAGCTCGTGTTGTTTCGCCATCCGCGCTCATCGGTGACCTCCGCGTGTGCGCGGGCGCTCTCGGCTTATGCGCACGATCGTTTGGCGCTGGCCGCCGAGACGCAGTTCAGCGACATCAAACAGGCGATCCACCACGTAGCGATTGCCCGTCACCCTATAGTTCACCAGCGCCACGTCTGATCCATCGCGAAGGAAGAGCGGCGGCGCCTCGCTGGTTGCAATTTCGAGCGGAAATTCGACGTAGGTTCTGCGCCCATCGTCGAACACGCGCACTGGCCGCCAACGCGGCGCGCGACCGCGCACAGTCTCGATGCGATAGCGGAAGTCGAGCTCTTCTAGCGCGATACCGCCAATGTCGGACCCGCTGGCGCGAACGCGATCATTTGGATAAGTCCACGCCGTCTGCGCGGAATAAGCGCTGCCCTGGACGGCAATGGCTTCGATCAGATAGGTGCGCCGGTCTGTCGCCAGTACGATGTTGGTGCGAATGCCGGCGCGCGTCGGTTTGATCAGCAGCATCGCGCGCGGATCGCCCTGATCGCCGGACGTAGTTTCCTCAACCAGCCAACGCGTCGTGTCGCCGGCGGCGACAGTGACGATCGCCTCGCCCGGCTCCAGCAGAATGGTCGATAGATAACCAGGTGCGGCGTAAACTTCGTAGAGCGCGCCGGGCGCATAGGCATACATCTGCGCCGCGTCCACGAACGCGTCAGGGTCCGGGCGTCGGCGGGCATCGGCGTTGGCGTTCGTCAACGCACTGATGGGCGCGACCGCACGCCGAGCGCGTTGCGGCGCCGGCGCTTCGACCTGCGGCGGGACGAGGTCATTGGCGGGCGCGCTCTCGCCAAGCGCAGGGGCGAGATCAGCAGTCGCCGAAGTCGTCGTCGCCCCGACGGCCGGAGTTTCGAGGCCAGTTGCTGCGCAGGCGCAGAGGAGTGAGAGCGCCGGAAGCGCAGCGAGGAGTGTCCGTTTCATTGTTGATCTCCTCGCAGAACGGTGGCGGGCGCTTCGGGCGAGAACGAAAACTCAGTGATGAAGAGACCAAGTGGGTTGCGCGCGAGCGCGTCTGACGTGCGCGGGCGATCGAAGCGGATCGTGAAGAGGCCGGTGTAGGCGCTGCGCGCGCCACCATTGGCGCCGTGTGTG
>CAYUOC010000286.1:0-3247 GCA_964446305.1 uncultured Terricaulis sp. | reverse complement strand
GTTGCGTCGATCACGAAGTCCGGCGCCACGACACCACGTTCGGCGCTTGCTTCGATCGCGTTGGTGTCCTGATTGACCGACCGCGCCGACCAGCGCGGCCGATCCTCTTCCCGCAACTCCACCGCGCGCCGCCAATTGCCGTTGCGATGCGTCACAGGGTAGGGGGCGCCGTTCTTGCCCCACACGCGCCGTGTCAGCGCCGCATCCGCCTCAGCGCCGGGAAGCAGCGTTTCATAGAGCACGCGCTCGCGCGGGCTCAGCCGCGACGCATTGAACCGCCGTAGCAAGAATGGCCGCGTCACCCGTGAGCGCTCCGCCAGGCGCACCACCAGCCGCCGCAGATCCGCCGCCGCATCTTCGTCAGCGTGCGCAGCCGGCGCGATGGCGCCTGCCAGTACAGCAGCGCCCGCGCGCAAAAGGTCGCGACGATCGATCATGGTAAACGAAAACCTCGGGATCTTTCGATCCCGAGGCTACGTTACTTCAAGCCGCTGCGCAGTGCGTAGCGTGCAATCGGAGAATTAGGCTGCCGCCACACCGCTGGTGACGGTCGCCGTCGCGCCGGCTTCCTGCGGATCGCGCAGCACATAGCCGCGGCCCCACACCGTCTCGATGTAGTGTTCGCCGCCCGTGGCAGCCGCCAGCTTCTTACGCAGCTTGCAGATGAACACGTCGATGATCTTCAGCTCAGGCTCGTCCATGCCGCCATAGAGGTGGTTCAGGAACATTTCCTTGGTGAGCGTGGTGCCTTTGCGGAGCGAGAGCAGCTCCAGCATCTGGTATTCTTTGCCCGTCAGGTGAACGCGCTGACCGGTGACTTCGACGGTCTTGGCGTCGAGGTTGACCGTGATGTCGCCCGTTTTGATGACGGAATGAGCGTGGCCCTTGGAGCGGCGGACGATCGCGTTGATCCGCGCGATCAGTTCGTCCTTGTTGAAGGGCTTGGTCATGTAGTCGTCGGCGCCGAAGCCGAGGCCGCGGACCTTCGTGTCGATGTCGGCGGTGCCCGAGAGGATCAGGATGGGGGTGTTCACCCGCGCCACCCGGAGCTGCTTCAGCACGTCGTAGCCGTGCATGTCGGGCAGCGAGAGGTCGAGTACGATGATGTCGTAATCGTAGAGCTTGCCAAGGTCGATGCCTTCCTCGCCCAGGTCGGTCGAGTAGATATTGAAGCCCTCGGACTTCAACATCAGTTCGATACCCTGCGCTGTGGCGCTATCGTCTTCGATCAACAAGACTCGCATTGAATGCTCCCCGCTGGCGCAAGGCCTCGGCAACGTTAATCCACAGAATCGCTATCAACTCTGTAAGAAGTATTAACGGCGCAACGAATTGGTATCGTTATTCCGCCGTTGATGCCTCGACCCGCCCCTTAATCAGCTCCGTTAAGAGACGTGAATCAGAGTTCGATTCAGCGAGCAAGCTCTAGATGCTGAAGAAAAAGTAGCCACAAGCCTTTGATTTTGAATCGGCAACAGGATGAGCCGCATAAACCAAGCGCAGCGCGTTAGGTTTTGATTCACCATAACCGCTGAAACAAGTGTGAGGAAATTCGCGACGGCGATGCCATCACTCCTTTCTAAACTTGCTGAAGAGATTCATGCGCTCGATCCGCGCCGCTTCGAAGGGCGCGTGACCGGCTTGTCAGGCGCGTTGCTTGAGGTTACCGGCCCGATGGAAGCGCTCGCGCTCGGCGCCCGCGTGACGATTCACGGCCACACCACCGCGCGCGGAGAGATCGTCGGGTTCCGCGGCGATCGCGCGCTGATCGCGCCGTACGATTCGATCGAAGCGATCCGTCCCGGTGCGCGTGTGGTGCTTGAAGGCGCCTCGCCGATGGCGCGCCCGTCGCAAGCCTGGCTCGGCCGCGTCATCGATTGCTTCGGCAATCCCGTCGACGGGGAAGGGCCGCTGCCGCAAGGCCTGAAGCCCACGCCCGTTCGCGCGCCGCCGCCCTCCGCGCACGATCGCGCCCGCGTCGGCGGCCGCCTCGATGTCGGCGTCCGCGCACTCAACATCTTCGCCGCGCTCTGCCGCGGCCAACGCATGGGCGTCTTCGCCGGCTCCGGCGTCGGCAAATCCGTGCTCATGTCGATGCTCGCGCGCGGCGCCAATGCCGATGTCATCGTCATCGGCCTGGTCGGCGAGCGTGGCCGCGAAGTGAAAGAATTCATCGAAGACACGCTGGGCGAAGAGGGCCGCCGCCGCTCCGTCGTCGTCGTTGCAACCTCAGACGAAAGCGCAGCGCGCCGCCGCCTTGCGCCACACATGGCCTGCGCCGTCGCCGAACACTTCCGCGACGAAGGCAAGGACGTGCTGCTGCTGATCGACTCGGTCACACGCTTTGCGATGGCGCAGCGCGAGATTGGCTTGAGCGTTGGCGAGCCGCCCACCACCAAAGGCTACACGCCGTCCGTCTTCGCTGAACTGCCGAAGCTGCTCGAACGCGCCGGGCCCGGCCATGAGGGTGAGAAGGGCTCTATCACCGCGCTCTTCACCGTTCTGGTCGATGGCGACGATCACAATGAGCCAATCGCTGACGCTGTGCGCGGCATCCTCGATGGTCACATCGTCATGGAGCGCGCCATCGCCGAACGTGGCCGCTACCCCGCGATCAACGTGTTGAAGTCGATCTCGCGTCTCATGCCGATGTGTCACACGGCCGAAGAGAACGCGCTCGTCGCGCGCGCGCGCGAAGCGCTTAGCCTCTATGGCGAAATGGAAGAGCTCATTCGCATCGGCGCTTATAAGCCTGGCGCCGATCCTCAAGTTGACGAGGCCATTCGCGTTCGTCCCGCAGTCGAACGCGTGCTGACCCAGCAACGCGACGAACATTCCACCTTGGCCGAAAGCTTCGGTATGCTTGAGGACGCGTTGCAATGAAGGCCTTTCGCACGCTCTTGAAGCTCGCTGAGCGCGATTTGGAAACACTGCGCCGCGCGCTGGCCGACCAAGTCACCAAGGATGCCAACGTCGTCCAACGCATCCACGGCCACGAACAAACGCTGCGCAACGAGCAAATGCTGGCCCAGCGCGACTACGAAAGCGCCCGCGCCTATGGGGGCTACGCTGTCGCCGCCATGGCCACTCGCAAAGCGCTCGACGCCGAACGCGTCCTCATTGGCCAAGAAATGGAACGTCTCCGCACGCTCATCGCCGAAGCCCACACCGAAGTGCGCAAATTCGAACGCCTGATCGAGCTGGAAGAGCAGCGCGAAAAAGTGAAACGCGAAAAGCGCGAAGACGC
>CAYUOC010000285.1:0-3288 GCA_964446305.1 uncultured Terricaulis sp. | reverse complement strand
ACGCCCCATTCAGCGGCGCGCACCGCCCATTTGCGAAAGTCTTCCATGCGCGCGTTATGAACGACAGCCCTGAGCTTGTCGAAGGGCGGTGGTGTGATCGGTCCGCCGCCCTTCGGCGGGCTCAGGGCTCGTGTTGTGTGCGTTCAGTTCTTATCGACGATATCCACTTCGGGGCGATCATCACCCGGCGAAATCTCGTCGTGCCAGCGGCCGCGTTCGTCTTCCCACGAAATGCCGGCGGTCTGACCAGGTCGCATCTGCTCGATGGCGACGCGTTTCGCGGCGGCGTAGGCGGCGTCGTGGTTCGGGTAGGTGTTCGATAGCGTCCCATCGAGCTTAAACGCCCAGCCGCCATCGTGACGGACGATTTCATAAACGATCTTGGTCATGGGCGAAGTCTCCTCCCGCTCAACTTGCGCTTCGCGGGAGGGTTTTCAAGAGTGTTTGGCGCTATCGCTCTATCGGCGCGGAAGCCTGGGGAGGCGGGCCGAGCGCCTGGATGAACTGAGCGATGACTGCGTCGCTCGATCCCGTCATGGCGGCGGCCATGGCGCGCGCGTTGTTTTCGTCCGTCCGGCGTTGGCTCATCACGAACATCTGATTGCGGTTCTGCTCGTTCGTGTTTTGCGCCGAGATGACGGAATTCAATCTGCCATCGAGAAGATAGGCGCCGCCGGCGATTCGAAGCCTCATGGGGCCGCCGCTGAGCCAAGTGTCGACGATGAGATAATAATCCGCGCCCTCGGCGCGGGCCGTGGGCAAGTCCGCAGCGGTTCCGATCTCGCGTACATACGGGCGCAACGCATCAATCAGACGGCTGGCGAAGAGGCGCGGATCGGAATTTTGTATCATGCCGTCTAGCTGATCGCGTCGCCCGTCGGCGCCGGCCGCGAACGTTTGGAGCCAGTCCCGTTCAAGGCCGCCTTGCTCATAATAGGCGGACCAGAGCCGCGCATACTCGTTGTAATTGCCTGATGGGATGAGGACGACCTTGCCTTGTCTCAAGTGCGCAACATCGAGTGTGCCGGTTTGAAGCTGAAAGTCGTCGGGCAACAGGCCAGCATAAGGCGAATCGTAAGGCGCCTGCCCGTAGAAACGCGCGCGCGTTTCCTGTGCGCTCGCGGCGGAAGCCGCGAACAGCATCAGCAGCATCGCCAGCGCCGCGAACATCAATCTACTAACCGGAGAAAGCCCCATGCTGCGCGACTGCGCAGCGTCAAACGCAAAGGCAGGGAATACAAGTCTCACGTCGTTCTCCGTCATTGGCGTTGCAGGAAGTCGGGGCACGCATAGCTAATGGGCGGCCCGCCGGGCTGGCTGGTGATGGAGTTCGGGCCGCGGCAGGCGCCGAAATGGATACTTGTGCCGCGCCGGAAACTTGGGCCCGCGCCTGGGCCCCACGTCCACATCCCGCGGCTCGGGCACAAGAATGAGCTGTCAGGGTTGCCTTCGGTGCACCACACGACTTCGACGCTGTAGCCGCATTGGTTCGCGAGCTTGGCGGTCGTGTCATTCACGTTCACGACTTGCATGCATTGCGAGGCGTCGTTCGCGGGGTTGTGATCGCGACCGGTGGCGGTGCTGGTTCGTTGTTGTTGCGGATAGGGATTGCTGGCTTGCTGCTGCTGACGCGCCGCTTGCTGCGCTTGCGCCTGCTGCTGCGCCAAAATCGCGGCCTGCTGCTGCGCCGCAGCTTCGGACGCAACGCGTTGCGATTCATATTCCAGATAGGTTTGTGCGCCGATGGCGGCGACTTGCAGGATCGTGTCCCACATCTGCGCGCTTTGACGGCGGCGTTCTTCGCGGCGGCGTTCCGCTTGCGCCGCGCGCTCCGCCGCGGCGCGAAGACGTGCGGCGCGGACGTTCGGATCCGCACTGTCGGCAAGAAATTGTGTGCCGGCCCCGGCTTCTCGACGCGGCAGGTTCGCGAACGGGTCGTCCTCCGGCTCCTCGGCCTCAGCCGCTTCATTGGCGGCCTCTTCCCACTGCGGATCGATGCTGGTGAGGCGTTGGCGATAGAGGCAAGCGGCATACGCGAGAGCCGCATTGTCTGCCGCGCCCGCTTCGAAGGCGCGAAGGTTTTCAATCAGAGTGGAGGTGTCACGCGAGGAAAGTGGCGACTGCGCAAAGGCGCCATCGAGTCCTGCCGCTTGCTCAGCCGTCGCGCCAGGTCCGTAAGTTGCGCTCAGCGCAGCTGTGCGTTGCGTCGCGCACGCGGTGGCCAAGCTCGTCACGTTGAGGTGTTGAGCGGCGTCATAGCGGCCGCGATCGCGCAGGGCGCCGCGCGGTGAAGCCTGCCCGGCGGCGATGGCGGTAAGCGGCGTTGCGGCGCACTGCGGATCGTATTCTTGCGCACGCCGATAGCTCGTTATGGCGCGCTCGGTATCGCCTTGGCGCCAGTAGAAATCGCCGCGCTCGCAATGCGCGTTCGCGTGACGCGCGCGATCGAATCCGTAGGGCGGACCGTTCTCGCTCTCAATGCTCGGCGGGGCGTCTGGCGCGACCTGATCCCAGGTGCGTGTGCCGTACTCAAAATCTTCGTCCGCTCGCTGTACGTCGCCCAATGCAGCGTAGGCCGCGGCTCGGCGGACATGGGCTTCACCAGCATAGTTGCCGGCGACGCGCGCGGCATCGATCACCCAGGTACAGATCTCGATCGCCGCTGATGGCGGCGTTAGCGGGTTGAAGCAGGTCCGCAGTCGTTCGTCTTGCAGTTCGCGCGCGGCGATCGCGTCGCGCCAGCGGAGGCGGTGCAGCTCATCGGCGTCGCTGTTCTCCTGCGCCGAAAGAACCGCCGGGGCCGCCACACATATCGCTGTGATAGCAGCCACCCATCGCCGGCGTCCGTGCATCCGATGTTCCCCGCCCATGATCACAGGGAAACTTACCGTGCGCTGACGCCGCAAGGCATCCTCAAAATAGATGATGCGAAGCTCATGAATCGCGGGCAGGCGATCTGGCGCCGGCGCCTAGAATTGCGGGTTTTCGATCTGCTTTTTCAGTTCGCGCTTCATGATCTTGCCGTTGGCGTTGCGCGGCAGCGTCTCGGGCCAGAAGATCACCTCGACCGGCACTTTGAAGGCGGCGATCTTCTGGGCGCAGTGATGGCGAAGCTCCTCGCTCGTCGCGGACGTTCCCGGCTTCAGGTAGACGACCGCGAGCGGTTCTTCGCCGAGCGTGAGATGCGGCTTGCCGACCACGGCTGCGTCCATGACGGCGGGGTGATCGTAAAGCGCGTTCTCGACCTCGACGCAGTAGATGTTTTCGCCGCCGCGGATCAGCATGTCC
>CAYUOC010000284.1:0-3290 GCA_964446305.1 uncultured Terricaulis sp. | reverse complement strand
ATGGGATCAAGCGGCAGCTCGTGCTCGATTTGCGGTCGGTCGTAATGATTTGCCGGAAGGGCGAGGATTGGCCCGGAGCGGACGTTGCGACCCGCGAGCTTTGCGTGCCAGATCAGTCTATGGCCGATCTATTCGCCGTCGAGATTTCGCCGCCGGTTCACCACGGCATGACCTTGGAATTCAGGTCGAGCGATCAGCATTTCCGGCAGAACTTCGCGACCCATATTCACCCGTTCCTAGAGCCTCTCGTTAGCGCCCTGCGTGTGCTGCAGGACGGATTTATTGATGAGAAGATCAAGCTATTCATCGGAGCGCCCGAGTGCGAAATCTGCCTTCAAGCAGAGGCGAATTCGCAAGTGGCCAAGCTTCGCCTAGACATTTGGCCGGACTTCAAGCGCAGCACGATGAAGCCGCCCCGAACAGTCTTTTCCATCGAGGGACGGCGCCAACAGATCATCGATCCCTTCGTCGCTGCGCTGAGGAAGTTGCGCGCCGAAGTGAATGACGCTGAATTCGAGCAAGGGTACGGGGCCGCGTTTCCAGCCGCCGAATATGAGAGACTCACTAGCAGAGGCTGACCGTCGCCTTCCGGCGAACGTGAGCCGAAATGAGGGCGCGGCGCGACCGGCTTGTTTGGAGCGCGCCGGCCATTCGCAAGAAATGTCGGATGGCGCACGATGCGGCGAACTTGAGGCGTCCGCGATGGTAAAGCGCAAGCGGCAGCAATCGAGAGAGTAGGTCGGCCTAGGGAGTGGCGTGTGCGTCTAGGGAGCGGGCCGCAACTCATTTATAATGGGCGGAAATATCTCCTCTTCCCATCTCGCCATCGTTCGCAAGATGCTGACATTTGCGGGGCTAATGCCTAGCAATTGCGCGGCAGCGCTGGTGGCCGAGCCTTCATCTGGCGCTTCGACATAATAGCGTCGCACGTCGTCGCTTGCGTTTGTTTGAATCACGTAACCGGGCATAGACACTCCTTAGACTCCTTCGTGTGTGCGACAATTCGCGATCTCGGTTTGCGCCGGCGCCGCGCCAATGCATGTCCATCGCTCACGCCGGCTCGCATCGATGGCGACCTACGCGACTGACGATTGTGCGAGTTCGATGTCGGCGGTGACGCGGTCGCGTCCATGGCGTTTTGATGCATAGAGGCATGCGTCAGCTCTGCCAATCAAACTGCTGACGGTTTCTCCGCTCTTGAACTCAGCGACGCCTATCGAGATGGTCACCGAACCCAGGGTTTCCCCCGTAGAGCGGCGCGACAGCCGTTTGGATTTCACGCTTTGGTGGATCGAAGCGGCAAGCGACATGGCTTCGTGCAACCTGGATTGCGGAACCACAATTCCGAACTCTTCGCCGCCATACCGGGCCGCGAGCATGTCGTTCTTGGTGTGATGGCGGAGGACGGCAGCTATGAAGCGGATCACCTGATCGCCCACCAAATGGCCCCAGCTGTCGTTGACGCGCTTGAAGTGATCGATGTCACACATGATGAGACAGAGGCCTGTTTGGTCGGTCTCAGCTTCAGTCAGTCGCATGCGCAGCGTGTCATCGAACATGCGGCGGTTGGCGAGGCCCGTGAGGCTGTCTGTGGAGGCCTCAAGTTTCACATTCTGCAGGGTGCTCTGGAGTGCCTCTACTTCGCGGGAAGACGTCTCCATCTGCGCCGAGAGACGGCGGTTGTTGTCGGCCATCTCGCGCGTGGCGGCGGCCAGGTCCGCAATCACGGCGCGAACATTTGTCAGCTCTGCATCGCCATCGATGCTTGCGGCGGCCGATTGCAGGGCGTTGGCATACGATCCCGATTGCGCGCCAGCTTGGCGCAACGTTGTAACGACGTCGGCCAGCTCGCGCGCGATGCTCTCGCCGGTCTGCACCAGCTGCTGTGATACGCGTGTGCTGGCAAAGAACCTTTCGTGCAGGGCAGCGTTGACGTCGTCGGTGAAACTCTCGCCGCGGGCAATGCGCGCACCAATTTCGCGGCTTAGATCGGGAAGAATGCCGGTTTGATGGGCTAGCCAAATCTCGTAGTTCGCGGCAGTCGCAGGAACATCGTGCGTTGCCATGAGCGCCAGGACTTCCATGGCGAGTGCGCGCCCCACGGCGCCGCGATAGCGCTCCATTGCATCGCTCATCAGCATCGTTCCCCTAAGCGCCGCGCGCTTCACGGTTCGTTTGGTGCGAACCTTCTGCAGCAAGAAATAATGCGGTGTTAAGGATCGACCGAAGCGATCGTTACAGTCTCGTCTCCGAGAATAGGTCACTGCTTTGAGGGGGAAGCAATGGCCGGCTCTGGCGGGACCGGCCATTGGAGAGTTCAGAGATCAACGCCCTCGGAGATGGCTATTGCGTCCTCTGCCCCAACCCGCGCTACTTGCGGGGAAGTTCTCGACGCATGAGCGGACCTTCCGTTTATCGGATGGAAGCCTTGCCCTGTGCCGATCGCTGCGCGGAACCCGGCTTACTCGAAAGTCGAGTTGTTCAAACCGATTAAGCGGCTCATGTCGTGCGCTTGAGGTGAGGTGCAGAGGAATCACGATCAATGTCGCCACCAAACGATGGGCTAAGAGCACCGCTTGCATCGGCCTCTTCGCTGGCTAATGATTAGCAAGCGCCCTTTTTTGGTCGCCCAATGACGGTGACCATGTCCAACGGCATTGAATGGTGAGCAGCTTGCGCGGCGCCAGTTACACAGGGGGTCGAAATGCCGTCTGCTTTGGATGCTGAGCCGAACAATACCATCGAGGAAGCAGAAGGCGGTGGCTTACTGAGCTGGCCCGACAACGCGCGCATTGACTTGCCGTTCACGGTTCACGCCGGTTTTCCTGGCTTCTACCATGGCGGCGATCCCTACGATCCGTCCGATTGGGTGAAAATCAGCTTGGGGGTCGGCGCCCAAACGGTGATTTTGCGACCGTTCATTGATGATTACGAACTCGTCGCGCAGCTCGAGCGACCCGGCGTCGCGGGCGCATTCGCCACAGTGTGGTTCACTCCGGCTGGCATGTTCACTGGCGCATCAGTCTGTTTAATCGCCAAGATAGGCGATGCTGCGCACGATTATCTTAGTTCACCCGGGGGCGCGTACTACGAACTCGATCTGTTGCTTACGCAGATGCAGAATCGGCAGCAGCAAAATAACAGCGAGGGCGTGGTGGATGCAGCGCTCAACGCTGACGTCAATCGAACGCAGGGCATCATAGCCTTGTATTTTGCTTTGCAAGAACTTGACGGTGTCAATTGCGACAGCAATGCGGTGGCTCAGCTGCTTTCCTCAGCGGCCGTCGGCG
>CAYUOC010000283.1:1445-3301 GCA_964446305.1 uncultured Terricaulis sp. | reverse complement strand
AGCGCCTCGGCGGCAAGATTCCGAAAGGCGCGCTGCTGGTCGGCCCGCCGGGCACGGGTAAAACGCTGCTCGCGCGCGCGATCGCGGGCGAAGCCAACGTGCCGTTCTTCTCCATCTCCGGTTCGGATTTCGTGGAAATGTTTGTCGGCGTCGGCGCGAGCCGCGTGCGCGACATGTTCGAGCAAGCCAAGAAGAACGCGCCCTGCATTATCTTCATTGACGAAATCGACGCCGTCGGCCGTCACCGTGGCGCTGGTCTCGGCGGCGGCAACGATGAGCGCGAACAGACGCTCAACCAATTGCTGGTCGAGATGGACGGCTTTGAAGCCAACGAAGGCATCATCCTGATAGCGGCGACCAACCGCCCCGACGTGCTCGATCCCGCTTTGCTGCGCCCGGGCCGCTTTGATCGCCAGATCGTGGTGCCGAACCCCGACGTGATGGGGCGCGAGAAAATCCTGCGCGTGCACACCCGCAACGTGCCGGTGGCGCAGGGCGTGGATTTGAAAACCATCGCGCGCGGCACGCCGGGCTTCTCCGGCGCCGATCTCGCCAACCTCGTCAACGAAGCGGCGTTGCTCGCCGCCCGCCGCGGCAAGCGCGTGGTGACCAACCGCGAGTTCGAGGACGCGAAGGATAAGGTGATGATGGGCGCCGAGCGCCGCTCCCTCGTCATGAGCGAAAGCGAAAAGAAGCTGACCGCCTGGCACGAAGCCGGCCACGCCGTGGTGGCGCTCAACGTGCCGGAGTCCGATCCGGTGCACAAAGCCACCATCATTCCGCGCGGGCGCGCGCTCGGCATGGTGATGCAGCTCCCGGAAGGCGACAAATACTCGATGAACTTCACGCAGATGACGTCACGCCTCGCGGTGATGATGGGCGGGCGCGTGGCCGAGGAGCTGATCTTCGGCAAGGATAAGGTCACATCCGGCGCCGCCTCCGACATCGCGGCGGCGACGCGCCTGGCCAAGAGCATGGTGACGCGCTGGGGCTATTCCGATGAACTCGGCTTTGTCGCGTACGGCGACAACAATGACGAGCTGTTCCTCGGCATGAGCGTGCAGCGCAGCCAGAACATCTCGGAAGCCACCGCCCAGAAGATCGACGCGGAGGTGAAGCGCTTGGTGGATGAAGGCTACGCCGAAGCCAAGCGCATCCTCACCGAGAAGGCGGAAGCGCACAAATATTTGGCCGAAGCGCTGCTTGAGTACGAAACGCTCAATGGCGATGAGATCGCCTCGGTGATGCGCGGCGAAAAACTCGATCGCCCCGATGACACGCCGCAAACCCCGTCTGCGCCGACGCCGGCCTTGCCGGTGACGGACGAAGAAGAAGAAGACGCGCCCGCGCGCGGCGGCTGGGGCGGGGCCGCGCCGCAAGGCGCGTAAGCCAAAGCTCAGATTGGAAACGCAAACCGCCGGCCCGCCAAGGCCGGCGGTTTTTCTTTAGCGCGTGGCTTCGTAAAGCGCGCTGATCTCGGCGTCGAACGCGGGATCGTAGATGGAGGTTTTGCCGTCGGCCTTGGTCAACCCGTTCATCTCAAGCCAGGCGCGATATGAAGGCTTGCGGCAATAGAGCGTCATGTAGCGCTTCCAGGCCGACCATTGACGCTGCATGTCCGGATCGTGGCCAAGCTGGCGATAGGTGAGAAAGCAATTCTCGAACGTGGAGGTGACGTGATCATAGAGCAGCCATTGCTGCATCTGTTCGTCCGCTGAAAGCGCGGTTGCGCCGCCCGGCAATTCGTAAGGGCCCGCGGCCAGCTTCGGATGGGCGATGGCGAGCGAGAGGCTGTCCTGCACGCTGCGGTCGACGGCGGCGTAAAGCTCGGCGTCACGCTGGCGGCGCCGGCCCGA
>CAYUOC010000283.1:0-1345 GCA_964446305.1 uncultured Terricaulis sp. | reverse complement strand
ACATCGGCCCAGAAGCGATTTGCCGGCCTGCCTTCCAGAATTTCGCTGAGCGTTTGCACGTGCGCGGTCCAGCCGCCGGCGAAATCGAGCACGTGGGCCATGGTGTCGATGCGCGTGTGCGTGATGGTCAGCAGGGTTTCATCGCCCTTGGCGGCGAACTCAAAGCGCACCTCTGAAACCGCCTCATCGCCATCGCCCCACGTGATCGCCAACAGGCGCGGCGGCTCGAACGCGAGCACGCGGCCTGTCATAGGAAACTCGCCTGTCTCCATCTGCGCCCAGCGCGCGGGCGGCTTTTCGTTGGTGATGTTGCGATGGGCGAACAGCAGGCTGAACGCCTGCCCGTTGGCCGTCAGCGTATCGCCGCCTGTGAACCAGCGGCTGCGCTTTTCGCCATCAACGAAATAAGCCCACACGCGCTCGATCGGCGCCTTGAGCGTGCGCTCCAGCTTGAACGTGTCGGGCGCGATGGTTTTGCCGAATTGCATGGCGGACATGGGCTTCTCCTCAATCTTCGTGTTCGGCCAAGGCGCGCTCCAGCGCGTCGAGGCGGGTGTTCCAGAAGGCGCGCTGCTGTTCGATCCAGGCGGCGGCCTCATCGAGCGGGGCGGGATTCAGTGTGAGAACGTGCTCGCGGCCGTTGCGGCGCCGCTGCACCAGCGCCGCACGCTCCAGAATGCGGATGTGCTTGGACACCGCGTTCAACGACATGGCGAAAGGCGCGGCCAGATCTGTGACGCGCGCCTCGCCCGCGCCGAGGCGCTGGAGGATGGCGCGGCGGGTGGGATCAGCCAGGGCCAGCATGGTGTGGTCGAGGGCGACTGCCGTGTTCATATTCAACCAATAGGTTGAATAAATGGCTGCGTCAACCCCGCCCTGGCGGAGCGCCTGCGGATCGGTTAGGCGAAGGGGAGATGTTTCGGCGCGCCCAAGCGGCGCGGCTTGAGGGCGGCTTCGATGGATTTGCTTACGAACCCGGCGCTGATTGCGATCGCCTTGTTCTTCGTCGCGATTTTCGCGCTGAACTGGATTGAGTTCGGCCGCCCCGACTAAGTCTTGCGCATCAGCGCCCGCACATATTGCGCGCCGCTGATCAACGCCAGCAGCGCCGCCGCCCATAGCAGAATGCGCGCGGCCCAGAACAATCCGCTCACAGCGCCGTCGGGCGCGTACAGCAATGCAGCGGCCTGGAACGCCAGGAACGCGCCGATGGCGGCCATCTCCGCGGCGGCTTTCCATTTGCCCAGCGCGCTCACCGGCAAGCTCCGCCCTTGCGCGCCCAAAGCCTCGCGCAGCCCCGCGATCGCCACGTCGCGACCGAGAATGATCACCGCCGCGGCCGTCA
>CAYUOC010000282.1:0-3305 GCA_964446305.1 uncultured Terricaulis sp. | reverse complement strand
CACGTCGGGCAGGAAGTGCATCTCAATCTTGATGACGCCATCGACCTGGCACGCCTCGCAGCGGCCGCCTTTGACGTTGAAGGAAAAGCGCCCCGGCCCGTAGCCGCGCGCCTTGGACTCGGGAAGCCCGGCGTACCAATCGCGGATCGGCGTGAACGCGCCTGTGTAGGTGGCTGGATTTGAGCGTGGCGTGCGGCCGATCGGCGATTGATCAATATCGATAATTTTGTCGATGTGCTCGAGGCCTTCGATTTTGTCGTGCTCAGCAGGCACATCGCCGGCGCCATGCCATTGCCGCGCGACGGCTTTGTAGAGCGTCTCAATCACGAGCGTGGACTTGCCGCCGCCGCTGACGCCGGTGACGCAAGTGAACGTGCCGAGCGGAATGTCCGCGTCGACGTTCTGCAGATTGTTGCCGCGGGCGCCGCGCACGCCGATCACGCGCTTGGTGATGCGGCGACGCTTGTCTGGGATCGCGATTTCGCGCCGGCCGGTCAGGTAGGCGCCGGTGATCGAGTTCTTGTTCTTCTGGATCTGATCCGGCGTGCCTTCGGCAATGATCGTGCCACCGTGAATGCCGGCCGCTGGTCCCATATCGATGACGTGGTCGGCGGTGAGGATTGCCTCTTCATCGTGCTCGACGACGAGCACTGAGTTGCCGAGATCGCGCAGGCGGATCAGCGTTTCGAGCAGTCGCGTGTTGTCGCGCTGGTGCAGACCGATGCTCGGTTCATCGAGAACGTAAAGGACGCCGGTGAGGCCGGAGCCGATTTGCGATGCGAGACGGATGCGCTGGCTCTCGCCGCCGCTCAGTGTGCCTGAGGAGCGCCCGAGCGAAAGATAATCGAGCCCAACATCGACAAGAAAGCGCAGCCGATCGTTGATCTCTTTCAGAATACGGACGGCGATTTCTTTTTGCTTCGGCGTCAGCTGATCATTGAGCGCAACGAACCAATCGCGGGCGTTGCGGATCGACATGGTGGAGGCCGTCGCGATGTCGGTCATCGCCACTTTGACGGCGAGCGCTTCGGCCTTCAGGCGTTTGCCCCCACAGGTGGGGCATGGCGCTTCGCTTTGGTACTTTTCGAGGTCTTCGCGCACCCAAGCGCTGTCGGTTTCCTTCCAGCGGCGCTCGAGGTTGGGCAGCACGCCTTCGAAATTCTTCGTCGTCTCGTAGCGGCGGACGCCGTCGTCATAGACGAACTTGATGGGGTCCTTGGTGCCGTGAAGGATGGCGTTGCGCAGTTCCTTCGGCAGCTCCTTCCACGGCGCGGTTATCTTGGCTTTGAAGTGTTTTGCCAGAGCTTCGAGCGTTTGCGCGTAAAGCGGCGACGGGCCCTTGGCCCACGGCGCGACCGCGCCTTCCTTCAACGTCTTGTCGTGGTCCGGCACGACCATGTCGGCGTCGAACTTGAGTTGTACGCCGAGGCCGTCACACGCCGGGCAGGCGCCGGCGGGGTTGTTGAATGAGAAGAGACGCGGCTCGATCTCCGGGATCGTGAAGCCCGAGACCGGGCACGCGAATTTCTGACTGAAGATGAGACGTTCAGGCTTCGCAGTCTTGTTCTTCAGCGTTGCTTTGCCGGTGGCGTCCTCTGATGCGCTCGTCGCGATCTCGGCGAAAGCTATGCCGTCAGCGAGCTTCAGCGCTTGTTCGAGGGAGTCCGCGAGACGGGTCTCGATACCAGCCTTCACTGCGATGCGATCAACGACGATGTCGATGTCGTGCTTGAACTTCTTGTCGAGCGTTGGCGGTTCGCTCAGTTCGTAGAACTCGCCGTCGATCTTGGCGCGCTGATAGCCCTTCTTCAGGTACTCAGCCATTTCCTTTTTGTATTCGCCCTTGCGGTCGCGGACGACGGGCGCGAGCAAATAGAGGCGCGTGCCTTCCTTCAGCGCCATGATCCGATCAACCATTTCGCTGACTTGCATCGCAGCGATCGGCTCGCCAGTGGCGGGGGAATACGGAATGCCGACGCGCGCCCAAAGCAGGCGCATGTAGTCGTAAATTTCGGTGACGGTGCCGACAGTCGAGCGCGGATTGCGCGACGTCGTTTTCTGCTCGATCGAGATCGCCGGCGAGAGGCCGTCGATGGAGTCGACGTCCGGCTTTTGCATCAGTTCGAGGAACTGACGGGCGTAAGCAGAGAGCGATTCAACGTAGCGGCGCTGGCCCTCGGCATAGATCGTATCGAACGCCAACGAGGATTTGCCGCTGCCGCTGAGCCCCGTGATCACCACTAGCTCATTGCGTGGAATGTCGACGTTTACGCCCTTGAGATTGTGCTCGCGGGCGCCGCGGATGCGGATATGGGTCAGGCCGTCCTTCATTGCGGCAGACCATAGGCAAAGGCGGTCATCGAAATCCCGGGATAGTAGTGTCGATTGAAGAAGTAAGGCGTTTCGCCGTCGTGGCGTGCGCCGAGCGCGTAGATAACGGGCATGAAGTGTTCCCAATCCGGCGCGGCGATCGCGGCATCGGGTTGTGCGGTGTAGTTCACGACCTTCGTGTGATCGTTGGCGACTCCGGAGACGATCAGCTCGTCATACGTCGCGACCCAGGCTTGCGGATCAGGCGAGGGCGCGCGGAAGAAGGCCGGCAGATTGTGGACGATGTTGCCGGAGCCGAGGACGAGGATGTTGTCCTCGCGGAAGTCGGCGAGCGCCTGCGCGATGGCGTAGTGCTCGGACGCGGGACGGCGGATGTCGAGACTGACTTGAACGATCGGGACGTCGGCGCCGGGATACATGTGCTTCACGACGCTCCAGGTCCCGTGATCGAGGCCCCATGTACCGTCGAGCTGCGCGCCGAATGCTGCCAGTTTTTCCACGATGGCTTGGGCGAGATCGGGATCGCCGGGCGCCGGGTATTGAACGTCGAACAAGGCTTGCGGGAAGCTTCGGCCGAAATCGTGGATCGTGCGCGGCAGCGCGTTCGACGTAACCCGTACGCCTTCGGTCACCCAGTGCGCGGAGATGCAGATGATCGCGCTCGGCTTCGGAAAGCGCGCGGCAATCTCCGCCCAGCCGCGCGCGGAGGGCGTGTCTTCGATCGCGTTCATCGGCGAGCCATGGCCGACAAACAGGGCAGGCGCTCTCAAGGTCATTTCGGTCTTTCGGGACCACCGTAAGGCAAAACGGCGGACCCCATATTTAGTAGCCAGAGTCGCCCGGACATCAAGAACAATTAGAGAACATCGCCATTGCGATCAGTGACGCATCCGAACACCGCCACGCGCGCATCGGGAGGCTAGGCTTCGGAGACTGACGGATGAGACGATTGGGATTGTTGGCTGTCGCGGCGT
>CAYUOC010000281.1:0-3318 GCA_964446305.1 uncultured Terricaulis sp. | reverse complement strand
TGCGTTCCTCGGCGGCGCCAGCGAAGGCTTATTGCGCTCGCGTGGTCTGGGCGTTTTGTTCTGGCCGGGCGTGAATTCCGGCGAGCCGCTGCGCGAGCTGGTCGATACGATCGTGACCGACGCCCTGATCGAAGCGGTCGCGCGCGAAGCCGCGCGCGGGCGCATTCTGCTGGTCGCCACAACCGACCTTGATCGCCAGGAGCCGGTATTGTGGGACTTGGGCGCGATCGCCGCGCAAGGGGGCGAGCAAGCCAAAGCGCTCTTCCGCGACGTGGTCGTCGCCTCCGCAAGCGTTCCGGGGCTCTTTCCCCCAGTGATCATCGAAGTTTCGGCCGCCGGCGCGCTCCACGATGAGATGCACGTCGATGGCGGCGCTGCGACCCCATTCTTCTTCGCCCCAGCGATCGCCTTTTTCGACTCCGATCCGATCGAAGGCCTGGCGGGCGCCAACGTCTTTGTGCTGATCAGCGGGCCGCTGCGCGCGCCCTCGCGTACAACGCCGCAGGCGACCATTCCCATCCTCTCGCGCAGTTTCTCGACGCTGATGATGCACATGACCCGCACGGCGATCGCGGCCACATCGGCCTACGCGGCGCGCCAGGGCATGGCCTTCCACTTAGCAGCGATGCCGCCTGAAGCGGCTGAAGAGGATTGGCTCGATTTCCGCCGTGAGCACCTCGCCTCCGTCTTCGCCATCGGCGTGCGCCAGGGGGCGGATCAACGGCCGTGGCTCGACGCAGAAGAAGCGCTCGCCGCCGCAGCGCAGTGACTGCGCGCTGCTTCGCAGTTTCACTTGCAATCGCTCGCAACTAACGGCCGCACGTCCTCGACGTCCCCGTCGCAACTCGAATTGATTTCGCCCAACGTCAGCTTGCCAACGCCCTGTTTCTATTCGTTTTCGCTAATATTCTGTGGAGAAAATCTCATGCGTGCAGTGCTGAAGACCGCGTGTCTCGCGGCAATCGCTGGGATCATATTCGCCGCGCCAGTCGCCATCAGGACCAACTGAAGATTATGGCCAGTGTAGAGAACACGACGGAAATCCGTATTCTTCTCCGTCAGTATTTCAGTATCAGCAACAAACCTCCGCTCAGCGCCGACCCTGGCGCCACGCCACGTCCGCGTACTAAGGTTGACTCTTCAGAGCCAGATACATGAGCGTCAGATAGACGACCGGCAGCACAATCAGCAAAAGCACGAAGAGCTGTGGAATTGGCGAGGCGCAAGGCGACGTCGCCGCGAAGAACAAGGAAGCGAAGATTGCTTCAAACACCACGATGATGACCACACCAATAAACCACGGGTACAGCCTTGAATGTTGCTGCGGCATCGTTTGACTCCTTCTGACTTTGTCTGCGCGCCTCAAGTCCTCTGGTTATTGATCCAAATCATGGCCTGCCCCCTCTTGTCGCGAACCTGAATAGCGCGCGGCGCACCGCCGGAACGCCGGCAGGTGCCGGAGTTGAGAAGCCTCCCTCAGCCTTTCGAACACAGCGCGGATATCGGGACGGCGCGCCGACACAAGCAGGCGCCGGTAGAGCCGCTCATTTTCGATTTCTCCGCTCACGCCCGCCTCGCACGCCTCTTTCAGGCAGGCATATTGCGCCACTTTGCCGGGCCACGGGTTCGGCGGCATCGGTACGCCATAGCGTTCAAACAATCTCGCGAGCGCTGTGATATGGCGCGCCTCCGACTCGATGATATTGGAGAAGGGCCGCACTGGGCCGAAATCTCTGAGCACTTGGTCGTAGCTCGCCCAGGCCTTGTATTCGTCGTCGAGCGCCTCGAGCAGCGCCGAGACTTCTTCGGGCTCAATATCGATTGCGCGCATCAATGTCCTCCGTGTAGCCGAGCAATGGTGGCGACGCCGACGCGATCGCGATGCAGCTTGGCCCTCGGTGGCGCAGTCTCGCATTTCGCGCGGCCTTTGCTGCACCGACACCTTTGCCACAGCCGAACTTGATCTCGCGCAAAGCAAAGCGTCCACATCTATTAGTACATTCGGATGTTCTAGATTGAATGTGGAGAGAATGTCATGCGGAACCTTTTCAGGACAGTATGTGTCGCGGCGCTAGCGGGCGCCATGCTGGCGACGCCAGCCTTGGCGCAGCAGGGCGGCGGCGGCGCAGGCGGACCGCCGACAAGCTCGCCCGGCGCAATGCAGCCGGATCGCGATCAGGATCGCACGCGTCTCCCCGACCAGGATCGCTTCCGCGATCAGGATCGCGATCGGCTTTACCTTGGCGCGCAAGATCGTCTGCGTGACCAAGACCGTGATCGTGATGGCCGCATCAACCAGGCCGAGTTCCGGACCTGGCATGAGCAAGCGTTTGCGACGATGGACGCCGACAATAGCGGCGGCTTCACCTTGCAAGAGTTCCAACAGTCGCGGCTCGGCCCGGGTCCCCGAAGCGGCGTCTCCGCCAGCCGCCGCCAGCGCATGGAAGAGCGTGCGCAACTGCGCAAGACCGAACGCTTCCGCCTGATGGACGGCAATGGCGACGGGATTGTCTCGCGTAACGAATACATGAATTTCGGCGAACTCAATTATCTCGACGCCGACGCTGACGATGATGGCCGTCTCACCTTCCGCGAAATGCAGGACTTCCACCGCGGCTGGTGAGCTACGCATACGCCAGCGCGCACCCCGCGAGCGCTGGCGTATCGCCTGACGGCACACGTGGTGGAAAAGGAGATTGCAGATGAGACAGATTCTAGCCGCGAGCGCCGCGCTTGCCCTTGCTGGCTGCGCCAGTCCCCCCGCCAACGAACCCGCCGCGGCGCCGGCTGGTCGCGACTGTTTTTGGGCCGATGCGGTCAACGGCTACGAATACGTCGACGAGCACAACGTCATTGTCCGTGTCGGCGCCAACCGGCGCTATGTCCTGGGCACCGAGTGGAATGCGCGCGATCTGAATTGGGAGCATGCGATCGCCATTCGCTCTGCCACATCATGGATCTGTACGGGCAACGGGCTCGGCGTCGAAATCATTGGCGGCGAACCGCGCCGGCACTATCCTGTCAACTCCATAGCGCGTGCACCCGATCAACAAGCTCCGGCGGCTGAGGGCAGCTGACCGGCTTGGTGGGCGCCACGTTCCAGCCGCGGCACGTCCGAGGGGCGCAGGCTGCGTCCAATGCATGAAGTAGGAGTGGAAATGACCAGCACCGTCGCGCAAGGCGAGCGAGCAAGCGAGCGTCCGGTTCAAGTCTGGGATTTGCCTACGCGCATCTTCCACTGGACGCTGCTGGCGCTGGTTCTGCTGGCGTGGTTCACGGGTGAGGAGGAAGGCGCCGCCGCTCAAATTCACCGCTACG
>CAYUOC010000280.1:0-3337 GCA_964446305.1 uncultured Terricaulis sp. | reverse complement strand
TAGATCGCCTTCTCGTGGCTGAACTCGATGAAGCCGCGATGCCCGTGATACGCGCCCATCCCTGACGGGCCGACACCCCCGAACGGCAGCTCGTCCATCGCGAAATGGAAGATCACGTCGTTGATCGTGACGCCGCCCGAGTGCGTCCGCTCGAGCAGCGCCTCGCTCTCGGCATTGTCTTCGCCAAAATAGTAGAGCGCCAGCGGACGCGGGCGGGCGTTGATCTCGTTCACCGTGTCGTCGAACGACGCATACGTCCGCACCGGCAGCAAGGGCCCGAAGATTTCTTCCTGCATCACCTGCATATCGTCCGTCGCGTTGAGGATGATCGTCGGCGGAATCTTGCGGTGCTCTTGCTGGCTGAAGTCCTCATTGGCGGGATTGATGGTGACGATCTCGCCGCCCTTGGCCTTCGCGTCGGCGATCAGCCCAGAAATGCGATCATAATGACGTTGATTGATGATCGAGGTGTAGTCGGCGTTGTCCTTCAGCGTCGGGTACATCTTCGCGACCGCCGCTTTCGAAGCCGCCACAAATTCCGGCACGCTGTCCTTCGGCGCCAATACATAGTCCGGCGCCAAACAGATCTGCCCCGCGTTCATGGTCTTGCCTTGCATGACGCGCGCGGCCGTCTTCGTGAGATCGGCGCTCTTGCCGATCACCACCGGCGATTTCCCGCCAAGCTCCAATGTGACCGGCACGAGATTGTCCGCAGCGGCCCGCATCACATGACGCCCGACATTCGTCGCGCCCGTGAAAATCAAATGATCGAACGCCAACCCGGCAAATGCGGCGCCCACGTCCGGCCCGCCTTGGATCACCGCGAGTTCGTCTTCATCGAAATAGAGATCAATCGTCTGCGCCATCAGCGCCGAAACCGCCGGCGTAAACTCAGAGGGCTTCAGCATCACGCGATTGCCGGCGGCAAACGCCCCAGCGATCGCATCGAACGCAAGCGACACCGGAAAATTCCAGGGCGAGATCACGCCGACAACGCCCTTGGGCTGATAACGCACCTCGGCACGCGCGCCAAAAAGTCCCAGCGCCGATGGCGTCACCGCACGCTTCTGCGGCGCCATCCATTTTTCGAGATTCGCGCGCGCCTGCTTCAGCGGTCCTATCGCTCCCGAAATGTCCGTGAACAGCGACATATCTCGCGAGCGGGCGCCGAAGTCCTCGCTGAGCGCATTCAGGAATTCGTCTTTGTGCGCCAACACCAGATTGATGGCGCGCGTCAGCCTGTCCTTGCGCAGCCTTGCATCCGGCGGCCCCTTGCTCGTCTGCAACCGCCTTTGCAGCTCCAGAATCGCGACCATTCTTGCTTTGGTCTCTTCGATCGATGGTTGAACGGGCCGGTTCATTTCGCGCCTCCCAAGGCTTTGGGCATCTGTCTACCGCTTACCGTGGACGTAAGCGCAACTACTCATTTCTCGTCGATGGTAAGCGGCATTTACCACTCGTCCATATCCTGCCCGCTAGCGTCGCTGGGATTGCAGATTCTGCGGGTTTTGCGTGACTGACCAAGATATCCTGATGCAGGGCCCAGGCGGCGCCAATGTCGCGCTGGAAACGCTCGACCTAATGCGCCTCCACGGCGTGCCGCCCACGAGCGCCAATTACGAAGTTTGGCTCTCCTATCGTTTGGGCCGCAACCAGCCGTTGCGCGAAGCCATCGATAGCCGTATCGGCGCCGGCACGGTGTTTACCGGCGAAGAATGCGCCCAGCTGCACGAACAGTTTTTCACCGGCCTCGGCTCGTCGGCGCAGATTCTGCTGGCGGGCGAGAAGATCGCCCGCGACCTCGGACACGTCGTCTCGTTTCTGAAAGAAGCGGAGAGCAAGAGCGGTGATTACGGCCGCACGCTGGAAAGCGCCGCGACGGACCTCAATCGCGGCCTTGGACCAGAGCAAATTCGTCAGATCGTCTCGAGCCTCGCGGCAGCGACGCTCGACATGGCCAATCACAACCAGACACTCAACGAACAGCTGAAGAAGTCCACGAGCGAAATCGACACCCTGCGCACAAGCCTTGAATCCGTGCGCATGGAATCGCTGACGGACAGCCTCACCGGCCTCGCCAATCGCCGGATGTTCGATGAAACGCTGCGTATGCGGATCGAAGAGGCCAAGGCGCAGCGCACCGAGCTTTCGCTGCTTCTCTGCGACATCGATCACTTCAAGCGCTTCAACGACACTTGGGGCCATCACACCGGCGATCAAATCCTTCGCTTTCTGGCGAGCGCGCTGCAGGCGCATGCGCGCCCGGACTTCCTCGTCGCCCGCTACGGTGGCGAAGAGTTCGCGGTCGTCATGCCGCGCATGAGCGCGCGCGTGGCCCAGCAGACTGCCGAGGCGCTCCGCGAAGCCATCCAGGCAAAACGTCTACGCCGCCGCTCGACCAATGAGGACCTGGGACAAGTGACGGTGTCGATCGGCATTGCGCGCCTGCAATCGGGCGATACGCCCGCCGGTCTGGTGGAGCGCGCCGATGCGTGCCTCTACGCCTCGAAGCGCAACGGCCGCAATCAAACCACCACTGACGCAACGCCAGTGCTTTACGTCGCCTAGGCTGACCTTCCGGCAGCGTATCCCCGCGCCCAAAAGTTCGATTAGACTGCTCCTCGCGCTCAGGCGTGGGAGAGAGAAGAATGGCTAAAGCCAAGTACGAACTGGAAGACGGCGTCGCACTGATCACGCTGTCCGATCCGGCGACCCTGAACGCGATCTCCGTCGAGATGACGGAAGAGTTGAACGTTCTCTTCGATCGCGCCGCCAACGAAGCGCGCTGCATCATCCTGACAGGCGAGGGTCGCGGCTTTTCCTCTGGCGCCAATCTCGCCAGCGGCGCACCGCCGATCGCTGACGATGGTCTCCCCGATCTCGGCGCGCGTCTCGAACAAACCTTCAATCCGTTTGTTGCGAAGCTCCGCGATTTGCCGATCCCGTATGTCACCGCGGTGAACGGCGCCGCTGCCGGCATCGGCTGCTCGTTCGCGTTGCTGGGCGATCTTATCGTCGCCAGCGAGAGCGCCTACTTCCTCCAGGCCTTCCGCCGCATTGGCCTCGTGCCGGATGGCAGCGCCACCTATCACCTGCCGCGCATGATTGGCCGCGCCAGGGCGATGGAGATGATGCTGCTGGGAGAGCGCATTCCGGCCAAGCAAGCGTATGAATGGGGCCTCGTTAATCGGTGCGTGCCGGATGCCGAACTGCTGCCGACGGCCAAAGCGCTTGCCCTAGAACTCGCCAACGGCCCAACGAAAACGCTCGGCATGATCCGCCGGCTTGGCTGGGCGTCGTTGGACAATTCCTGGGAAGAGCAAGTCCACGCCGAACG
>CAYUOC010000279.1:0-3357 GCA_964446305.1 uncultured Terricaulis sp. | reverse complement strand
GATCGTGGTGTTCTGCACGACGGAGAACGACGTCGAGCGCATCACCGAAGCGCTGAAAGCGGGCGCGGACGAATACATGATGAAGCCGTTTGACGGCGACATCCTCACCTCCAAATTCGCCGAAGCGGGGCTTGTCTGATGCTGAGCGAGCCCGAGTTCGTGCTGATCGCGCGGGAGCTGAAAGCGCGCACGGGCGCGGTGCTGACGCGCGACATGACGGGCGCGGCGGAGATCAAACTGCAACCGCTGGCGCGGCGCGAGGGCTTTGGCGGCGTGTCCGAGATGATCGGGGCGGCGCGCATTCGCCCGGACGGCCGTTTGTGGGCGCAGATCGCCGATCATCTCGTTTCCGTCGATACGCGTTTCTTTAGAGACAAAGACCAATTTGAAACGCTCCGCACCGCCCTGATCCCTGACGCGCTCGCGCGGCGCGGCCATGAGCGCATCCGCGTCTGGTCGGCCGCATGCTCGACGGGCCAAGAGCCCTACTCCGTCGCGATGGCGCTTGAAGCGCTGCGCGAGCAGAACGGGCGGCCGATCGCCGCCGAAATCGTCGCCACCGACATTTCCGAGCGCCTCATCGAAAAAGCGCGCAGCGGGCTTTACACGCAATTTGAAATCCAGCGCGGCCTGCCGATCCGCAGCCTGATCGCGCACTTTGAGAAGGCCGGCGATCTGTGGCGCATCTCCGACCGCCTGCGTGCGGCGGTGCGGTTCGAGCAGCACAATCTGATGAAGCACCCGGGCCATCTCGGCCAGTTCGACATCATCATCCTCGCCCACACGCTTTCGCATTTCGATCCCGAGCTGCGCCTTGACGTGATCCAGCGCGTGAGCGACGCGCTCGCCCCCGGCGGCGCCATCGTGCTCGGCGCGGGCGAAGCGCCGCCCGAAGGCGCGCACGGCCTGATCGGCAAGGACGGCGTGCTCATCCGCGCGGACGCGGCGCGCGTGGCGGCGGCTTAAGCCTCGCCGGCGGCGTCTCGCCGGCATCCCCGTTTCATCAGGAACGCTGCGATATCGTCGAAGCGCTGCGCCCGCCGCCCGCGGAGTTCGCGCCTCTCGCGGATGGCGCCCGGCCCCCTCTTCCGGCGCCGCGACAACGCCGGGGCTGGGGCTCGAACATCGGAGCTTCACGCTCAACCACCTCGCCTCACGCTTTGGTCTGACAGGGATCCAACTGCCCTCATGCGGAAGCGATGGAGGGATTGTATGCGCGGTTTGGGGGTGTGGGATAAGTTTTGGGGCGAGCGCGGAAATTCAACGCGTTAGGCGCCCGCGAACGTTGGATAAGTGATCGCGCCTAAGCAATCAAACGCTCGCCGCGTAGCGCCGCACGCGACGAAATCCGGAGCGGCGGGACCAAGTTAAGGAATGCGTTAGCTCAGCGCACCTACCGAATCGGTTCAACCGTAGGAGATGGCAAAAGGCAAAAAGACGAAACCCAAGTCTAAAGCATCCAGCTCTATTGCCCTGCGCGCCGGCCTCACGATAGGGGCCGCGGCGGCCGAAGACGACCTTAGCCTTTTGCTCTCTTGCTTTGAAGACTCCGGCCAATATGCGGAGGTCCGCGATGTGGCTAGCCCCAAGTTCATCATCAAGGGGCGCACGGGATCGGGAAAAACTGCCCTTCTTCACAAGCTGAAGTCAGAAGCACAGCACGTAATCCGGATTGATCCAAACCACCTCTGCCTCCACCACATTTCCAACTCAGATATCATCCGATTTCTCAGCGCGAACGAAGTTCGGATCGAGCCGTTTCTGGAGATCATCTGGAAGCACACGTTTGCAACTGAGTTGCTCCGTCGCAGGTTCAGAATTGCCAACGCCGCGGACTCGAAGTCGGTGCTGTCGCAATTTTTGAATTCGGTCACACCGACACGGCGACGGGCTGTTGAGTACCTACGCGACTTCGGTGTCGATATTTGGCCCGAGTTTGAAGAGCGCGTCACCGCAGTTACGAAGAAGGTGGAAGATGAAATTACAGGAGAGCTCGGCCTTGCCGAGCTTGGCTTTCCGCTAAAGATCGGCGGGAGTCATGTGGCCACCGTGGAGCAGAAGGCCGAAGTTCAACGGCGAATTCAGCGCGTCCTGGGCTCAAACCAGCTCTCGCGACTTCAAACGGTCATCGACTTTATGGCTGCCGAAGTTTTCCAAGATCAAAAGGCACCCTACTACATCATAATTGACGATCTCGATCAGTTTCACGTCGACGACACCGTACGCCTCCGGCTACTGCGCGCCTTGATCGAGATTGTGAAAAAATTCCGCCCAATTTCGTGCGTCAAGTTCTGCATCGCTATGCGAAGCGATTTGCTAGAAGAAATCTTCGAAAAGACGCGTGACCGGGGGTTTCAGGAAGAGAAATACGAAGACAACATCATTACGCTTCGCTGGACCCGCGACCAGCTCTTTCGGCTGGTTGAACGCCGCATCACTGAGACGTTCAAGCGTCAATATGAGGGGCGCGCATCCGTCAAATTTTACGACATTTTTCCAGAAGAAGTTCAAGGAAAGCCCACACGAGAATTTGTCTTGGATCGCACCCTCATGCGACCGCGCGACGCAATCTTGTTCGTGAATGAATGCCTCGAACGGGCAGTCAACAAAGTTAGCGTCTCGCCCTCCAATGTGCGAGAAGCGGAGATAGCGTACAGTCAGAAGCGATTTGACTCGCTCAAGTATGAGTGGCTGTCGCTGTATCCGCTGCTTCCACTCTACGTGACACCAATTCGAGGTAAGCGCGCGCACTTTAATCCAGATTATTTTTCACGCTCAGAGATGGTGGACTTCGCACTGTCACTCGCGATTCACACTGAATCTGACCATGATCGCCTCGGACGACTTGCACTTAAGATGGTCAGCGGCACCGACAAGTTCGATGAGTGGGAGTTTGAGCGGGAATGGCTTAGTCACTTGTACAAGGTTGGCGTTGTGGGGCTGAAGACCCAGTCGCACAGCACAACTATGTGGAGCTACAAGGACAAGCAGGGTGTGGACCCGGTGGAGCTTTCGTCGGAAACACGAATTGCTGTTCACCCCATGCTTCGAAGCAGCCTGGGCGTAGCGGACGACCCCTCGGCGCGTGCGAAGGCAAAAAGGGATTCCTAATCCCCCATCTCCTCCGTCTCCTCCTCCCGCTCCACCCGTAGCGCCGTGATTTGGTTGCGCTGCCGCCGCAGCACCTGAAACCGATAGCCGTGAAACGCGAAGCGCTGCCCCGGTTCGGGGATCGCCTGCGCTTCGTGGATCACGAGGCCGGCGACCGTCACCGCTTCTTCATCCGGCAAATCCCAATTCATGGCGCGGTTCAGATCGCGGATAGGCACCGTGCCGTCGACGTTCACGCTGCCGTCG
>CAYUOC010000278.1:0-3385 GCA_964446305.1 uncultured Terricaulis sp. | reverse complement strand
GTCGCGCTCAATGCGCTGCACCGAGGCGAACGCCATGTTGATGTGCGGCACATAGTGCATCGCCAGCACGATGCCGGTGACGATCTGCACGACGAGGCAGAGCGACAGCATGGCGCCGAAGGTCCACCAATAGTTGAGGTTTCGCGGCGTCGGGTAAGCGACGAAGCTGTCGTGCGCCAACCGGATGATCGGCAGACGCCGATCGAGCCAGCGCGTGATGCCGGATTTCGGCTCGTAGGTGGAAGGTCCGCTCACTTAGCGCTCCAAACTTTAGCCGATGCGAATGGCGGTCGGGCCGGTGAAGAGGTACGGCGCGACATGAAGATTGGCCGGCGCCGGGCCACGACGAATACGGCCGGACGTGTCGTAGTCCGAACCGTGGCACGGGCAGAACCAGCCGCCGAAGGACGAACCGTCGACGAAGGTCGGCACGCAGCCGAGGTGCGTGCAGCTGGCTTGCAGCACGATCCACTCAGGACGCCCCGCTTCGCCGTTCTCTTGAACGAGACGTTCGGCGTCGGTCTGCGGATCTTTCAGCGTCGCGAAGTCATCGCGCTGCGCTGAAGCAATTTCGGTCGCCGTGCGGTGACGCACAAACACCGGCTTGCCTTGCCACATGACTTTGATCTGCTGGCCTTCCGGCACCGCAGAGAGATCGACCTCCGTCGTCGACAACGCGAGCGTGTCGGCGGCGGGATTCATCTGCGCGATGAACGGCCAGATCGTTGCTGCAACGCCGACGGTCGCAACCGATGCGCCGGCAATGTAAATGAAGTCGCGCCGGGTGGTCTCACCTTCATGCGCGCTAGGTGCTGCTTCAGCCACTGCTGATGATCTCCCGGCCTTGGTTCGCCGGTGAAGCTAGGATAATCCGGGACTGCCAGCGCGTGGCGGCTCGCCGCAGGCGCACGACCGATTTCCCCGATTCAACCCCGATTCTCCGGCGTGGAGGCCATAACGTGCGGCTCGCCCTCTATCAACCTGACATCCCGCAGAATCTCGGCGCGGCACTTCGCCTCTCTGCCTGTCTGGGCGTGGCTTTGGACGTGATCGAGCCATGCGGCTTTCCGCTGACGGACGCATCAATGAAGCGGGCGGCGCTGGACTACGGGGACAAGGCGCGGGTGGCGCGCCACGCGAGCCTTACCGCCTTCCAGTCGATGCCCGAACGGAACGATGGGCGGCTGGTGCTGATCGAGACCGACGGGGCGGTGAATTTCCAGGACTTTGCGTTTTCCACAGGCGACACCCTGGTGCTTGGGCGCGAAAGCGCCGGCTCGTCGGGAGAGCTCTATGCGGCGGCGCAGGCGAGCGTGCGCATCCCGATGGTGCGCGGCTTGCGGTCGCTCAATGTGATCAACGCGGCCGCGGTGGTACTGACCGAGGCCATGCGGCAGACCGGGGCCTGGGAGAAATTGACGTGAGCGAAGAGCGCAAAGCGCGGGCAAAAGCTTGGTTCGAGACACTGCGGGATGACATCTGCGCGGCGTTCGAGGCGCTGGAGGATGAGGCGCCGGCGGCGCTCTATCCGGGCGAGCCGGGCCGGTTCGTGAAGACGCCGTGGCGGCGGGGCGATGGCAGCGCCGATCAGGGCGGCGGCGTTGCCGGCATGATGCGCGGGCGGTTCTTCGAAAAGGTCGGCGTGCATGTGAGCACTGTGTACGGGGAGTTCTCACCCGAGTTTGCGAAGAACGTGAAGGGCGCGGCGGACGATCCGCGCTTTTGGGCGAGCGGCATTTCGCTGATCGCGCATATGCGCAATCCGCACTGCCCCGCGGCACACATGAACACGCGCCACATCACCACGACCGAGTGGTGGTTCGGCGGCGGTGGCGATCTGAACCCCACGCAGAGCTATCAGCGCGATGAAACGAGCGCCGACGCGCAAGCGTTTCATGCGCCGTATCGCGATGCCTGCGAGAAGCACGAGGCCGGGCTTTACGCGCGCTACAAAAAATGGGCGGATGAGTATTTCTGGCTGCCGCATCGCAACGAACCGCGCGGCGTCGGCGGGATTTTCTACGATCACCACAATGGCGGCGATTGGGATCGCGACTTCGCGTTTACCCAGGATGTTGGGCGCGCATTTCTGGCTGGATACTTGCCGTTGCTGCGCAAGCACATGAGCACGCCATGGAGCGAGGCGGACCGCGAAGAACAACTCGTCCAGCGTGGGCGTTATGTGGAGTTCAACTTGCTCTACGATCGCGGCACGACGTTCGGACTGAAGACGGGCGGCAATGTCGAAAGCATCCTGAGCTCGATGCCGCCGGTAGCGAAGTGGCCTTGAAGCGCTAGCGTGGCTGCACGTTCTCGCGCAGCCACGCCGCGAACTCAGCTTCGCTGACTTCGCTCGAGGCGAGACCGAGCATCATCGCCAGGCACTCTTCATCGGACGTCGCGAGATCATAGCCATTGGCGGCGAGAAATAGCTCGCAAGCGACGAACGCGGTGCGTTTGTTGCCATCGATGAAGGGATGGTTCTTGGCGATGCCGAACGCATAGGCGCCAGCGAGCGCGGCCAACTCGCTCTCGCCATAAGCAAAGAGATTTTGCGGTCGCGCCAATGCAGATTCCAGCAAGCCCTCATCTCGGACGCCCGCACCGCCGCCATGCTCCGCGAGTTGGCGATTGTGAACGGCGAGGATGAGGTCTTTCGGGAACCAGCGCGGCTCCTTCATTGCGCCAGAGCCTTAAGCACGCGGCGGCGCTTGGCCATGATGTCCTCCGCCAACTTCATCAGCTCGGCGGTGTCTCCATCAGCCGCTTTTAGCGCCACGCCCTCCGGCGTTTCGCTGACGCTGAGTTCGTCGCCTTCGCTGACGCGGAGCTTCGCCAGCACTTCTTTCGGCAAAACGACTCCGAGGGAGTTGCCGATCTTGCGGACTTTCAGGGTGCGGCCAGCCGACTTCACGGCGGGTTTGTCCGCTTCGAAGGGGGCGCGTTCGGTGTCGGCGACGCCGGGTTTTTTGGTTTCGTCGGTCATGGCGGGCGCAACCTAAGTTATAACGCCCGTTATAACAAGCCTGCCGCCCGGCCTTTTTCTTGCGTCGGGCGAGCGGCAATGACCGCACCCGCCTACCCCCAAGAGCTTAAACCACTGACTTCGCTGCGATTTATCGCGGCGTTCTGGGTGCTTTTGTACCATTTCAAGGACCATCTGGGCCTTGGAATGGGTCAGTTTGGGCTGGTGGCGGATGGTTACCTTGGCGTCGACCTCTTCTTCACCCTCTCGGGCTTCATCCTGGCGCACGTCTATCTGACGAGCCTCGAGGGCGGCCGGTTTGGCTATGGCGGCTTCCTGAAGAACCGGATCGCGCGGGTTTACCCAATGCACCTGGCGGCCTTGGCCGCGATGATCGTGTTGTTCGTCGGCGCGAGCGTG
>CAYUOC010000277.1:0-3463 GCA_964446305.1 uncultured Terricaulis sp. | reverse complement strand
CGCTGTGGAACTGAGTTTCGGTGTCGGAAGTAGTGGTGCTGGGGCCGGAATCGAATTGGTCCGCTAACGACCTGTTTTAACGCGTTACTTTGCCTAGTGCCTCGAACTCGTGCCGTCAATTTGCCGTCTTCGAGGTTCGGGGCTACAGGCACCGCAGCACCGGACAACGCCTTTACACCTTGATGGAAGAACGCGGAAGAACCTGGAAGCAAATGAAAGCACAAGAGGTGATGACGCCACCCAACCTCTGAATGAGAGTGGGGAGCGAGGTCGTTATGCTGATGAGGCTCCCTGACGTGATGCGCGAAACTGCTTTGTGCAGATCGTCAATTTATGCGGCAATCAGCGAGGGGCGGTTTCCGGCGCCGGTGAGAATTGGAAAGCGTGCCGTGGCGTGGCGTCAGGAAGAGATCGACGCTTGGAAGGCGAAGTTGAAGCGCGCGGGCCCCACCTTATGAGGGAGGGCCGAGGGGTCCGATCTTCGTATTGGCTCTCAGACCACTGGTAGGGCCACGCCCGGGCCCAGTGGGAGTTAGGCTGATGCGGAGCGAGCCCCGCAAACGAAGTGCCGAGTGGTCTCGGCTGCGCCTTTTGTCAGCCCTGTGGTCGACGCCGCTGACAGGTGCGTCGACCTAAAGTCGTGACGCCCTGCGGCCCGACCCTTCCAGCCATCGCGCGAGTCGCCTGCTATCGCGGAAGGAAGCAGCGACCTATCTCAGCAATCTCGGGCTTGCGATTTCCGCGCAAACGCTCGCGCGGCTCTTCTGCGAGAAGAAGGGACCGATGTGCATGCGCGTCGGCAGTCGCGCCATGTACAAGGAAGGCGACCCATCGACTATCTGCGCCAGCAATGCAGCGCGCCGCGTCAATCGTCGAGCGACCCCCTTCAGCCTGTATCGTACGACGATCGTCCGTTTCCCGCGAACGACACGGGCGCAAAGTGATCAGTCCCTGCTGCTGGCCGGTCGTCAAGGCTGGCGCCAATAGATTGAACAGCAGGGGCACGGACGCGCCAGTCCTGATCAAATGTCAGTTGTGCGCAACCGGCGCCAGTTCGCATTGGGCGGCGCGCGGCCCGAGCCGCCACGGCAGCATCTAACTGCCGGTGGTCACTGCGTGGCGAAGGGACAATTGTCGCCTCATGGCTCCGGTCCACGCGCCGCCATCAACTGCTACAATGGCGCGCGGCGCGTTGGACCGCGAATTTTTGACACGAACTCTGGTGCCATGTCGGGGGCCTGTTGGACCGTGACCGGATTAGCACGCCGAGCGCGCGAGCCGGTCGTTTTCGAGCCTCTTCCACGTCACCCTCTTGACCGGCAGCGCGCTTGGCCAGAACCTGTAAAAAAAGACCCCGGTCCACAAAGGAACCGGGGCTTTGAAGCGAACGCAGCGGCCTGGGAGGGCACGACCGCGCCGTTTTGGGCGGCTCCGTCTTACGGAACCGCCCAAGCTCGAATAATCAGTAGCGAGCCCGAAGGGTCACCCCGTAGGTTTGTGGTTCGCTGGGATAGATGACGTAGGTGTTTTGCAGCGTCGCTTGGAAGGCGCCCACATAGTAGAATTCGTCGGTCAGGTTGCGGCCCCAGAATTCCACCGACCAGCGTTCGTCTTGGGGCCCGATGCCAACACGGCCATTGAACGTAGCGTAGGCTTCGTTGTCCGTCCGACCGAGCGGATCGCGGCCCAACGTTTGCGTGCGATACTCGCTATTCCAGCGGCCATCCAGATAGAACAGCGCGCGCATGTCGCCGCCCAAAGGCATCTCATAAGCGATCGCCGCAGTGGCGGTCCATTCTGGCGAGAGCGCGAGCGGGTCACCGGCGAATACGGCGTTCGGATCGCTGGCGCCCAAGCCGGCAGTCAGCGGATTGAAGCGAACCTCGCTGTCGAAGAACGCGTCGATGTAACTCACGCCGCCACTGATCGTGAGACCTTCCATCGGGCTCGACGACATTTCCAATTCCACGCCTTGGGAGACGACTTCTGGCACGTTGCGGGTGATGAAGTTGAAGCCGTTGAAGGCGTTGAGCTGATAGTCGTGGATCTGCTGGTAAAAGGCCGAGAGATTGAGCGTTGTGGTACCCCCAAGGACGGTAGACTTCAATCCGATCTCATAGGCGTCCGTGAACTCGGGATCGAAGTGGGTCTGCTCGATGTTCAGCGTCGCTGCGCTTGTCGTGTCCGGACGGAGGGCGAGACCCTGGCGATCGAGGTTGTAGCCGCCCGCCTTGTAGCCGCGCGAGTAGCCGCCATACAGCATCAGGTCGTCAGAGAGGTGATATGCGAGCGAGGCGGTGCCGCTAAATTCATTCTCCTCGGATGAACCTTCCCAATGCCCATTGCCCATCGGATTGACCGCAGGGCTGCACGCTATGTTCATCAATCCGCCCGCGCTGGCGGTGGATTGAAGTATCTCAATGAAGCCCACGCCGTCGGCGGCGCCGCCGAAGAAGGGGTCGGTGCCAATTTCAATGGCGCGGAGCGCATCGCACGCCGGCGACACGGAGAAGAGATCGGCCGTGACATCTTTCGTCTCAGACGTGTAGCGGCCACCGAGCGTCAACACGAGTTGATCGCTCAAATTGATTTCGTTGTGCGTGAAAACCGACCAACTCTGGGTGTCGGCCTGCCAATCATCGCGTTGCTGGCCTGCCCCTGCCACGTTGCCTTGCAAATAGAAGCTGGCGAGCGCCGGGTTGGGATCGAACACGAGGGGCGTCGCAGGATTGTCGCTGACGCAATAGAAGAACGATGGGATTGAGTCCGGTTCAGCGTTCGGTGCGCCGGAGTCGAACAATTGGCAACCGGCCGCCGGGCCGCCAATGGCGGCAAGCGGTGCCGTACCGCCTTGCGCCAAGGCGTTTGCGTAAAGGTTTGCGTGAGCGCCAATGCGAATGCGGTCGTTGTTGGTGACGGTTTCATCGGAATAGAAGACGCCGGCGAGCCAGTTGAGACGTCCGGCTTCACCCTGCAGCCGGAACTCTTGGGTAAAATTCTCGACGCCCACTTCGACGCCGTCACGGTAGGCGATGTCGATGAGGTTGAAGTCGATATCTTGACCGCGCGTTTGCTGCCAATCGCGATACGCCGTGATTGACGTCAAGTTTATGCCGCCAATGTCCCAATCGAGTTGGGCGGAGAAACCCAAATCCTCGGTGACATCCGAAAGATCGCGCGCATTTGTTTGCGGTTGAGCGGGTAAACCTGGGCCCAGTGACGGCAGACCTGGCAAAGCGCCGGTCACCGTCATGAAACGTCCCTCGGGATTGATCGCCGGCGTGCCCGCAGGCCCGACGATTGCGGTCACCGCCCCTTGAGTGGAGCCATAGATGAACGGCGTCACACCGCAGCAGACCTCGTCTGCTTCGGAGGCGTCAATGATGACCCGCAACGTTGCGTCTGGACTGATATCCCATTCCATTTGCCCCCGCGCCGTCCAGCGGTCGCGCGTGTTGAGGTC
>CAYUOC010000276.1:0-3611 GCA_964446305.1 uncultured Terricaulis sp. | reverse complement strand
CCATTCAGCCGCCGGACGAAGTCCAACCGGAAATGACAGGCAGCGGCTCACCGCTTGTGGCCGGGCGCACCTGGAATTGGGCGACGTTCGTCACGCGTCCGACCATGACGATCTACCGCCCAGCAGAGCAGCGTAGCCGTGGCGCCGTCTTGGTGCTGCCGGGCGGCGGCTATGTGGCTGTCGCGATGGATCTCGAAGGCACGGAGATTTGCGATTGGATCACGAGCCAAGGCCTCACTTGCATCGTGCTGAAGTATCGAACGCCAGTAGCCTGGCGGCGCGGTCAGCCGCCCGAAACGCTGCTACCGCTGCAAGATGCACAGCGCGCGATGGGGTTACTGCGCCAACACGCGGACGAATACGGCATCGATGCCGATCAGATCGGCGTCATCGGATTTTCCGCAGGCGCGCATCTCGCGGCGGCGATCAGCAATGCGGATGCGCGGACGTATGATCGCATCGATGCGGCTGACGATTTATCGCTGCGGCCGAACTTTGCTGTGCTGATGTATACGGGACGGCTTTGGAATAGGAACGGCTCGCGCACCAATCTCGCGCTGGCGCCTTGGGTCACGATCAGCCGCAACGCGCCGCCTACGTTGCTCATCCACGCCATGAACGATCCCGTCGACGACGTGCGCCACGCAATGGCCTACGCCCTCGCCTTGCACGAGGCTGGCGTGCCGGTCGACATGCGCGTCTTCGCTGGCGGGTGTCACGCCTTCGGCCTACGCCCGACGGAGGATCCGATCACGACGCAATGGCCAGGGATGGTGATGCAATGGCTGCGAGATGTTCGGATGTTTTGAGCGTCGCATCCCCTCTCCTGGTTAAGAAGAGGGTGTCAGTGAGCGACTGCGAACGACGGGTGAGGTTTACCGGTGCATGACGTGCGTGGCGCCGTGCTTCGACAAGCTCAGCATGACGCCAATTCAAGCGCCTGCGATTCAGTAGCGTCACCCTGAGCCTGTCGAAGGGCGACGCGGACCAAACTACTCGCCATCCCAGGCGAGAGGGTGCTTTGGCAAAGTTAGATAGAAGTCTTCATTCTCAACGACGTGCCGCTCTAGGGCATTCATAAGATCGCGATTGGCGTCGGAGGAAAGCACGTCGACAACATCTGACGGCCAGCGGCGCTCCAACAAAAGAAAGCGCTCGGCCTGTGTTGCCGACGGCGCCGGCCCGAGTCTCTGCAAAATTGCGCCGAATTGCTTCGCTGCGGTCAGCGCACCAATCGCGACCAAAGAGTCGAGGACTTCAGCTGCGTCGAGGTCATTGCTGCACGTGAGGAACGAGTTGATGCCGCCATTGTTTGCGAGCCCCATATAAAGGTTCGCAATCGCAGCAGCCCGCCTCTTACCTCCAAGCTCGTGGCTTGCAGGCTTGCTGCTCATCACGAACCTATTCCAGGCTTTGGCACTCGGCTGGAGGGACATGGCGAGTTCTTACACCGCGATCGGCGCCTTGATGCCTGGATGCGCTTGATAACCTTCGAGTTTGAAGTCCCCGTACTCGAACGCGAAGATGTCTGTGCGCTCCGGGTTGATCAGCATTTGCGGCGGCGCGTACGGCGCGCGTGAGAGCTGCGTGCGGGCTTGGTCGGAGTGGTTGTGGTAGAGGTGCGCGTCGCCGAAGGTGTGGACGAATTCGCCGGGTTGCAGGCCGGTGACTTGGGCCATCATTTGCGTGAGCAGCGCGTAAGACGCGATGTTGAACGGCACGCCGAGGAAAACGTCGGCGCTGCGTTGGTAAAGTTGGCAGCTCAGTTTTCCGTCGGCGACAAAGAACTGAAACAGGCAATGGCACGGCGGCAGCGCCATTTGATCGACCTCGGCCGGATTCCAGGCCGACACGATATGGCGGCGTGAGTTTGGATTGGTCTTGATCGCACTCACGACGTTGGCGATCTGATCGATGACGCGGCCGTCCTTGGCTTCCCACGAACGCCATTGCTTGCCGTAGACCGGGCCGAGTTCGCCCTCTTCGTCGGCCCATTCATCCCAGATCGTGACGCCCTGCTCTTGCAGCCAGCGCACGTTGCTGTCGCCGCGCAGGAACCAAAGCAGTTCGAGGATGATGCTCTTCAGGTGCACCTTCTTCGTCGTCAGCAGTGGGAAGCCGGCGCTGAGATCGAAGCGCAGCTGTCGGCCAAACACGCCGCGCGTGCCCGTTCCGGTGCGGTCGCCGCGGTCGACGCCGTTTTGCAGGATGTCGTCCAAGAGGCCGAGATAGGCGATGTCGGCTTGGGACGGGTTCGAAATAAGCTTGGGGGCGGCTTCTGCGCTCATGGGGGCAATATGGGGCGACTCGGAGGCCGTTCCTACGCCCTCACCCATCCCCGGATTGGCCGCCTGGCCCAAGTCCGGGACCCATAAACGCAGCTATTCGTGCTCATGGGCCCCGGGCTCGCCGCTACGCGCCGCCCCGGGGATCGGTGGAGAGCGCAGCACAACTCGTGGGCTGAACCTTCCGCACCTGTCGGATCAGCGGCCCGGCGAGCCAGGCGGCCCGCGCGTTGACGTTCACGCCGGCGGCGCGGAGGGCGCGGGCCATCCATTGGTTGCAGACTTGCAGCAGGTGGAATGAGCCGCGCGAGCGCAGGAAGGCGGATCGGCCAATCACCTTGCCGTCGCTGGTGCGGATTGGGTTGCCTTGGGCGTCAAGCACGAGGAAGCGATCGACGAAAGCGACGAAGCGGCGCGCGCCTTCGCGTGAGACGGCGATACCGGTGTCGTCATTCGGGCCGAGATAAGCGCTTGATGGGCCAGCGTTGTAGGCGATGTGGAACACACTGGCGCTCGGGGGGATGAGCGCGTCGAGGCCGAGCAGCAGATCAATGCCGTCTGAGTAGTAGAACGCCTCGTCGCCCCAGCCGATCAGGAAGCTCTGTGCGTCGGGATAGAGGCGGCGTAGCGGGTGATCTTCCGGGAAGATGCTCGCGGGCGCGCCGATGTCGCTGTGATAGCCGTTCGAATAGAGATGCAGCTCAATGCAATCGCTTGACGTGGGCTGTGGCGCACGCGGCGCTGGTATCGGCGCGTAGAGATAGGCGAAGACCGATACCAGCAGCAGCGTGAGCGTCGCCGCCACGGGGCGGCGACTGAGCGCGCTTAGCCCTCGTCGGCCGTCAGTAGTCTCACCCGGAACGCCCATCCCGCGAGCCCCGCCCCTATCATCGGCGCGACGATGAACAGCCAAAGCTGCATCAACGCATCGCCGAGCACCCAAACAGCAGGCCCGAGGGAGCGGGCCGGGTTCACCGATACACCGGTGACTTGGATGCCGACAATGTGGATGACGACAAGCGTGAGGCCGATGGCGAGGCCGGCAAATTGCGGCGCGGCGCTGCGCTGGGTGACGCCGAGGATAACGACGACAAAGATGAAAGTGGCGACGACTTCGAAAATCGCGCCGGACATCAAGCTGTAATCGCCGGGCGAGCCTTGGTTGGAAACCGCATCGCGCAAGCCGTAGCCGTTTTGGCCGAGGCCGTTTTCCGCCAGCGAGTAATCAGGCCCGCCGGATGCGATGAGAAAGAGAACGCCCGCGCCAACCACGGCGCCGAGACACTGCGCGGCCCAATAGCCGAGCATGTCGGTGGTGTTCATGCG
>CAYUOC010000275.1:1548-3614 GCA_964446305.1 uncultured Terricaulis sp. | reverse complement strand
GGCGGCACGCCATGGCGCGCGGCCCAATCAATCCACGCCACGTCGGTCGGGGCGATGACGTGCTCAAGCACGGTCCAAACGCCGTTCTCGTTCTTCAGCAAGGCATGAACGCCGCCGCCGGTATCCATGGCGCCATTCTCATAGCGGCTGGCTAGATTGGTAGTCGTCCAGTCGATTTCCGATCCGTCGCCATTTCGGATTTGCGCGGCCACATAGGCCCATTCGTCGCGCATGTTAATCGTGGTTGGCTGCAGGCTCACCTCCTGGCCAACTTCGGCTCCGACCACCGGTTGAAGGACGTTAAGCAGCATCTGCGCGCTCTCGTCATCGACACCCGGCAACGCCGCTACCGGCGCCTCGGTGGTTGCCTGCGTCGTCGCGGCAGGCGGCGAGCACGCCGTGGTGAGAGCCACAATCGCGATCAACAATGCCCGCATGACCTACCCTCCAGCTTCCTCAGCCTTGTCCTTCAGATTCTTTTCGAGCCAGTGAATCGAGTAATCGCCGTTGATCACGTCCGGCTCATTCATCAGATCGCGGAACAGCGGCAACGTCGTCTCCACGCCGGTGATCACCATTTCGTTCAATGCCCGGCGCAGGCGCATCAAACACTCGGAACGATCGCGCCCATGCACGATCAGTTTGCCGATCAGCGAGTCATAATTTGGCGGGATCGAATAGCCGGCGTAGATCGCGCTATCCAAACGCACGCCCAATCCACCCGGCGGGTGATAGCCGGTGATCTTGCCTGGCGAGGGCCGGAACGTCGCCGGGTTCTCGGCATTGACGCGGCACTCGATGGCGTGGCCGTTGAACTTGACGTTCTCTTGGCGGACCGAAAGCTGCGCGCCGTCGGCAATCCGGATCTGCTCACGCACCAGATCGATGCCGGTGATCATCTCCGTCACCGGATGCTCGACCTGTAGGCGGGTGTTCATTTCGATGAAGTAGAACTCGCCGTCCTCAAACAGATACTCGACCGTGCCGACGCCCAGATAGCCAAGCTTCTTGATCGCATCCGCCGTGATCTGGCCGATGCGCGCGCGGTCTTCGGCATTGAGCGCGGGCGAGGGCGCCTCTTCGAGCACCTTCTGGTGACGGCGCTGCAGCGAACAATCGCGCTCGCCCAAATGAATGACGTTGCCGTGTCCGTCCGCGACGATCTGGATTTCGATGTGACGCGGATGCGTCAGATACTTTTCCATATAGACTTCGTCGTTGCCGAACGCCGCCTTCGCTTCCGCGCGCGCCGTGTTGTAGGCCTCGACGACTTCGTCTTCCGAACGCGCGACCTTCATGCCGCGCCCGCCGCCGCCGGCGGCGGCTTTGATCAGCACCGGATAGCCAATGCGCTTGCCGTTCTCTTTCGCGTCAGCCTCATCCTTGAGGCCGCCATCGGAGCCCGGCACAACCGGCATCCCCGTATCGATGGCCGCTTGCTTGGCGGCGATCTTGTCGCCCATCAGCCGGATATGCTCAGCCGTCGGGCCGATAAACGTCATCCCGTGTTGCGTCACGATCTCCGCGAACTTCGCGTTTTCGCTCAGGAATCCGTAGCCCGGATGGATCGCTTGCGCGCCGGTGATTTCGGCCGCCGCGATGATCGAGGGAATATGCAGATAGCTCTTCGCCGCGGGCGGCGGCCCGATGCAGACGCTCTCGTCCGCCAGCCGCACATGCATTGCTTCGGAGTCAGCGGTGGAGTGAACCGCCACAGTCGAAATGCCCATTTCCTTGCACGCGCGGTGAATGCGCAGCGCAATCTCGCCCCGGTTTGCGATGAGGACTTTATCGAACATCGCCTACTCGATGATCATGAGCGGCTGATTGAATTCGACCGGATCGGCGTTGCCGACCAAGATTTGCTTCACCACGCCATCGTTCGGCGCGTGGATCTGGTTGAACGTTTTCATCGCCTCGACGAGTAGGATCGTCTGGCCCTTCGTCACCCGGTCGCCGACTTTGACGAACGGCGAGGCGTCTTCATTCGGCGCCAGATAAGCGGTGCCCACCATCGGCGAGAGTACGGCGCCTGGATGTGAGGATGCATCAACTGGCGCAGCCGG
>CAYUOC010000275.1:0-1448 GCA_964446305.1 uncultured Terricaulis sp. | reverse complement strand
ACCTGCGGCACGCGCACTGGCTTTCTCTTCGCGACTGAACGGCTCGGTTTCTTGCTCACGCGCTTTGACCTTCATTCGCCAGCAAGGCAGCCGCCTCGATGGCCAGTAAATACGATGTCGCCCCAAAGCCGGCGATTACGCCCTTTGCGGCTTGGCCCACTAACGAAACGTGACGGAATTCCTCACGCGCCGCGGGGTTGGAGAGGTGGGTCTCGATCACCGGAACGCCGATCGCCTTGATGGCGTCGTGCAGTGCGACCGAGGTGTGGGTATAGGCGCCCGCGTTTAAAACGACAGCCCCCGCTTTGTCGCGGGCCTCTTGCAGCCAGTTCACCAGCTCGCCCTCGACGTTCGACTGGCGGAAAACAACGGTGCGGCCAAGCTGACTGGCCCGCAGCGCGCACGCCTGTTCGATCTCGGCCAGCGTCACGCGGCCATAGATTTCGGGCTCCCTGGTCCCCAACAGGTTTAGGTTGGGGCCGTTCAGCACATAGATTGGCTTTGCGTCCGGCATCGTCCTCTGCACGGGCGGATAGGGGGCTTCCGTTGAACCCCAGCTCAAGGGGTTCTAAGTCGGGCGGATAGGAAGGCTCATGCGTCTGATCGTCAATGGAGAAACGCGCGATGCGCCCGATTCCGCGACCCTCGCGGAACTCCTCGCCTCGCTGGGGATCGACGGCCGCCGGGTCGCCGTCGAACGCAACCGCGAAATCGCCCCAAAATCGCTGTGGTCTCAGATTGTTCTGGCTGAGGGCGATCAGCTCGAAATCGTTCAGTTCGTGGGAGGCGGGTGATGCGTGGATGGATAGCGTTGGTTTGTGCGGTTGGGCTCATGGCTTGCGCCACCGCCGCCGCGGAGCCTGTCGCGCTCGAAACCATCGCCACGATGGAAGCGCAGGCGCAGATGCCGCGCGGCGCGGAAGCGATCGAAGCCTACGATCGGTACTACGCACCGCACCGCATCGATGATCGCACCGTCGTGCGCGGTGTTTTCTTGTTGCGCAGCTCGTTTGGCGACATTGACCGCGCAGGCATGACAGCGGTTCCGGATATGCCGAACGTCTATCGCGGCGCGGCCGAGGACATCCCGGTGGTCGCTGATGGCGGGTGCGCCGTCGTCACCATGTATTTCGACCCTCAGTCGAATCATTTCCTGCAGCTTGAAGCGGACCCTCGCGCTCACCTCACCGCGCCATCACTCTGCAACGGCGAGGCGTAATGTCTGAGTCCCCACTCACCATCGCCGGCAAGAGCTACGCCTCGCGCCTCATCATCGGCACCGGCAAGTACAAAACCTACGCCGAGAACGCCGCCGCGCTTGAAGCCAGCGGCGCCGAGATCGTCACCGTGGCGGTGCGGCGTGTGAATCTTTCCGATCCGAGCAAGGAGCGGCTCACCGATCACATCGATCCGAAGAAGACGACCTTCCTGCCGAACACCGCCGGCTG
>CAYUOC010000274.1:0-3628 GCA_964446305.1 uncultured Terricaulis sp. | reverse complement strand
CGGCAGGCGCGGTGATGGTGCGGCCGGTGCGGCTTGTGTTTCCGGCTTCGTCGACGAAGCGATACCAGTATTCGCGCGCAGGCCGCAGCCCCGCGGCGAGGAAGCGGCAGGTCCAATCGGTGGCGGGGCTCACCTCCACATCGCCGCGCGCGACGATGCGGGCGAAGGCTTCATCGCTGGCGACTTCGACGACGAGGCGATGAGCGCTCGCGCCGGCGTCAGGCTCGCGGCGGGTCCAGAGGATGACGCTGTCCGCCTGCGGATCGCCGGAGGCGACGCCTTGCGGGAAGAGATCGCGCCGCTCGGTGCGCGGGCCGGCAGGTGTGCTCGCGCAGCTTTGGCCGAAGGCGAGCGCCGCGCCCAGGGCGGCGGCTTGTTTCAGCAGAAGCCTGCGTGTTGCGTGTGCGCTCATGGAGCCCTCCTCGAGGATGGCGTGAAGAGACCCCCTTGATCGTGGGAGGCAACGGAAGATCGACGGAGCGCAAATGGGTGGGACGAATGACTGGCCCCGCTCCCGCTTCGGCGCTTAGATACCGCCGGAGGATTCCATGCTCTTACGCCGCATCATCGCGCATTTCCGCAAACAAGAATGGACCGCGATCGGGATCGATTTCGCCATCGTGGTGATCGGCGTGTTCATTGCGACGCAGGTCGCGGATTGGAGCGCGGGCGAAGCCGACAAAAGACGCGGACGCGTTTATTTGCAGCAGCTCACGGCCGACATGCAGCAGGATCACATTGGGTTGGAGTGGATCCGCGACTATTACGACGAGGTGTACGAAGGCGCCGTGCGCGCCAACGCGCTGCTGGAGCAGCCGAACCCCGATCCGCGCGAACTCGTCCTCAACGCCTATCGCGGCACCGAATACATGTATTACGCGACCACGAATTCCACCTGGAACCAGATCGTATCCTCAGGAGATATGGCGCTGATCCCGGCCGACGTGCGCTTTGCGATCGAGGAATATCTCAAATACAATTCATCTCGAGACGTTGAACAGCGATTTGGCAATTCGTCATATCGTCAAATCGTGCGGCGCCTGATTTCATACGACGTGCAGGACGCCATCCGCGCACGATGCAGCGAGCAGAACGACGCCACCGGCGGTATCACTAATTTTCCCGCGACGTGCGATCTGAGCGACGTCGACGAGGCCCAAATTCGCGCTTCAGCGCGCGCGCTGCAGCAGGATCCGCGCGTCTTGTTGGACCTGCGCTATCAGATCTCCGATCTCGCCGCCTCACGCGCAAACATTGAGCGGCACACGATCAAGAGCGATCTGGTGCTCGCGGCGCTGGCGGAGGCGCAACGATGAAGCCGATCAGATCAGCGGTGGCGGCGGCGTTGGTTGCGTTTGCCATGAGCGGCGCGGCTTTTGGCCAAACGACCGATGACGAATGCGCGCGCGATCCGATCCCGAAGGTCGAACATCCGGGCGTCGCATGGGAGCCCGGTCGGGGCGGTGAGCAAATTGCGCTCTGGCCCGAAGGGCTCGCCATTCAGCCGCCGGACGAAGTCCAACCGGAAATGACAGGCAGCGGCTCACCGCTCGTGGCCGGGCGCACCTGGAATTGGGCGACGTTCGTCTCGCGTCCGACCATGACGATCTACCGCCCAGCAGAGCAGCGCAGCCGTGGCGCCGTCTTGGTGCTGCCGGGCGGCGGCTATATCGCCGTCGCGATGGATCTTGAAGGCACGGAAATTTGCGAGTGGGTCACGAGCCAAGGGCTCACATGCATCGTGCTGAAATATCGAACGCCGGTGGCATGGCGACGCGGTCAGCCACCTGAGACGCTGTTGCCGTTGCAAGATGCGCAGCGCGCTATGGGGCTGCTGCGCCAGCATGCGGCCGACTACGGCATCGATGCTGATCAGATCGGCGTCATCGGCTTTTCCGCCGGCGCGCACCTCGCTGCGGCGATGAGCAATGCGGATGTGCGGACGTATGATCGCGTCGATGCGGCTGACGATTTATCGTTGCGGCCGAATTTTGCTGTGCTGCTTTACACGGGGCGGCTTTGGGACACGCGCGCGCCGCGCACGAGTTTGACGCTGGCGCCGTGGGCCACGATCAGCCGCAACGCGCCGCCTACGTTGCTCATTCACGCGATGAACGATCCGGTCGACGATGTGCGACACGCGATGGCGTACGCACTTGCGCTGCACGATGCGGGCGTGCCGGTGGACATGCGCGTTTTCGCTGCGGGTTGCCACGCCTTCGGCCTGCGGCCGACGGAGAATCCGATCACCACACAATGGCCAGGGATGGTGATGCAGTGGCTGCGGGATGTGGGGATGTTTTGAGCGGCGCCTCTGCGAAAAGCAGAAGAAATCCCAGGATAGATTCAGCGCCTATCCCACAGCTCGCGTGCATTTTCCCAACGCATTCAACACCCCGCCGAAAATCAATCCGGCGGGCTCCAGTTCGCGCTTAAACTCCCCCCATCCCTCGCACGGGAGTTCTCGTTGCTAGCCGGGCGATCCAGAAGCGAGGGATGTGATTGAGCGTGAAGCATTGCAGACGATCGTGATGCGAAGCCCGCGGGACAGTTGCTTTGGCGCGAACCGTGGGAGCACACCGGAGCAAGGCAAAGCTCCGCACGCCGCCGGGGACCGATCCAAGGGAGTGAAAAACCTCCCCGTGACGGCCCGGCGAATAACAATCACGCGGGGCGCGTTCGACGCGCATCGCCAGTCGCAAGACTGGAACAGAACTATCTTGGCGCAGACAACGCGCCCCGCACTCCCACTTCGGGAGGCTTGAAGATGAAACGGGAGAGCACATGCTCATCTCGGCAAAAGCCGTGCGGCTGCGCTGAGCGCGCGTCCCCTCTCCTAGTTAAGGAGAGGGTGTCAGTGAGCAACGCGAACGACGGTTGAGGTTTACCGGTGCATCAGGATGAAGCTGAGTGTCACGCGGCCAACAGCAGCAAACCTCATCCGGCGCTTCGCGCCACCTTCTCCTTAACCAGGAGAAGGGACGCCAAATGACAGTCCCTGCATCAAACGCGTCTCAAGAAACGAGTTAGACACTTATCTGACAACGCGCTCATCGCTCCCTAGAGCTCAGCTGAACACGGTAACTCCGCTATTGCCCAGGCGTGGTCGCGCTTAAGCTTCTCGCCCAGTGTGGTGAGCTTTAGCTTGGCTACATCGTTTGAAGTCTCCCAGCGCCTAAGTAAGCCCGCACGCTCAAGCTCTAAGGCACCGTCGTTGCGCATAGGAAGCCAAATGGTGTCCTCTGCTGCGTGGATGACAAAAGTCAGAACGTCTTTTGCTTCTGTGGAGAGCGATCTGACTTTCCTGCGGAGACCTTCCCTCTCGCGCCTCTCCAGCTGGCTCTTGTAGCCAGAAGTCCAAAGACGCTCGACCAAAGGCCACGCGAGAGCTGCTCCAGCAATCACTTGAATTACGACTCCTGCCCAACGAGCGGAGAGCGTTGATGAGAATCCAAATGCCGCCACCGTCTCCGGCGGCATGAAGTATAGGAGTGCACCGCCGATGAAAGCCGCAAAAAATAACGGCTTGGTGGCTTTCAGTATGAAATCTAAGAAAGCCGCAAACATGTCATACCGCGATCGGCGCCTTGATGCCTGGATGCGCTTGGTAGCCTTCGAGTTTGAAGTC
>CAYUOC010000273.1:0-3640 GCA_964446305.1 uncultured Terricaulis sp. | reverse complement strand
CCGATCAGGGCTGGAAGTCCGAAACGGCTCGAAAGGTTTCCCGCCATCACCGTCGTCAGAAGCAGAACGGCAGCGATGAGGATGGCCATTTCAGGCGAAGCTTGAGTCATTTATGAATCTTGCACCGACAAGCGGACGCTTGTCATCGCCGCTGACGCGATACTTGGCGCCTGCCCACCCGCCCGCCCAAAAGCGTGTGGAGCGGTTTTGCCGCAAGACGCCGCATTTTCGTTTTTTGGATTGTGAGGGCGATCCCGTCGGCTTCGCCAACGGCCGGGCTGTCGTGCTTCGCACCGTGCCCCAAGGGTCTCGGCCCTTCGGGCTTCCATCCCTGTCGCGAGACCCGCCCACCCGCCCGGGATGAATTGACGTGAAGGGACGCGCCGCTTGCCTTTGACTGCGGTCGTGCGTTCGAAGACATATCAGCTCTGGCTAACCAGCGCCGGCTTGGCGTTGGCAGCGCTCGTTCTGAACGGCGCACAACAGGATGTCGTGCTGTTCAATCACAGTCCATCGGTGCCGGTCGGCTTCTACGTTAGAGAGTCTAGCGATCCTGCCCGCGGTATGTTTGTGACCGTGCGCGCCCGCGACGTTGCTCCCGTCGAAGCCGCAGCGCACCACTATGACGACGAGGGCGACCGCTTCATCAAGCGCCTGGCCGCGCTGCCGGGTCAGCATGTGTGCAGTGACGGGCGCACGCTCAGCATCGACGGCGCCCAAGTTGCGATAGTTCAGAACCGATCCGACGTGCCGGAAGGATGGGTCGGGTGCCGCACACTTGCGCCCTCCGAAATTCTCCTCCTTGGTGACAGCGCAGACTCGTTTGACGGACGTTATTGGGGACCGATCTCTGACGATTTGATCGAAGGCGTCTGGCGTCCGCTTTGAGATTTTTCCAACACCGGGAATCGTGGCGCAACGCGCGCCAACGTTGCGGCTTATGCTTTCGCGAGAAGGCGAGTGGATAGGGAATAGTGCGAAGAGGAAAGTTTGCGGTGGAGAGCAAGATTAAGAGCGCCGCAGGTTTTCTTCTGAGGCTTGTGAATCCTGGTGTTTTCGCGCGGCATGCTTGATCATCGCGCAGCGAAGGCAGCAGCATCGCTGCAAATTCAACGTGGCGTGACGCGGCAATGGCCAAAGCATCACTGTCTGAGCGCCTGAAGTCTTCGGCTCTCGTGCGTCCGAGCGACGTCATGCACAACATAGCCGCCGTGCGTGACATGGCCGTCTTTCGTGACGAGGACAGCCTCACCGGCAAAGTGAAGAAGAAGGACGGTTCTAGTGGCCGCGCGCGGAGCGGCGCACTTGGCGGGCAATTGTCCAAGCTACTTTCCGGACGCCGACCCGGCGGGCGATTTCGCGCAAGCGGTGCGAATGCCGCATTCGCGCAAGATCCACGTCAGCGCGTCGTGGTGACCGTATTCTACCAGGGTCATGGCGGAAGCGGTGCGGGCAAGCTTCTCGCGCACGGCAAGTATTTGGAACGAGATGGCGCAGGGCCTGACGGAGAGCCAGGCCAGTTTTATGACCACGAAGAGGACCGTGTGGAGGCGGGGCCTCGGCTGGCTCAGTGGGCGGATGAGGACAAGCGTCACATGCGCTTGATGCTGGCGCCTGAGAGCGGGGCCCGCATCGAGGATCTGAAAGACTTCACGCGCGCGACGATGGCGCAGATGGAACGCGATCTCGGTGCGCCATTGGATTGGGTGGCGGTCGATCACCACAACACCGACAATCCTCATGTGCATGTGATCCTGCGCGGCCGGCGGCGCGACGGACCAGATCTGATCATCCCACGGGATTATGCCACCTGGGGCTTGCGCCATGCGGCCCGCGAGGTGGCCACACAGATGCTGGGCGATCGCGGGCGTGACGATGAGCGCTTGGCGCTTGAGCGTGAAACGCGCGCTGAACGGTCAACGCGGCTTGACCAGCTGCTGGCCGCTGAACTGAGGCCTGGCAGGGTTCATCGCATTCAGTCGATCGGACGCGGTCTTGAGCCCACGCTTCGAGCTGCACTCCGAAACCGCGTTCGCGAGTTGGCGCGCATGGGGCTAGGGCGAGAGGTAAAGCGCGATCGCTTCAGTCTCGATCACGACTGGGCAGCTCGTCTTGAGGAGATCGGCAAGGGCATCGATCTACGCCGCCGCCTTGGGCGCGAACTTGAGCCCGGCCAGGGACGGCTCAAACTCTATGATCGCTCGATGGGGCGTGTCGTTGGTCCCGTGTTGGAAGCTGGCAGACGCAGCGAGACGGGCAAGGGCTACGTTATTGTGCTCGACGGCATGAAGCGCCCGGTGCTCGCCAATGTGCGCGAGCGTGATGGAGCGGGTCTGCAGCCCGGGGCGATCGTTGCGATCGAACCGAAAGCCCATGACGGCGCGGGCACGCGTGTCAGGATCGACCGGCTTTCCGAAACGCCGCTCGCCACGCAGATCGAGGCGCCGGCTGAAGCCGAACTTGATCGCGAAATCGTGCGTCAGCTCGCGGGCGAGGCGCCGCGCCTGCCGAACACGCGGGAGGTCCGCAACGCCATCACCGAGCGGATCGGCTGGCATCAACGCGAGGGGAATGGTGGCCGAGACCTCACCGGCCGGTTTGAGTTCAATCAAGGCGCGTTGGATCGTCTTCGCGCGTCCGAATTGTCGAGCGCCGAAAAGGCGCTGGCACGCGCGACCGGCAAGAGAGCAATCAACGTCGTTGACGGCTTAGAGCGCGAGTGGCGCGTGCGGGGCTTTGTCCAGCTTCACCAAGGCAGGTTCGCAATGCTTGAACGAAACGATGGCGTGGCGCTGTTGCGCGTGACGCGCTCGCTCTCGCTGAAGCAGGGGAAGGCCTATTCGCTCTCAATCACGAACGGCAAAGTCAAAGCGACGCCGTCTCTTGGTTTGGATCGCTGAACGATCTTTTCTCGTGAGGCGGGAATTTTAGGAACTTCCGCCAGCAACACTGAGCAACACAGGGAAACACCGACGGTGGCACACTAGGCAATTGCGTCGGTTTTCAGGAAATCTGAATTCAGCTTGCGCGTTGGATGATGTTGCCTCGGGCATTTGATGCGGCGCGCCGGCGGACAATCACTGTTCTCAACTCAGCGACTAATCAGCTTCGCTGGTGCAACGATTGCGCGCACCATGGCGCACCAAATGCAGTCGATGGTCATGAAGCTCGCTCGCAAATCTGCGTGTCCCGCATCCGCCAATCAGCTTTCGTTTCTTTTCACGGAAGCGGCGCCGGTCGTGCGGCCCATTCCAGATGAGCCGCAGCGTCGCGTTCGCCTAGAGTCGCCGGCTGCAAGCCGCAAAACATGTCCGAAGCCCGAGAAGAAAGTGGGGAGGCAGGTAACGCCGGTCATCGGTCAGGAAGATCGGCGTTTGACCGTGGAGGAGGCCGCGCAGGTGCTCTGCGTGAGCGTCAAAACTCTGGAAGCGTGGCGGCGTCTCGGCAAAGGTCCGGTGTTCGTGAAGCTTGGCCGCTCCGTGCGTTATACCATGCGCGCGCTTGATCAATTCACGCTCGAACGTACTGTGCGCAACTCCGCTGAGGGCCGAATGCTCGATGCGCGACGCTGATCAGCGCTTCCCTATGACGCCCTATCGCGCACTTTTTGCAGTTACCCACAGAAATGAGAGCGGAACGG
>CAYUOC010000272.1:0-3723 GCA_964446305.1 uncultured Terricaulis sp. | reverse complement strand
GCGAAGCCGAAGAAGTCGAGAAAGAACGACACCGCCGCGAACATGATGGCGATGCCGAGGCCGACGAAGGCGAGCTTCCTGACCCCGCCCCCGCCCTCAGAGAAGATGATGGCGACGCCGGCGACCACGATGGCGATGACCGCGGCGGCGCGGGCGACCGGTCCGGTGATGCTGTCGACGATCTGTTCGAGTGGCCCTTCCCACGGCATGCCCGAGCCGGATGCGTAAGCCGGCGCGGCAAACGCTGAAACCAATATCGTTAGAGCTGCGATGCGAACGATGCTTGCTGATCTCATGAGCCCTCTCCCGGCGCAGCATTCGTTTCCAAAATCTCGGTGATGACGCGCCCGCCTTCGCGGCGGGCGATGAACACAACCAAATCGACCGCGCTGGCGATGAGGCGCTTGGGCGCCGTCATCCGCGCTTCCATGCAAAGGTCTTCGAGCCGCATCAGCGCGTCGGCGGCGGAATTGGCGTGCAGCGTCAAGAGCCCGCCCGGGTGGCCTGTGTTCCAGGCCTTCAACACTTCGAGTGCCGCGCCATCGCGGACTTCGCCGACGACGATGCGGTCAGGCCGGAGGCGGAGCGTCATCTGCACCAGATCGCGCATCGTCACCGGCGGATCAGTCCGCTTGGTCAGAAGCTGGACCGCGTTCGGACTTGCACATTGCAGTTCGGCAGTGTCTTCGAGAATGACCACCCGGGCGCCGCGGAAAGCGGCCTCGGCGAGCAGAGCGTTGAGAAGTGTTGTCTTGCCGCTGCCCGTGCCGCCGGCGACGACGATGTTGCGGCGTTCGTGCACAGCGGCTGCGATCATCTCGCGCTGGGTTTCGGTGGCGATCCCGGCTTCGACATAATCTCCGAGCGTGTAAATCCTGCTGGGCCGTTTGCGGATCGCGAGAATCGGCGCTTCGACAAGCGGCGGCAGCATCGCCTGCACGCGCGCGGCGCTGTCGGGGAGAATGGTTTGCAGCGCTGGGCGATCTTCACCAACCGTATCTCCTGCTTCATGAGCCAGAAGGCGGATCGCCGCCTCGCGGTCCTGCGGCGAAAGCACGTGTCCGGTCGCGCAAAGACCATCGCCAACCCGATCGAGCCAGACGCGCCCGTCGGCATTGACCAACGCTTCGACGACGTCATCGGCGTCCAGCGCTTCGGCGATTGAGGGGCCAAGCGCACGCGTGAGCGCCGAGCGCCGCCGCGCAGCGACGAGCGAGAGAGCTTGGGCGCTCATGTGCGCGCTTCGCCGTTGATGGTGGGAGCGTCCTCGCCCGCCGTCAGCGTCATGTCGGCGCCGGCCAGCGATTTACCCGGCGCCAGCGCCTGGGCGACAAAATCGAGGAAGCGCTCAAAGCGTGCTTCCGCGCTCGCGGCGGCGCTATCCTCCAAGTGTTCATCGACGGGGGGATTATGTTCCAGCCAAACCCGGATGAAGAGCAGCACGATCTCCTTGAGGATGAGCGTCTCGCCGATCGCCTTAGAAAGACGTGCGTCGACGCGGCTGATCTGGCGCCGCGCCGTTTCTTCGATGGCCTCATTGGTGAACTGATTGCGCTCGTAACGGGCTTTGACGGCATCGGCGACGACGCTCGAATCCGACCGATGCTGATCCTTGGCGATATGCCGGATGCGCAATTCCAGATCGCGCGGCAGATAGACGGTGATGCCGTTGCGGGCCATGTCAGATCCCCTTGGCTCTGCGGCGCGGCGCTTCGGTTTGCTCAGCGGCGCCAGCGCCTGGCGTTGCTGTTGCGGCCGCCGCCGCCAGCGCAGCGGGATGCGGCAGCGGCGCGCCCGCCGTGTCGCGGAAACCGGCCATGGCGCGATCGGAAATCTTGCCCGCGCGCGCGGCCGCCTGAGCGAAGAGATCGGGCTGATCGATCAAGGGTTTCGACATCGCCGGCTTCGCAGGCGTCTTCTTCGGTTGTGCTGGGATGACGCCGAGTGGACGCACGTCTGACCAATCGTGGCAGGTGTTGAGTTGAACCGAACGCGTAGAAGCCGGCTTCAGCCGCTCGACGAACACACGCTCTTCATCGAACTTGAGCTTCTTGGCGCGTATCGGTTTGGCGCCGGCGACGAAGATCAGTTCTTCGTCTCGCGGCAAAGCGCGCACATCGGCCGGCAGCAAAAGCGGGCGGCGTTCTTCGCGGATCGTTGTTGAGCCTTGGCGCCAGCCCAGGATCGGTTGTGGGCGCTTGCGGGTTTCACTCTCGCGCAATTCCCAAACTTCGCCGGCCATATCGGCGATGCGTTTTGCTGTCTCGTTGTCTGCAGCGGCGAAGGCGGTGACGATGTGGACGTTGTCGAGAATGACATTGTCTCGCCCATACGCCTTGGTGATGTGATTGAGGCTTTGGGTGACAAGAAAGGCCTTGAGCCCGTATCCAGCCATCGCGCCCATCATCGTCTCGAAAAAGGGCATGCGCCCCAGCATCGGGAATTCGTCCAATACCAGGATGAGGCGATGGCGCTTGGCGCGCCCCTGCGCGTCCTTTTCCTGGTGCTCCATCAGCGCGCGCGCAAATTGATTGATGATGAGCCGCAAGAGCGGCATGAGGCGCAGCGCATCCGACGGCGGGGGCTGCAGGTAGAGCGTGACGGGTTTGTCTCCGCACATGAGGTCGCCGATGCGGAAATCCGAGTTGGCGGTCTTCTGGGCGACAATCTCATCGGCGAAGAGACCGAAGAAGGATTCCGCCGTGGCCTTGACGCCCGATTGCAGCCGCTCTTCGCCTGCCAAAAAACTCTCGGCTGCGTGCAGCACTTCTGGATGAACTTCGGGCTGATTGGTTGCGGGGCTCAAGCGATGCAGCGTCGACTTCATCGCCTGCGCCGTTGCATCGAGGTTGCGCAGCTTTTCACGCACGGCCGCCAAGGTCTTCCTGTGCGGCGGCTCGGCATAGAGGACGTGGAGGATGACCCCGACCAGAATGTTCTTGGCCGAGCGGTCCCAGAAATCCAGATGGCGTCCATCGCCCTGCGGATCGACGAGAATCTCAACGATGTTCTGCACATCGCGGACTTCGTTGGCGCCTTTCCTGACTTCGTTCAGCGGATTGAACGCGGCAGAATCTGTTCGCGTCGGCGCAAAGCGCAACACCGGACCCAAGCCTTCGCGAAAGCCCGCCGTGCCGGGAAAGCCGTGGCGGCCGTCGCCGTCGGCAAGCTCGCCTTTGACGTCCAGCACCAGCGCTGAATGCGGCCACGTCAGCAATGTCGGGACGACATGTCCTCGGCCCTTGCCCGAGCGCGAGGCGCCGACAAGCAGTTGGTGTTCGGGACCGTCGAAGCAGAGGATTTCGCCGTTCAGTTTGCCGAGCACAGTTCCGTGCGCCGAGAAAAGCCCCGCATCGGCGGCGTCCTTGAAACCGCCCCAGGCCTTCTGCCCGAACGGCTTGAGGCGCGGACCGTGCGGCGCCGCGATGATGAGTGCGCTCACTGTGAGCGCGAGAACAATCAACCCGTGCGCAGCGAGAAATGGCCGGGGATAGGCATCGGAGTAGCGGATGTTCCAATCATAGATGGCCCAAGGCGCATAGAGCGGACCGAGGGAAGCTCCGAGCACAGGCTGATAACTGAAGATGTGCGCGACGAATTGTGTCGCGCCCCATACCCCCGCGCCGAACACAACGAGCGCCAACACTGATCGGGTTCCGGCCTGATGCACTTCGACGAGCCCTTTCTGAACCTGTCGAATTTCTGAGCCGGGGTGCGATGCTG
>CAYUOC010000271.1:0-3728 GCA_964446305.1 uncultured Terricaulis sp. | reverse complement strand
AGACAGCCAAGCGATTGAGGGCGTCGAGAAGGCCCGGCTCAGTCTCGGTGACAAAGCTGCGAACCGAGATCACCCTCAAATGATTGGCGCCCAGCTTTGGCGCGAGGCCGCCGACCAATGGGGCATCAGACAAGAGCGCATCCAGATGGAACGGCGTCTCTGGCGCCACAACCCGGTGAGGCCGATCGGAAACGCAATCATGGAGGTAGGTCAGCGTCTGCTCGTCATTGAGCCAGCGCGCCTCCGCGGCCATCGTTTCCAGCAGCGCGAGGAGCTGTTCGCTCTCGGCGACAAAGCGCTCGAGATGGGCGAGATAATCGACGGACGCGGCGGTGTCAGCATCGGTAGCGCCGGCACTGCCGCCGCCCTCGAACAACATGCTTTCGAGCTTGCACTGACGCTCCGCCGGCGGGAGCCACGTCAGCGTTAGAAAATATTGGCTCTCGAACCGCGCGCCGGCGTGCTCGAAGACCGCCCGGCGCTCCTCATCGATCAGCCAAGCGAGCGCATTGGGCCAGAGGCTGTCCGGATAGCCGGGCGCCGGCGAACGCCGCGCCTCTACATGCAGGCACCATCCTGAACCGAAGCGGCGCAGCGCATTGTTGAGGCGCGCACTTGCGCCCATCAATTCCGATGGTGTCGATGAATCTAGATCGACACCGCGAAACGCCAGCGTGCGCTGGAACGCACCGTCCTTGTTGAGCACCACGCCGGGCGCAATGAGCGCCGCCCACGGCAAATAATCGCTCAGCTTCGCGGGACGGTTTTGATAGGGGCGCAGGTCAAGCATGATTGTTCGCCTTCACGCGTCGAGGAAGCTTGGCTTGGCGAGATGCCGAGGCCAGGTGTCGAGGAACCAGGGATCGCGCGATGCGGCCCACGCCGCCGCGCCCTGCGCGATCGCCCAGAGCGGCAAGCCGATCAAAGGCTGTTGCAGTCCGAACCCGATGGCCGCGCCGATCGTCGCGTTGAGGATCGCGAACGCACGCGGCACGCCGCCGAGCAGGATCGGCCGGGTCAAGCTCGTGCGGAGCGGCACGCGATACCCTTCTGGCTCATCCTCCATTACAGCACCGCGCCGCCGGCGAAGCCGAAGAAGTCCATAAAGAAACTGACGGCCGCGAACATGATCGCAATGCCCAACCCGACGAAGGCAAGCTTGCGAACGCCGCCGCCGCCTTCTGAGAAAATGATGGTGATGCCTGCGATGACGATGGCGATGACAGCCGCCGCGCGCGCCACCGGGCCGGTTATCGAATCCACGATCTGCTGGAGCGGGCCTTCCCACGGCATGCCCGAGCCTGCCGCATAGGCGGGCGCGGCGAGCGCCGCGAGAACAAGGGCGATAGCGACGACCTTTGGTACTTTGGCGTTTTCTGCGCGCAGCATGTTGTTACTCCAAGACATAGGATTCCCCGCGAAGGCCGTTGACGCTCACGATCTCAGTGAGTACGCGCCCGCCCTCGCGGCGCGTGATGAAGACGACAAGATCGACCGCGCTCGCGATGAGCCGCTTCGGCGAAGCCGCCATGTTCTCAAGACAGAGGTCTTCCAGCCGCGTAAGCGCGTCGGCCGCGGAATTCGCATGCAACGTCAGAAGCCCACCGGGATGGCCAGTATTCCATGCCTTGAGCACTTCAAGCGCGGCGCCGTCTCGCACTTCACCGACGACCACGCGGTCAGGCCGAAGCCGCAGTGTGGTCTGAACCAGATCGCGCATGGTGACGGGAGGATCGGTGCGCTTGGTTAGAAGCTGCACCACATTCGCGCTCGCGCATTGGAGTTCGGCCGTGTCTTCCAGAATGACGACGCGGGCATCCGAGAAGGCCCGTTCGGCCAGCAGCGCGTTGAGCAGCGTCGTCTTGCCAGAACCCGTCCCACCGGCGACAACGATGTTGCGCCGTTCCGCAACCGCTTGCCGCAATCGGTCGGCTTGCAAGGCGGTCGCGATGCCACCAGCGACATAATCTTCCAGCCGGAAGATCATGTCAGGGCGTTTGCGGATAACAAGGATCGGCGCCGCGCTCAGCGGCGGCAGCACCGCCTGCACGCGCGCCGCCGTGTCGGGAAGGATTGTTGCAAGCGTCGGGCGGTCCTCGCCGACGGTTTCGCCGGCCTCATGCGCCAGCAGCCTGATCGCCGCCTCGCGGTCGTGCGCGCTCAAGACGATGCCGGTATTGACGAGACCCTCGCCGATCGCGTCCAGCCATAGAGCGCCATCGGCGTTGATCATGGCTTCGACAACGTCGGCCCGCGCGAGCGCGGTAGCAACGCCCTCGCCCAAGGCCCGCTCGATTGCGGAGCGGCGGCGCGCCAGACCGATCGAGCGAACGCTCACGACGCAACCTCTTCCAGGGCGCCATTCGGCGGCGACGTACTGGCCGGTTCAAAGATCGCCAGCGACCGTCCCGAACTGATCGCCTGAGCGACAAAGTCCAGGAAACGCTCGAAACGCGCAGCCGCGCTCGCGGCGGCGCTTTCCTCTAAATGCTCGTCGAGCGGAGGATTGTGTTCGAGCCAGACGCGGACGAAGAGGAGCAGCGCCTCTTTGACCATGATGTTGTCGCGGATCGCCTTATCGAGCCGCGCTTCCATGCGCGCGACTTGGCGCAGCGCCGGATCAATCTGATCACCGTCCTTGCGCCCATAGCGCGCCTGCACCGCCTCCACGACGATGCTGGAGACGGATCTGCCTTGGCGCGTCGCGACGGCGCCAATCCGGTCTTGCAGGTCGCCCGTCAGGTAGATGGTGATCTTGTCGCGCGCCATGGCTCAGATCCCCGTTGCTTGCTGGCGCGGCGCATCCGGCGGCGGCTGGTGAAGACCCGCAGACGCGCGCTCGGAATTGCTCAAATGTCCGAAGAGGTCGGCTTGACCTGCTGGTGGCGGCGGCTGCACGCGCGTTGCGCCCTTCTTGTCGGTGACAAGCCGGCCAAGCGGCGCCACGTGGACCCAATCGTGCGCCGTCGTGAGCGGGAACTTCGTTCCCGCGCTTGGCCGCAGCCGACTTTGGAAGATCGCTTCGCGATCGAAGCGCAACTTGCGCGACCGGATCGGCTTTGACCCAGAGATGAAGGTCAATTGCTCGTCGCGCGGAAGCGCGCGGACATCGCCCGGTAACATCAAGGGCCGCCGCTCTTCGCGCATCGTTGTCGAGCCCCGCGCAAAGAGCAGCGCGCGCGGCCGATCCACCGATTCTTGGGGTCGCATCTCCCAGACTTCGCCCGCCATCGCGGCAAGAGCCTTAGCGGTGTCCATGTCCGCGGCGGCAAACGCCGTCACGATATGGCAGTTGTCGAGAATGACGTTGTCGCGGCCATAGGCGCGCGTGATGTGATTGAGGCTCTGGCAGACCAAATAGGATTTGAGCCCATAGCCGGCCATCGCGCCCATAGCCGTCTCGAAGAACGGCATCCGGCCGAGTTGGGGAAACTCGTCGAGGACGAGCAGTAGAGAATGCTTCTTTTCGCGCCCCTGCGCGTCTTGCGTCTGCTTCTCCATCAGCGCGCGTGCGATCTGGTTCAGGATAAGCCGCATCAACGGCATGAGGCGCTGCGCGTCCGACGGCGGTGGCTGCAGAAAGAGCGTCACCGGCATTGCGCCGCACATCAGATCACCAACGCGGAAATCTGAAGTCGCCGTCTTCGCGGCCACGATCGGATCGGCGAACAGACCGAAGAAGCTCTCCGCCGTCGCCTTGACGCCCGATTGCAAGCGCTCCTCGCCCG
>CAYUOC010000270.1:0-3767 GCA_964446305.1 uncultured Terricaulis sp. | reverse complement strand
GTTTGCTGTGTCCACAGCTTCTGAAGGGGATCGTGATCAGACATTGGCGTTCTCTTGAAACAGGCGGGCGAGCTGGCTCTTTAAGCGCGACACCCGCGTCGCGATTGCGCCGGCTGAAAGCCCGGTGACTTCTGCGATCGAAGCGGCGTCCAGCCCTTCGAGATAAAGCGTGATGATCTGCCGGTCGGGTTGGCCCAGGTTGCGGATAATCGCGTGCAGCCGCGCCAGGGCTTGGCTCTCTTCGAAATCGCCGGAAATGTTTTCGCTGGACGGCATCTGCTCGATCTCGTCGAGCGTGACCAGCGGCGCGCGGCTGCGCCGTTCGCGATCGACATGCGATGCCGCAACGTTGTGCGCGACGCGATAAACCCACGTCCGCACCGAGCAGCGCCCATCGAACGAAGCAAAGCTTCGCCACAGCGCCACATGCATATCTTGCAACAGATCGCGCCGCCGCTCAGCGTTCGCCTCCGTTGCGGAGGCCAAACGCTGCATCGCGCCGCCGTGCTCAGCGGCGGCGGCGAGATAGCGCGCGTCCTGGTCGGGATTAGCCCTCATAGCCCCATAGTCACCCGGGGCAGGGGTTTCTTACAGCCTTAGTTGGCGGGGCCCGCCGCCTTGTTGGGGCTGTTCTCGGCCCACGTCTCGGCGATCCGTCGCGCGAACAGCGCGGCGAGGCCTTTCACGCGATCGCGCAGATCGTCCTGGACCTCAGTGAAGTGGGCCCAGTTCTGCGATCGCTCGATCTCGGCGCGCTTGGCGTTCATGTGCCCCTCGGCCTTGGTCATGAACTCGCTTGCCGTCTGCACGAACGCCGGCACGTTGCCGCCCGGATGCGGCGCCAGGTCGAGGACCAGCGCCGTGCGTTCATCCGCCGCCAGATACATGACGTTCCAGGCGTCGAAGGGATATAGCTCCAGCGACCCCATCAGCAGCGTCCCCGCGGGGCTATTCCACACCGGGTCGGGAATGAGAAAGAACGGCTTGATCTCCGCTTCAGGAAGCGTCGATCTCACGCGCCGCTGCACCTCCGCATAAGCCGCTTCGTGCGCGGCCTTGCTGCGCTCGATGGCGGCGTTGAGCGATGACCCGTTAGGCACGAGATTGCTCTCGTCGTCCGGGCTCATGCCCAGTTCGCGCAGCAGCGCCCCATGCTTGCCTTGCCAAATCTCGTCGGAGAACACTTTCCGGCGGCCATGCGGGTCCGACGGCGGCGGCTCTTGCGGCGGCGTCGCCGGTGCAGATGTTGACGGGCGTTTACCGAAGCTCATGCACGCTCCCCCAAGGAAGCGCGTTTGCTATCACAGCTGGCTTAACCCGAAGTTCAGGCCGGCGCTTTCACACCGAGCGCGGCGAAGCATTCTTCGATTGACGAAGCATTCACCACGCTATCGGCGTACGACGCCGGTGTCAGGTTGGCGTTGACCGTGTGCTGCATCAACGTGAAGAACGGCGCCCAAAAGCTATCCTCGGAAAGAAACACGATCTGCTTCCGGTGCAGATCGAGCCGCCGCCACGAAAGCACCTCCACCGCTTCCTCAAGCGTGCCGATCCCGCCCGGCAGCACCACGAACGCATCGCTCTCGTCGAACATGATGTGTTTGCGCTCGTGCATGGTGTCGACCATCTGGTGCGGCACGTCTTGGTAGGTGATCTCGCGCCGCTCAAGGAAGCGCGGCATGATGCCGAGAACATCGCCGCCGCCTTCGTGCACCGCTTTAGCCACGCGGCCCATCAGCCCGACCGCGCCGCCGCCATAAACCAGCCGCAACCCACGCGCCGCCATCGCCGCGCCAAAGCGCGTGGCAAGATCGAGATACTCAGGCCGCGTCGTATTCGAGGAACCGCAAAACACGCACACGGAGCGCACTTGCGGCAGGGGGGAGCTGGAATCAGCCATGGGCATTGAACAGCTTTAGCCAATCAGGCGGCATTGCGGGGAAAATTCCCCGACCTTAAGTGGTGCCCGCAAGGATTGTTCCAAATGGCGCGTGGTGAAGGCAGGACAGTGTCGAAGGCGGAACCAGCTTCCGATGTCGCGCCGCCGCTGACGCGCACGATTTCGCAGCTGCTAACACTGATCGGCGGCTTGGACGATCGCGGTGTGCGTCTGCGCCTGGTCGTCGCGTTTTTGCTGACGCTGGTGAGCAAGGTCCTGGCGGTGGTTTCGCCGCTCGTCCTGGCGGACGGCATCAACGCGCTTTCGGCCGGCGACGCCTCCGGCGCATTGCCGACATTCCTCGGTCTCGCCGGTTTCTGGGCAGCGCTTCGCTTCGCCTCCACCGCCGGCCCGCAGGTCCGCGACGCCATCTTCCAACCCGTCAGCGAAGAAGCCCAGCGCCGCGCCGGCACCCGTGTGTTCACCCACGTCCATGCGCTCTCCGTGCGCTTCCACCAATCCAAGCGCACCGGCGCTGTCTACCGCACCATCGAACGCGGCATTCGCGCGATCGATTTCCTGCTGCGCTTCCTCGCCTTCAACATCGCGCCGACGGTGATCGAACTGCTGCTCGCGGCTGCGGTGCTCGGCTTCAAATACGGTTGGATGTTCTCCGTGATCGCGGCCGGCACCGTGATCATCTACGCCTGGGCTACCTTCGGCGTCACCGAATGGCGCCTGAAGCACCGCCGCGAAATGAACGAGGCCGACACCGAAGCCGCCGGCCGCGCCGTCGACTCGCTGCTCAACTTTGAAACGGTAAAAAGTTTCGCCGCCGAACAACGCGAAAGCGAACGCTACGATCGCGCGCTTTCTTCGTACGCCGATGCCGCGGTGAAAGCCTACACCTCGCTCGTCATGCTCAACGTCGTGCAGGGCCTCATCATGACGGTGGGGCTTCTTGCGATGGTGATTGGCGCGGGCTGGCTTGTCGCGCGCGGACCGATGGGGCCGGGCGACATCACTGCGGTCATCCTGATCATGACGAACCTGTATGCGCCGCTGAACATTCTCGGCTTCGCCTACCGCGAAATCAAACAGACCAGCATCGACATGGAAAAGATGTTCGCGCTGCTGGATGAAGCGCCCGATGTCGCCGATGCGCCGAACGCGACTAAGCTCAACCCCAAAGGCGGTTCGGTCGAGTTCGACAATGTCAGCTTCGCCCACGAGGGCAGGGACGTGGGTCTCGAAGCTGTCAGCTTCACCGCCCCCGCCGGTCAAACCACCGCCATCGTCGGCCCATCAGGCGCCGGCAAATCGACGGTGCTGAAATTGCTCTACCGCTTTTACGATCCCGGCAGCGGCGCCGTGCGCATCGACGGCCAAAATCTCAAAGACGTCACGCAGCAATCCCTGCGCAGCGCCCTCGGCCTCGTTCCGCAGGACGTCGTCCTCTTCAACGACACGATCCGCTACAACATCGCCTACGGCAAACCCGAAGCCACCCAAGAAGAACTCGACGAAGCCGCCCGCAGCGCGCAACTGCTCGAATTTATCGAAGCGCTGCCGCAGGGCTGGGACACCCGCGTCGGCGAACGCGGCCTGAAACTCAGCGGCGGGGAAAAACAACGCGTCGGCATCGCTCGCGTCGTTCTCAAGAACCCAGCCATCCTGATCCTCGACGAAGCGACGAGTTCACTCGACTCCGCCACCGAAGCCGAAGTCCAAGCCGCGCTCGAAACCGCGAGCCGCGGCCGCACCACCCTCGTCGTCGCCCACCGCCTTTCAACGATTGCGGATGCCGATCAAATCGTCGTCCTCGAAGCCGGCCGCATCGTCGAACGCGGCACACACGCCGCCCTCATCGCCAAAGACGGGCTCTATG
>CAYUOC010000269.1:0-3786 GCA_964446305.1 uncultured Terricaulis sp. | reverse complement strand
GGGAAGCTGCGCCCTCGGCCATGTTCCTGGAACAGATCGCGCTTGGAGCCGCACCTTGGCAAGTGGTCGGCATGGCTCGATACGTTGCGCCGCTCGCGTCGTGCGATGATGCGACGTTCGGGCTCTTCTTGCCGGATTGAACCCGAGCGCACGCGTTTCGATATGAAGCACGTGAACATCGAAGCCAACTCTTTCGAACGACGCATAGTCCGCGATCTGTCGCGCCACTAGCCCCTAGCTGTTGAACAGCTAGGGGTCTCACATAGCCGCCCGCTTACATTCAAGAGATGTCGAGGCCGCAGGGCTTCGGCGTCATCACCGGCGCTGCGTGCGTCGAGAGAGGACATTTCCCGTGGTCTATATTCACCCGCCCAGCTACAACCGTTTGGCGCATCGACGGCCCCGTACGAAGACGCGAACACGCCATGGCCGCGCGGCCGTAGAGATGGTGGTTGTGTTTGCCCTAATCACAGGGCTGGCGACACTTGCGCCATTCGTCGCCGAAGCCGGCAAGCATATGATCGCCGCGTTATTTGGTTAGACGCCTCGCCGCCAGCCGCGAAACGGTCGTGTTCTGCGGTCTTAGCCTCTGCTTGACGCGCGCCTCGGCGCTGTGTTCCGGGCGGGTAAGAGGTCCGGTCCGGCACGGAGACCTTGATTGTATCGCCTCGCCCGCCACGGTAGCAATCATTGATGGCGTGCTCGATTCCGCAGGCAAGCTAAGCGCCCGTGAAGTCGAGCGCGCCATCGCACGCGGGCTGCGCGTCTATGGCGCAGCGAGCGCCGGTGCGTTGCTCGCGTGCGAACTGCACGCAAATGGCGTGACGGGGAGGGGGCGCGTCTTCGATTTCCTGAGGTCATTCGATGGCGATCGGGCGAACCTTGTGGCGCTGCTCTATCGCCCGGCGTCACTCACGCCCGTGACAACGCCTCTCATCAACGCCGTCATCGCCCTTGAAGATGCGATCCTGCCGTCATGGCAGCGCTTCGAAGCGATGCAGGCCCTGACTGAAATTCCATTGTGGGATAGAAGCCCGGAGATCGTCGAAATCGCATTACGCGGCGCCGGCGCCTGGCCGCTCCACATTAGTGATCAAAAGGCCGGCGACGCGCTCGCGCTGCTCACCGAGCTTAGTCGCATTGCTTGAAGGAGCGGACTACAGCCGCGGCGTTGGCGCGCAGCAATATTTTCCGTTGCCGCCCACCGCCGCCGGGCCTCGTGCGCGCGCATGCGAGATGTCGCCCGCGCGTCCGTCCCTGTCGAGGGACGCGTCCGCTCTAAAGCCCTCGACAGGGACGGCCTGAACGCGGGCGGAAGGCAAGGGGTCGCGCACGCGGCCCCGGCGCGCAATCACGCGAGCCGGGAAAGCCAATGAGGCTTTCCATGACACAAGCAAATGCAACACACGACGAGCATGCCGTCCAAACCGGCGTTGTCCTTATCCCGCTCAACAAGCTGAAGAAGTCGCCAGCTAACGCGCGCAAGACACCGCACGCAAAGGCCGAAATCGAAGCGCTTGCGGCTTCAATTCACGCTAAGGGGATTTTGCAGAACCTCGTCGTCGCTCCGGAGTTCGCTGAATCGGGTCCGGCGACCGGCTTCTATTTCGTCACCATCGGTGAGGGGCGCCGCCAAGCGCAGCTCTTGCGTGTTAAGCGCAAGCAGATCGCCGATACCGAGCCCGTGCGTTGCGTTATCGATACCGGCAATGATGCTGCCGAGATCAGTCTTGATGAGAATGTCACCCGCTCGGCCATGTCGGTGATGGACGAGGTCGAAGCCTTCGCGGGCCTGGTTGATGGCGGCATGAGCGTCGAGGACATAGCACGACGCTTTGGCTGCACTGTGCGCCTCGTCGAGCAGCGTCTGGCGCTGGCGCGGCTTTCGCCTAAGATCCGCGCGGCCTATCGTAAAGGCGACATCAATCTGGATGTTGCGCGCGCATTTTCGATCAATGACGATCATACCGCCCAGGAGCGGGTGCTTCGTCAGCTCGCAAAGCCCATCACACATGCTGCGAGCGTCCGGAGCGCGTTGACGGTGGAGCGCATTCCCGCACACGATCGTCTGGCGCGTTTCGTTGGCGCCGAAGCATACGAAGCGGCCGGAGGGCGTTTGGTCCGCGATCTCTTTGAAACAGACATCGTCTTCTTCGACGATGGCGAGTTGCTGCAGCGGCTTGCCGTCGAGCGCCTCGACCAAATGCGTGAGGCGCTTGCCGCCGAAGGCTGGGGTTGGGTCGAGACCTTGACCGGTCACGGCCAGATCGACGGCTGCGCCGGTGAGCGGCTGCATCCGACGCAACGCAAATTGAAGCCTGCGGAGAGAAAAGAGATCGCCGCGCTGGAAGCGCGGCTCGAAGCTTTGGACGAGAAGCTTGAGGACGCCGAGGAGGACAATCCTCTCTGGGCCGAGCGCGATGAAGTGGAAGCCAAGCTCGACGGCATGCGCGACGCCGCTCGGGTGTTCGATCCGAAGCTGATGAAGCACGCGGGCGCTGCGGTGGCGATTGATCGCGACGGGCGGGCGATCATCACCAAGGGGCTTATCAAGCGCGCCGATGCGAAGGCGATCGCCAAACTGCGCAAGCCCGCCACGTCACCGGAAGAGGAGACGGGCGTTGCGGACAACGGCGAGGCGGAGGAGGAGACCGGTCCGCGCCTGACGAAGGCGTTGACCGAACGATTGAGCGAAGCCCGCACCCGGGGCTTGCGCGCCGCTCTTGCCGCCAATCCTCAGGTCGCCCTGGGCCTTATGGTCTACACGTTGATGCGCCAAAGCGCCGATCGTTCATCTGTACCGGGCGTCGGTATCGAGGCGCGTCCAGTCGGGTTCGACGACGATGACGCCATGGAGAAGGCGCGCATCTCCTATGCTGACAAGGCCGAGGAGCAGGAGTTCGCGTTCTTCGCCGCCTGCATTGAACAGCCTGCCGACAAATTGCTCGACATGCTCGCGGTGTTTGTGGCCGAGACCATCGATCTCACCCATGGCGGCGTCACGCCCGAGGATAAACGCCGTCAGCTCATGGGCGATGCGCTTGCAGCCTCCCTGGATCTCGACATGACGCGCCACTGGGAAGCCGATGAGGATTTCTGGGCGGCGGCGCCGAAAGCGCTCGCGGTCGCGGCGCTCGAAAGCGCGCCGGCGATCGCCGCGCTCGGCGAACGGGAGCGCAGCGGCATGACAGCCGCGTTCCAGAAGATGAAGAAGGCCGAACTCGCGCGCACGGCGGCGCAAACCCTGAAAGGCGCGGGTTGGCTGCCGGATCTGTTGATCACGCCGCCGTGTGAAGGGGCCTTCGCAGTCACTGCCGAAGGCAAACGCGCTTTGACCAAGGCGCACGCGGCCTAATCCCAATCTCATCAACTTCGCGCCGCTGGCCCCGCGCCGGCGGCGCTGTTCTTTCGAGGTCATCGTCATGACAAGCCATCACGCGCGCGCTGGCGCGCGCCGCGACATCGCGGCCGAAATCACCGCAAAGATACTTCAGGATCTGGAGGCAGGCGTCCTGCCTTGGCGCAAGCCTTGGGACGGTGCGCGGACCGGCGCGGTGCTGCCGCGCCGCGCCACAGGCGAGACCTATAGGGGCGTCAACGTCATCTTGTTGTGGAGCGCCGCGATCGAGCGCGGCTACGTCTCGCCTTATTGGCTCACCTTCAACCAAGCCATGAAACTTGGCGCGCAGGTGCGAAAGGGCGAGCGCGGTGAAGTTGTCGTCTATTACGGCCAGGGCAAACGCACGCGCATCGACGAGGGCGGCGCGGAGGTCGAAGACGCGTTCC
>CAYUOC010000268.1:0-3817 GCA_964446305.1 uncultured Terricaulis sp. | reverse complement strand
GACTACGATCCGTCCATGATGGAACACGGCTGGCGGCTGTTGGCGCACAAGGACGATGCGGAGGAGGCGCGGGGGATCCTGCGCGAGGCGCAGACCGAACCTTAAGTCCGTGGCGGTTCATCTGGCGGGTCTTTGCCGTTCGAGGCGTTGGTGGCAACGCCGAGGCCGGCCCCCATCGCGACGCCGATGGCAATCCCGATAGCGATGTTGTTCATCGCCGCGCCGATGCCAGCGCCTATCGCGATACCGATTGCGGTCCAGAGCGCGAAATTCATGCTTCCGAACTTAGTTCGGCTCTCTCCGGTGACGAGGCCCATGCGGCGAGTAGCGCCGGAACAATGACGAGCCACACGTCAACGCCCACATTCCCAGTTCGCTCGGTGACGACATCCATGACATGGATGATAGCGTGCCCGCACATAAAGGCTGCGCCAGCAACCGCAGCGGGCCAATAACGCGGCCGCCACGCGCGTGCGAGCAGGGCGAGGCTCGCGACCAGATAAGCCACGCCAATATCCATGACGAAGTGCGGATTGAACGGGCCCGTATGCGCAAGCCCTGGCACGCTGTCATACCAAAGCGGCGGCGCCGCCAGCATGAACACGCCGTTCGCGGCGCCGCCGATGCCGAGTAGCGCGGCGAGAATGCGTTTGAGTGAGGCGAGCTGCATCATATCGCCTTTCGAAACCAGAGCCTGTCCCAGGTGACGCCCGGCGCGTAGGGGGAGTCGAAACACGCCGCGCTCACGATCTCAAACCCGGAGCTCTGCGCGAGCTTCGTCGTCTCACCGGGGCTCACATCGAACATGCGCCGGCCTTCGGGTATCGGCCCGTGCCGCAAGCTGATCATCAGCGAAGCACCCGGGCGCACCAAAGGCGCGACATTGGCCATCATCGCCGCCCGCTCGCTGGCATCGAAGTGCATCCAAACCGCAGACATCCACACGAGGTCAAACGTTCGTCCGCGAACCGAGGTGAGGTCCGGGAGGCTGTCGTCGATCCATTCGATATTCGGCTCAGGATGCAGCGCGATCGCGCCTTCGCGCATCTCCCGCGTTGGCTCGATGGCGGTCACACGGTCACCGCGCTGCGCAAACCAAGCCGCGTCACGCCCGGTGCCCGCGCCGATATCGAGCACGTCAAGCGGCGGCGGCGCGATGAAATCGAGCACGGCGAAATGCGCGCCCTCGAAGCCCATCCGTTCGTAACGCTCAAGCAAATCCGGGGCTTCGGCGCTGTAGCCTTGCGTGCCCGGGATGCGCGTCATTCGTTGGGATCGCCCGTGCTCGGCACGCCGACGATATGGAAGCCCGCATCGACGTGGATCACTTCGCCGGTGGTTGAGCGGCCGAGATCGGAGAGCAGCCAAAGCGCACAGCCGGCGATGCCCTCCATGCTGGTATCTTCCTTCATCACTGACCATTCACGGCCTGTGCTGATCAGCCCACGTCCGCCTTGGATGCCGGCGATCGCGAGCGTCCGCATGGCGCCGGCGCTGATCGCGTTGACGCGTTTGCCTTCGGGGCCAAGATCGCGCGCCATGTAGCGCGTGCAGGCCTCAAGCGCCGCCTTCGCAACGCCCATGACGTTGTAGCTCGGCAGCACCCGTTCGGCGCCAAGATAGGTGAGCGTGAGCATCGATCCGCCGCGGTCCATCAGTTTTGCCGCGCGCTTGCCGGCGGCGACGAATGAGAACGTCGAGATGTCCATCGAGCGGAGGAAGTTCTCGCGGCTCGTGTTCTCGATGAACGAGCCCTTGAGCTCGTTCTTGTCGGAGAAGGCGATCGAGTGGACGAGAAAGTCGAGCTTGCCCCAAGTCGTCTTCAGGCGATCGAACACCGCATCGAGATGCGCATCGTTGGTCGCATCGCATTCGAGCACGATTTGAGAGCCGACGCTCTCGGCCAGCGGCCGGATGCGCTTCTCCAGCGCCTCGCCTTGGTATGTGAACGCGATCTCGGCGCCTTGCGCCGCGAGCTGTTGCGCGATGCCCCAGGCGATCGACTTATCGTTCGCCACGCCCATGACGAGCCCGCGCTTGCCGCGCATCAGCTCACCCTTCGGAAACACCCACTCGTCGGCCATGGCTCAGAACTCCTGTTTGAAGGGAGCCAATAGCCTCTTTGCAGCCAAACCGGAACCCAGAAGAGCCTATCGCGTTCTGAGGTCGAGCATTTTCAGGGACGACTCATGGCCAAGATTTACGAAGCCCGCATCGATCATGACGCGCTCGAAGGCATCGAGGTGGCGCCGCCGAAGCGCGAGGGCCGATGGGTCTGGGGCGTGCTGTTCGTTGTTTTTCTGGCTGCGGGCGTGACCTTGGGTCTGACGCTGGCGACGGGCTCGCTATCGAACGCCGTTGAAGTCGCGCAAGCGAGCTTCGCCGCTGACCGAACAGGCGATACCGCGACGAACTAACCCCTCGTCTCATCGGGATCGCTTAGAGCGCCGGCTTTAGGGCCGGCGCTCACTGTATCAGGCCGCGACCCGCGTAAACGCCAGCGTCGCATTGGTGCCGCCGAAGCCGAACGAGTTCGACAGCACGCAATTCAGTTCGCGGTCTTCACGCTGGCGCAGGATCGGCAAATCTTCGAACGCCGGATCAAGCTCTTCGATGTGGGCGCTCTCGCAGGCGAAGCCGTTGTTCAGCATCAAGAGCGAGTAGATCGCTTCCTGTACGCCGGCGGCGCCGAGCGAATGGCCGCTCAGCGACTTGGTGCTTGAGATGAGCGGCGGCTTCGAACCGAACACGGCGCGCACGGCTTCCATTTCCTTCACATCGCCAACCGGCGTCGAGGTGCCGTGGGTGTTGAGGTAATCGACCGGGCGATCGAGATAGCGCATCGCCATTTGCATGCAGCGCGTCGCGCCTTCGCCTGACGGGGCCACCATGTCGTGGCCATCGCTGGTCGCGCCATAGCCGGCGACTTCGCCGTAAATCTTCGCGCCGCGCTTCTTGGCGCGTTGGTATTCTTCGAGCACCAGCACGCCCGCGCCGCCGGCGATGACGAAGCCGTCGCGGTTCTTATCGTAGGCGCGCGAGGCTTTGAACGGCGTCTCGTTATATTTGGTGCTCATCGCGCCCATCGCGTCGAACAGAACCGAGAGCGTCCAGTCCAGCTCTTCGCTGCCGCCGGCGAACATGATGTCTTGCTTGCCGTTTTGAATTTGTTCGTAGGCATCGCCGATGCAGTGCGCGCTGGTCGCGCAGGCCGAGCTGATCGAGTAATTGATGCCCTTGATCTCGAACGGCGTCGCCAAAGTCGCGCTCGCGGTCGAGCTCATCGCCTTCGGCACGGCAAACGGCCCAACGCGCTTGGCGCCTTTTTCGCGCGCCGTATCAGCGGCGGCGACGATCGCGCGCGCGGAGGGGCCACCTGAGCCCATGATGATGCCGGTGCGCGGATTGGACACTTCTTCATGCGAGAGGCCCGCGTCCTGGATCGCCTGCTCCATGGCGATAAAGTTCCAGCCCGAGCCTTCGCCCATGAATCGCATGTTGCGTTTATCGACGACTTCTTCAGGCTTTACGCTCGGTGCGCCGTGAACTTGGCTGCGCATGCCTTTGTCGGCGTACTCGGGCGCGGCGCTGATGCCGCTCTTGGCTTCGCGCAGGCTTGCCAGCACTTCGTTTTGATTGTTGCCGATGGACGAGACGATGCCCATGCCCGTGACGACGACGCGACGCATGCTTTCGCTCCCTTACGACTTCATCTGCGCTTCAAGCTGCTCCGGCGAGAACAGCCCGACTTTGAGATCCTTGGCCGTATAGATGGTGACGCCATCGGCCTTGGTGACCCCATCGGCCACGATCATGT
>CAYUOC010000267.1:0-3892 GCA_964446305.1 uncultured Terricaulis sp. | reverse complement strand
CAGCAGGTCGCGCGCTTGAAGGCGTGGCGCGCCGCCCGCAACGCTGACGCAGCGCAAGCCGCCATCGCTGCACTCGAAGCCGATGCGCGCGCCGACAAGAACATCATGCCCGCCAGCTTCGCCGCCGCGAAGGCAGGCGTCACCACCGGCGAATGGGCGGCGGCGTTGCGCCGTGTTTATGGCGAATACCGCGGGCCGACGGGTGTTGCGCTGGTGATCGAGACAGGCGGCGAAGACATCGAAGCGGTGAAGCGCGATGTGTCGGCGCTGAGCGAAAAGCTCGGCCGTCAGCTCACCTTCCTCGTCGGCAAGCCGGGCCTCGACGGCCACTCCAACGGCGCAGAACAGATCGCGGCGCGCGCCCGCGCTGTCGGCATGGACGCAATCTATGAGGGTATTCGGCTGACGCCCGCGGAGATCGTCGCCGCGGCGAAGGAGAAGAAGGCGCACGCGGTCGGGCTATCGATCCTTTCGGGCTCACACCTCGATCTCGTGCAGGAAGTTGTGCGCTTGATGCGCGCCGAAGGCCTGGAGAACGTGCCGCTCATCGTCGGCGGCATTATTCCGCCGGTTGATGCGTTGGCGCTAAAGCAAATGGGCGTCGCCGGCGTCTATACGCCGAAGGACTTCAAGATCACCGGCATCATGAGCGACGTGGTGAAGCTGGTCGCTGCGCGTGCGTGAACCGAAAGCGCTGGCGCCGGCGCGAATAAAGTGGGCGCTCGAACTCCTTCGCATCGAGAAGGACAGCAACATCTTTGAGATCGGCTGCGGCAGCGGCATCGCCGCGCAACGCATCTGCCCGCTGCTCGGGCGCGGCAGCTATATGGGCATCGATCGCTCGCAGGCCGCGGTCAAAGCTTCACTGGCGCGCAATGCCGCTTACGCCAAAGCCGGCCGCGCAATCTTCATCGAAGGTGCGTTCAACGCCCAGGACAGAGAGCCCGCCCTGTTCGACCGCATCCTCGCCGTGAACGTGAATGCGTTTTGGGTTGGCGACGGCGCGGAGGTCCTCGATGTCCGCCGGCTCATGCATGCGAAGAGCCTCTTTGTGCAGGTGTATGAACCGCCAGAAGCCGCCCAACGCGCCAAGATCGCACGCATTCTGAAGCGCCGACTCGCTGTCTATTTCGGCAATGTCACAACGACGATGCGCACCATTGGCGGCACGGCGCTGCTCGCCGTTGTCGCAACCGGCGAGCGGCCTTAGCGGCCGGTGCGAATAGACTGAACAAGGCGCGTCATGGCGCTGGCGCCAACGAGCGGCGCAACGAACGGAATGATCGAGCAAGCAAGGCCAACCACGAACACTTGCGCGCCATGCCGTTTCCGCAGCGCGACGGCCTCTTGATAGCTCATATGCCGCGCCGCCGTGATGGTTGAATACTCACGCCCCATCAGAAATCCGTTCAGCGTGTAGAACGTCACCGCGTTGACGACGGGTATGAAATAAAGCGGGATCACCAGGAGATTGAGCGCAAGCGCCGGCGCGGCAATGCGCAAGCCGTTTAGCAGACCTTCTTGGATGGGGACGCCCCGCGCTTTTGTCGCGCCGATCTTCTTCTCAACACGCTCGGCAGCGAAATCGAACAGGACGCCGCCGACCACCATCGAGATCGCCGGCGACAAGGCGATGGCGAGCACAACGACAGCGAAACTCGCGACCCAAGAGCCGGCGGTTGAGAGATAGCTTAGCCAACCGCCGCCTTCGGGAATGAGCGGCACGAGATACTGAAGCCCTGCCCGCGCCGCGAAAACCGTGATCGTCGCGGCGATCACGAGATTAATGATCGCCAGCCAGGTCAGCCGCCCGAAGATGACGTCCTTCAACCCGCCCAGAACTGCGGTCATTGCGCGCGTCACGAGAGTCTCCGCAGCTTCCTGCTTGACGCCAGATAATTGGCTTCACACGCTGGCGCCAGTGGGAGATGCGGATGAGCGATTGGCGGGAACGGTTGCGCGGCGAAGGCCTCGAATGGCTGAAGACGATCGCCGGCGCATTCGTGGCGTATCTCGCCTTTACCACGGTCGCGTTCGCGCAATATCGCATCCCGTCCGAAAGCATGGTGCCGCACATTGAGGTCGGCGACCGGGTGACGGTGTCGAAATTCGCATACGGCTATAGCCGCTTCTCACTGCCGTTCGATGTCGGCTTCGCGCTGCCGCGCTCGGAGCGCCGCTTGTTTGAGCGCCTGCCGCAGCGCGGCGACGTTGTCGTGTTCATCCATCCGGTGACGAACGTCGTTATGATCAAGCGCGCCATCGGCTTGCCGGGCGACGTGATTGAAATGCGCGATGGCGTTCTCTTGATCGATGGACGCGCTGTTGAAACGACAGAACCGCACCTGCTGATGCGCGCCGTGCATGATGGCGGCCGCGAATGGGCGGAGCGTTATGAAGAAACACTGCCGGGCGGCATCACGCACGCGGTGCACAACCTGACGGACGGTTCGCCACTCGACAATTTCGGCCCGTACACAGTGCCCGAAGGGCATTTCTTCGCCATGGGCGACAATCGCGACAACTCGCTCGACAGCCGTTGGAGCGGCATGGGGCCGGTGCCGGTCGAAAACCTGATCGGCCGCGCTGAGATCATCTACGCGACAGCGCTCTCGTCATGCGGACGCGATCCTACGGTTTCGTGCCCGATGGAGCGCTGGATGCGGCCGCTGCACAACTAGGCGCTGCGATTGCGCTGAACGACGTAGATCCCTGCCAGCACCAGCGCCGCGCCGATCAAAGCAAACGCGCCGAGCGCTTCGCCGAACATGATCCATGAAAGCGCCGCGGCGACGAGTGGCTGCATCCACAGCAACACCGTGCTCGCGACAATAGGCAAGCGGCCAACGCCGTAAGCGATGAGCCCCTGTCCGCCAACCTGAACGATGATCGCAAGGCCGATGAGAATGAGCCAGCCGTAGACGGTCTGCGGCAGCAGCCGCTCGTTGAAGATGAGCGCCAAGGCCAAGGCGACAAGCAGCGCCCCGATCGTCGCCCAGAACATCACCGCGCCGACATTCACCTCCTTGCCCAGCATGCGCAGGATGAGGAGATAACCTGCATAGCCAACGGCGGCGCTAAGCCCGAGCGCATCGCCGATCCAGCCCGTTTGGGGATCGCCCGTGGGGCCGGCGGCGGCCTGCGCCCGCGCCAGAGCGAGCAGCACCGCACCCGCGAGGGAAATGGCGACACCGGCGATAACCGGTGCGCTCAGCCGTTCCCGGAACAGGAACCAGCCGAACAGCGCCGCAAACACCGGCGTGAGGTTGGCCAGCAAGGTGGCGTTAGTGACGGTGGTCAGCCCCAGCGCCGCCCCCCAGAGCGAGACCTCGATTCCAAAGAGAATGCCGGCAAACAGCAGCCAGCCGGTCTGCCGGGCGCCGGGAATCGGCCGGGAGACCGCCGCCCATAGAGCTAGAATCGGTAGAGCCAGCAGGAATCGCCAGAAGTTTGAGGCGTGCGGACCGAGTTCCGAGAGCCTCATGGCGATGGGTGAAAGGCCTAAGAGCGCGCCACCCGTTAACGCGGCGAGCGCCGCCTTTCCCTGCCCCGAATGATCCGCCATCCGCCTGAAAAACGCCGGATTTTGTTAAGGTGCAAGGGCTGAATTTACGGCATCTAAACACCGCCATTGCGTTAACGATCGAAGCAGCTTCGGGCTCTGTGTTCACAGATTCGACACGCTAAATTTCGCTGCTGAGCGCCTTCCCCATTGACCCTGCATTAACGGGTGGCATCACTATATATAGCGGTACGGTTCAGCCGGGCACGCAACCACATGTGGTTTGGGCCAGAGCCGAGTCGAGTTAACACAGACCTAAATTCGGGGGCAGGAATATGCAGGCACGAGCGGAAAAAGCGGGGGTCCACCGCATGGGCGAAGTCCATCGCG
>CAYUOC010000266.1:1982-3957 GCA_964446305.1 uncultured Terricaulis sp. | reverse complement strand
AGCTCGAAGGCTTCGGTGATAGCGCTCATCGTGGGGCGTTTTTGGCCATCGTCAGCGCCGGGTGCAAGTGGCGGCTGTTCATGCCCGGCTGCTGCGGCGCGTTACCGCTTTGCGCCTCCGGCCGGTTCGCGCGATCCTCGCGACCGACTCAGATGACAAGCCAAGCTGGAAATTCGCCCAAGAGCGCGTCCTCGCGCGATTGGCGGCTGTTCATTCCAAAGTCGATCACGGTGCCGGCGCAGGAGGGATATTCCTGGGCCAAGGCGCGCGCCGACGCGACGGCGGGGCTGACTGTCGCGATCGTTGCGGTGCCGTTGGCCATGGCGATCGCCATCGCGTCCGGGGTCACGCCAGCGCAAGGGCTGATTACAGCGGTTGTGGCTGGCTTTCTGATTTCGGCGCTCGGCGGATCGCGCTTTCAGATCGGCGGACCGACGGGTGCGTTCATCGTCGTCGTCTACGGCGTCGTGCATCAGTTTGGTTATGACGGCTTGGCGCTGGCGACGATGATGGCGGGCGCCATCTTGGTCGTGGCCGGGCTGCTGCGGGTCGGCGATTGGATCAAGTATATCCCCGAGCCGGTGGTGACAGGCTTCACCGCGGGCATCGCCGTCATCATCTTCACCAGCCAAATCCGCGATCTGCTTGGGCTTTCGATGAGTGAGGTTCCGGCTGAGTTCATCGAAAAGATCGGCGCGTTCTGGGCGGCGCGTGAGAGCATCAATCTCGCCGCGATCGGCGTTGCGGGCGCGGCGCTGGCTGCGATCCTTGTGCTGCAGAAGTACCTGCCGCGATGGCCTTCGCTGTTGATCGCGGTGGGTGGCGCGACACTCGTCGTGTGGGCGCTCAAGTTGCCGGTGGAGACGATCGGTTCGCGCTTCGGCGCGGACGCGGCGACGGCGCTGCCAGCGATGCATGTGCCGGAGGTGAGTTGGACGCGCGTGCAGCAGCTTTTGCCTTCAGCGCTGACAATTGCGTTTTTAGCAGGCGTCGAGAGCTTGCTCTCAGCGATGGTGGCCGACGGCATGACCGGGCGGCGGCATCGCTCGAACTGTGAGATCGTGGCGCAGGGCGTCGCCAACGTCGCCGCGCCGCTGTTTGGCGGCATTTCCGCGACGGGCGCGATCGCGCGCACGGCGACGAACATTCGCGCCGGCGCGCAAACACCATTTGCGGGCATGTTTCACGCGGCGTTTGTACTCGTTTTCATGCTGGCGCTTGGGCAGCTCGTGGCCCTGGTGCCGCTCGCGAGCTTGGCGGCGGTGTTGACCGTGGTGGCTTGGAACATGAGCGAGCGGGAGCGCTTCAAGCACCTGCTCTTCGGCCTGGCTGGAGATCGCGTGGTGCTGTTGGCGACGTTCCTGCTCACGGTGCTCGTCGATCTAACGGTGGCGATCGAAGTCGGCGTTGTGCTGGCGGCGATCATCTTCATGCACCGGATGAGCGAAGCGACGGCGGTCTCGCGCGGTGTTTCGCTGATCGAGCGCGATCAGGATGATTTCGCGCAGCCGCGCGCCGAATATGAAGCGCGCGCAGAGTTGCCGAAGAGCGTTGAGGTGTTTGAGCTGCGCGGCCCGCTCTTCTTTGGCGCCGCGAGCCGGTTGATCGATGCACTTGAAGCCGCCTTCCCGCCGCCGCGTGCATTTATCTTGCGCTTCCGCGAGGTGCCGTTGGCGGATGCGTCCGGTGTGAATGCGCTGGAGCGTTTTCTGAAGCGCTGCGAGTCACATGGCGTGACAGTAGTGTTCTGCGAGCTGCGGCCGGAGGTGCGGGCTTCGTTGACCAAACTTGGCGTGATGGCGCGGGTGCAGGAAGCGCCGAGCTACGAGGAAGCGATCACGCTGGCGGCGGGCTCGTTCGGCTAGAACAGATCCCCTTGATTGCCCGCGGGCTTTGGTTTCGCCTTTGGCTTGGGTGGCTCTGCTTCCGTGCTTGGCGCGCGGGCGGGATCGACGATGGCGCGTTGTTTTTCGTC
>CAYUOC010000266.1:0-1882 GCA_964446305.1 uncultured Terricaulis sp. | reverse complement strand
GGCTTCTTGCGTTCGCGCGCGAACAGGCCCTCGCCTTGCAGCTTCTGTTTGAGCTTTTCGAGTTGCGCGAGCAGCGCGCCGACACCGGCGGGCGACATGCGTTCGCAGATCAGCTGATATTGCGAGCGGCCCGGATAGGTGGAGAGCCGGCCTTCGGCGACGACTTCGAGGCCTTCCTCAGGCTTGAAGCCGAGTTGTTGGACGTTGGCCTTCCACATTACGGTGGAGATGGTGGCGCCTTCGTCTTTGAGATCGACGTAGAGGTGACCGGACTTGGCGATCAGCACGCGGCCGAGTTCGCCGCGCACGCGGACGCGGTCGAAGTTCGTCTCCATCGTGCGCTTTACCGCCTGCGCGAGTTCGCTGACCGAAAGTTCGGGCAGATTGCTCTGTGTGGTGGCGGCTGCGGCGTCTGACATCTCTTTCATATAAGGCGACTCGCCTGCCCTCGCGCGGGATGGTTTAACGGTTCCTGGCTTGGGGGAGCCGGGGGATCACGCATGGCGTTTGACGCCAACGACCTGTCGCCGCACGAGCATTTCGTGGTGGAGCGGACGAACGCTGGGGAAATCGCGGATTTTAGCGCCATGGGCGGGCCAGGTGGGGCGAAGCCCATCGTGCGCGCTGGGTTTTTACGGAAGCTGCTGCTCAGGCTCGACCCGAGCTGGGCGATCCGGACACCGGGCGTGCGGATCAAGGGCGCGCGGATTGAGGGCGTGCTCGACCTTACCGATTGTTCAGGCGAAGGGCTGCCGGCGCTGAGCTTGGTGGAGTGCGAGATCCCGGACCTGGTGGATCTGAGCCACGCGCGGTTGGCGCGGGTGTCGTTTGCCAACAGCGTGCTCTCGCGGCTGAAAGCCATTCAGGCCGAAGTGCAAGGCGAGGTGAACATCACTTACGTCGCACCGATCGCGGACACGCTTGTCATCAATTTTGATGGCGCGCGCATCAATGGCGACCTGCTTTTGAATGGCGCCAAACTGGCGCGCGCAGTCGACAGCAGCGAAGACGCATTCAATCTTCAGGGCGCGCAGGTGGCTGGGAGCGTGGTGCTCGGCGAGGATTTTGACTCGTTTGGATGCCTGCGTTTGGTTGAAGCCTCGGTCGACGGGATGCTCTCCGCAACGAATGCAACGCTGCTGAACCGCAGTGAGGATGCGCAATCGGTCGCGCTGAACACAGACGGCGCGCGCTTCAGCAGAGTGATCCTTCGCGGCATGAAGGTAGAGGGCGAGACGCGCTTCTTCGGCGCGCACGTCTCCGGCGATCTGGATGTCAGCGAAGGCTCCGTGTTCCGCAATGAAACGGGCGACGCCCTCGTGATAGCAAACGCTGAAGTCGGCGGCTCTCTTGTTGCTGACGACATCAAGGTCCACGGCGCGTTCTCCATGGAGAACGCGAGGATCGCGCGGAACGTGCGCCTCGATGGATCCGAGTTCGTGCACCGCACTGCGATGAGCGGCGATGTGTACGGGCGCGCGATTGTCGGGACCAGCACGCAGATCGGCGGCGCGTTGATCATGAACGGCGTCAACGTGAAGGGTGAACTCTTCCTCGCCGATGCGCGCATCAATGGTTATCTCGCCTTAGGTGCGGGCCGCTTCATCAATCGCGGCGCGTGGGCCATTCGAGCGCCGAACGTCCGGGTTGGCGGCAATTTGACTTTGAAGCTGCGCGACGATGGCTTCGCCCCGCACGGCCAGAAAACGGTGATCGAGGGCGGCGCTAAGTTTGATCGGGCGCGGATTGATGGATCGCTGGCGTGGTCACAGCTTGAACTCCGCGGCCCGGGCCCCGACGGCGCCAAGGGCGCGGTGTTTTCGTTTGCGGATGCGCAGATTGCGGGGCCGGTGCAGGCGAAGGCGCTGACGACGCAGCAGGA
>CAYUOC010000265.1:0-3957 GCA_964446305.1 uncultured Terricaulis sp. | reverse complement strand
CTTACGACCCCCACGTCCCGAACGTGGTGCTCTACCAGGCTGAGCTATACTCCGACGCTTACGCGAGGCGGGCCTTTTACACGGTTTTACGGACGGCGCAACGCGGCCTAGCTGGGCCAGTTGAAGGCCAGCCAGGTGGCCCCGAAACCCAGTGCAATCAGTAGCATCCAGCGCACGGTTTCGGCTGCCGCGTGGACGAAGCCGCGCGCGGCGCCGAGCATGGAAAGCGCCAGGACGACGGCGAACGTGGAGCCGGTGGCCATCCAGACGTCGAACTCGCCCAACCGGGCGTCGACGCCGGCCAGCCAGGCCAGATAGGCCGCCAGCGAGGCCAGGATGAAGCGCACCAGCGCCTTGAGGATGATGCTGCCGGAGCGATGGTGGTCGATTTCGGCAGGCGCGCTGGCCGCCTCAGGCGCGGGTAGGGCCTGGGGGACGGCCAATTCCGAGCGCAGCCGGCGCCAGGCCTCAGCCTCCATCTCTGCCCGGAGCTGCTGCTCGAGCATCCAGTCGTCACTGGCGAAGGCCGGTCTGCCGCGTGCGGGCATGGGAAGCGCACCCCTCCACTGCAGATCATGCGACAGGTTCGGCTCTTGGAAAAGTTGCGTCGCAGCAAGGTTTTGGCGCCGTTAACGCTGCTCCCTAGCCCGGGATTTATCATTTTTCGATAAGAAACCGCTTGCGTTCGGACCCCGGTCCATATCATTTATCGATAAACCTGGCACAGGGCCGGGGTGGAGTTTCCTGTCGTGAAGCAATTTCTGATCACCGTGGCGGGTGTCCTGACGGGCTTGGTCCTCTTCCTCTTCATCGGACCGATCCTGCTCATTGGCATGCTCGCCGCTTCGTTCGGCGGCCAGCCGGCCCAGCCCAATCACATGGTTCTGGCGCTCGATCTGCGCGAACCGCTGACCGACCAGCGCCCCGCCAACCCATTCGCCTCATTCGGCGGCAGCAACGCGCTTCTCGATGTGCTGGCCAAAATCGATGCGGCGCGCACCGACAATTCGGTTGAAGGCATTTACATCCGCGCCAACACGGCGGGCCTGCAAGCGGCGCAAGCCGAAGAACTCCGCGCCGCGCTCGCGGCGTTCCGTGAGTCCGGCAAGTTCGTTGTCGCGCACCTCCAGAATGACGGCGTGCGCATGAGCATGCCGGGCTACATGGCCATCGCCGACAGCGACGAAGTGTGGCTGCAGGAAACCAGCGAATTCCAGCCGATGGGTCTTTCGGCTGAAGTGACGTTCTTCGGCGAGACGCTGCAGCGTTATCACCTGCAAGCGCAGTTCGAGACGCGCGAGGATTACAAGACCGCGGCGAACTCGATCACGCAGCGCGGCTTCACGCCCGCGCACCGTGAATCGATGATGAGCCTGATGAATGGCATCTACGACAACATGATCGCCAACATCGCCGCCGATCGTGAGATCACGCCGGAAGCGACGCGCCAGGCGATCGAACGCACGCCGTTCACCGCTCAGCAGGCGCGTGAGCTCGGGCTGATCGATCAGATTGGCCGGCCGGAAGAGGCGGCGCGCGCTGCCTTGGGCCGTGGCGAGAATTTCGAAATGGTCGACTTCGCCGATTATCGCGCGCCGACGCATTCGGGCGGTCCGGTGATCGCGGTTGTGCAGGGCGAAGGCGCTATCGTCTCCGGCCCTGAGAGCCATGACATTTTCAGCGACGAATCCGCGATGAACAGCGACGCGATTGCGCAAGCGCTGCTCGACGCCTCGGAAGACGAGAACGTTCGCGCCATCGTGTTCCGTGTTTCCAGCCCCGGCGGTTCGGTGGTCGCCTCGGATCAGATCCTGGCGGCGCTGCGGACGGCCAAAGAGCGTGGCAAGCACATCGTGGTTTCGATGGGTGATGTCGCAGCTTCGGGCGGCTATTACGTCTCGGCTTATGCGGACGAGATCATCGCCTCGCCTTCGACCATCACCGGCTCGATCGGTGTTGTCGGCGGCAAGCTGATCATCGGCCCGGCGTTCGACTATTATCTCTCGACCAATACCGAGACGATCACGGTCGGTTCGCCGCTGGTGGAAATGTTCACCACCGAGCGTGGCTTCAACCAAGCTGAACGCGCCGCGTTCTCCGCCTTCATCGACCGCGCCTACACGCAGTTTATCGGCCTTGTCGCCGAAGGCCGTGAGATGACGCCGGAGCAAGTGCGCGCGGTGGCGCAAGGCCGAGTTTGGACGGGTCAGCAAGCGCTTGAGCGCGGGCTGGTCGATCATCTCGGCGGCTTCTCGGTTGCGGTGGCGCGAGCTCGTGCGCTGGCCGGGATCGAAGAGAACGCCCGCGTGCAGCTGCGCTACTACCCGACGGTCGAAAGCCCGTTCCAAGCGTTCAGCAACATGTTCGGCGCCTCCTCGGAAAGCGTTGAAGCGCTGGTGCGCATCAACGCGGCGCTCTCCGATCCGCGCATGCAACGCGTGATGTCGGCGATGCGCGAAGAGGACGCCAACGTCCGCGCTGAAACCGATCGCTTCACGATCGAATAGACAGATATCAAACTCCATAGCCTTGGCCCTTCGCGGAAACGCGGAGGGCCTTTTGTTTGGGGCGCGCGCGAAAGCGCCGCCGATGCGGGTTCAAGGTGGAGGGCGGGAACGCGAGACGTTTCGCGCAGGCCGAAAAAGGGAAGGTGGTTGGCGCAAAACGCCTCGCGTTCCCGCGATCGATTTTTCGTCAGCGTTGGGTCGGGTGGAGCTATTCACTCCGTCGCCTTCCGCTTGCGGCGAGCGGGACTTCCAATTGATCCCGGACCTGACGGTTTCAGCTCCCCGCCAGCAGAGTCCTCACTTCGATCGCATTCCGCTTCGCAAACCGGGCTGGAATTCCTGTGAGCCCCTCCGTGATGCGGAACGGGAGAAGTGTACCTCAGTTCTGAGCCCACAGGATTGATTGGGTTCTATCCCCGGTCTTCCCACCCATTCCCGGATGGCGCGTAGCGCCAGTCCGGGACCCATAAACACGCATGGCGGCGGGAAGAGCGCTGAAGATTCAGCGCGTTTCGTTTCGATGATTGGTGGTTATGGGTCCCGGGCTCTTCGCTTCGCGAAGCCCCGGGAATGGGTGGTTTATCCGTGGATAGACGACATCTCCACGTTTTCCGGGCGAGCGCAGCGAGACCCGGGATCCATGGGTCAACGTGGGTCCCGGCTCGGCGTTCATCCGCATCTGCGATGCGCATGAACTTGGCCGGGAAGCGTGGGATAGAGTGCTGCGTAACCTCAGCCTTTGTTTTCGACTTCGTATTTCGGCAAATCGGCGCGGAGGGTTTCGTAGAGGCGCTCGACGAAGCGCTCGGGATCGTCGTCGACGAAGTCGTCGAAATAGGCTTCCAGGTTCGACTCGAACACATACTCGCCGTCCTCGGCGAAGATGAAGCCGAGTTCTTCGTCGGTCTGTACATGCAGGACGATGATCTGAGTCTCGTCGTCGTCTTCATCGCCAAGCGTAAAGGCGAGGCGCCTGGAGGAGATTTTCTCCTCCAGGATCGGCGCAAGCGCTTGCAGCGCGGCAAGATCGTCAAAGCCAGTTTCTTCGTTGAGCGCGCTCTCGAGCCGCTTGCGCGCGGAATCGACTTCGGCGTCGAAGCCGGTCGCCTCTGGTTTCTTCGCGCTCATGCCGCTTCCATCAGGCTTTGGAATACCGCCGCGCCGCCGGTGCGGCCAAGCACGGGATCGGACGCGCGTTCCGGGTGGGGCATCATTCCCATGACGTTGCCGCGGTCGTTGATGAGGCCGGCGATATCGCGGGCCGAACCGTTCGGATTGTCGAGATAGCGGAAGACAACGCGCCCTTCGCCCTCAATGCGGTTGAGCGTGTCGTCATCGGCGACGAAACGGCCATCGCCGTGCGCGATCGGGATCTCGGTCTCGCGTGTGTCGCGGTAGGCGCTGGTGAAGGAGGTGTTGGCGTTGGCGATCGCCAACGGCACTTCCTTGC
>CAYUOC010000264.1:0-3979 GCA_964446305.1 uncultured Terricaulis sp. | reverse complement strand
CCGCGTCCAATCGGTGGCGCTGCGCATCATCGTCGACCGCGAAGTCGAGATCGAGAAGTTCAAGCCGCAGGAATACTGGAGCGTCGACGCTTCGATGCTGTCGCTGCGCAACGAAGCCTTCACCGCCCGCCTCTCGGCGTTCCAAGGCAAAAAGCTGAAGCGCCTCGACATCGAGAACCAAACCATGGCGCACGCCGCGCGGGACGCGGTGAAGAACGGCAAGTTCACGGTCAGCGCTGTCGAAGCGAAGCCGACGCGCCGCAATCCGCCGCCGCCGTTCACGACTTCGACGCTGCAACAGGAAGCCGCCCGCAAGCTTGGCTTCAACGCCTCGCGCACGATGCAAACCGCGCAACGTCTCTACGAAGCCGGCCACATCACCTACATGCGTACAGACGGCGTCAGCATGGATGAAGGCGCCATCCGCGAACTGCGCACCGCCATCGGCGGCCAGTTCGGCAACAATTATGTGCCGGCTGAACCGCGCAAGTATGTCTCCAAGGTCAAGAACGCGCAGGAAGCGCACGAAGCGATCCGCCCGACTGACCCGACAAACACGCCGCAATCGCTGCACCTCGATGGCGATCAAGCGAAGCTCTACGATCTCGTCTGGAAGCGCGCTGTCGCCAGCCAAATGGAATCGGCCTCGATCGAGCGCACCAGCGTCGATTTCACCGAGCCGACCGGCAAAGTCGAACTCCGCGCCACCGGCCAAGTCATTCTCTTCGACGGCTTCCTGAAGCTCTACCAAGAAGGCCGCGACGACGAGGAAGACGAAGAAAACCGCCGCCTGCCGCAACTGAAGCAAGGCGAGAGCGTTAAGGTCGAGGACGTGAAGGCGGATCAGCACTTCACTGAACCGCCGCCGCGTTATTCGGAAGCTTCGCTGGTGAAGAAGCTCGAAGAGCTCGGCATCGGCCGGCCTTCGACCTACGCGGCGATCCTCGAGAAGCTGCGTGAACGCAATTACGTGAAGATGGACAAAAACCGCTTCATCCCGGATGACCGCGGCCGTCTCGTCATCGCGTTCCTCGAAAACTTCTTCGGCAAGTATGTCGAATACGACTTTACTGCCGACCTCGAAACCCAGCTCGACCAAGTCAGCGCCGGCGAACTCAACTGGAAGAAGCTGATGCGCGACTTCTGGAAAGACTTTAACGGCGCCATCACCGACATCGGCGATCTGCGCATCACGCAAGTGCTCGACACTCTGAACGAAGTGCTCGGGCCCCACATTTTCCCGCCGCGCGAAGACGGCAAGGACGCGCGCCTCTGCCCGCTCTGCAATGTCGGCCAGCTTTCGCTGCGTCTGGGCAAGTACGGCGCATTCGTCGGCTGCTCGAACTATAACGGCGATCCGCCGTGCAAGTTCACACGCCCGCTCGCGGGTGGCGACGAAGCCGAACAGGCGATCCCATCAGACGGCTTGCCGGTGGGCGACGGCCCGAACGGTCCCATCCTGCTGAAGAGCGGCCGCTTCGGTGCTTATTTCGAAACGCCGAACCCGAGCGATCCCGATAAGCCGAAACGCGCCAGCGTGCCGAAAGGCCAGGCGCCGACCGATGTCAGCTTAGAGACCGCAATCAAATTGCTCTCGCTGCCGCGCGAAGTCGGCATGCATCCGAGCGAGAACGAGATGATCGTCGCCAATATCGGCCGCTTCGGTCCGTACATCAAAATGGGCAATCTCTATGTGAACCTGCCCGGCGCCGACGACGTGCACGAAATTCAGATGAACCGCGCCGTCGCGTTGATCGAAGAGAAGAAAGCCGGCGGCGGCAAAGGCCGCTTCGGCCGCGCGCCCGCGCCGCCGATCAAGGAACTCGGCGAAAGCCCGGTGACAGGCAAGCCGATCCGCGTCCTCAATGGACGCTACGGTCCCTACATCACCGACGGCGAAACCAACGCCAACACGCCCAAAGACAAAAAGCCCGAAGACATCACCGTCGACGAAGCGCTCTCGCTGCTAGCCGCGCGCGCCGAAGCTGGCGGCGGTAAGAAGAAAAAGAAAGCGCCCGCGAAGAAGGCCGCGGCTCCGAAGAAGGAAGCCGCGCCGAAGAAGGCTGCCGCGAAGAAACCTGCTGCCAAGAAGGCGCCGGCGAAGAAGGCCGCCAAAAAGGCGTAACCTCGAAGCGAATTCGGGCGCTCGCCCCTCCCCGGCAACGGTGAGAGGCGCCACAGTGCGCGAATGGCGAAGAATCGACCACCAGCCCCTGAACCCCTCACCCGCGAACGCGTGCTTGAGGCGCTCCGCAAAGCCGGCGGCAAGGCGCAGAAGCGCGATATCGCGCGCGAACTCGGCATTGGCGCGAACCAGAAGAAAGAACTCCGGCACATCTTGCGTGAGTTGGAAGAGTCCGGCGCGCTCGGCCGCACCGGGCGCAAGCGCTACGCCGATGCGCAAGCGTTGCCGGAATCCGGCGTCATGGACGTTGTTGATCGCGATCCCGACGGCGAGTTGCTAGCGCGGATGCGCGGGCCGGATGGGTACTTCGGCCCAACAATCCGCCTCGCCCCCGGCGAGGCCCGCGCCATGCGCGGCGAAGCTGCGATTGGCATAGGCGATCGCGTCCTGGCGCGCATCCATCGCGATGACGATGGCGAGTTCATCGCCAAGGTCGTCAAACGCCTCGGCCAAAGCGCGCACCGTATTCTCGGCGTCTATCGCGCCAACAAAGACCCGCGCAACAAATTCGGCGGCGGCCGCGTCGAACCGGCGGACCGCAAAGCCCGCCACGATCTCATCATCGAAGCCAACAATGTCGGTGACGCCAAAGACGGGGACCTCGTTTTCGCCGAACTGCGCGTCTCTGGGCGCGACCGCGCTCATGGCCCGAAGTTCGGCCTGATCAAGGAAGTGATCGGCACGGCCAGCGATCCGCGCGCCGCCTCGATCTTGGCCATGCACACCCACGGCATCACCGAGGGCTTTTCGGAAGAAGAGGAAGCTCAGGCCAATGCTGCGCAAAAACCCACGCTCAAAGGCCGTACCGATCTCCGCGACATCCCGCTGATCACGATCGATCCCGAAGACGCGCGCGATCACGACGACGCCGTCTATGCAACGCCCGATACGGACGAGAAAAACAAAGGCGGCTGGCGCGTGTGGGTAGCGATCGCCGATGTCTCTGCTTACGTCACCCCCGGCTCGCCGCTCGACCGCGGCGCCTGGCGGCGCGCCAACTCGACTTATTTCCCCGATCGCGTCGCGCCGATGCTGCCGGAATCACTCTCCGCCGATCTCTGCTCGCTGCGCGAAGGCGAAGAGCGCGCATGCATGGCCGTCGAAATCATCTTCGATCGCGAAGGCCGCAAAGTCCGCCACAAGTTCGTGCGGGGCCTTATGCGCTCCGCTGCGAAACTCTCATATGAGCAGGCGCAGGCCGCGATCGACGGCAAGCCGAATGAGAAAACCGGGCCGCTGCTCGAGCCAATCCTAAAGCCCCTCTGGGCCGCTTACGCTTGCGTCTGGGCTGCGCGCGAAAAGCGTCAGCCGCTTGAGATCGACGCGCCCGAGCACCGGATCATTTTCAAAGACGGCAAAGTCGCCGGTGTCAGCCGTCGCGAACGCTTCGATGCGCACAAGCTCATCGAAGAATTCATGATCCAAGCCAACGTCGCGGCCGCCGAAACGCTGGAGCAAAAGAACCGCCCACAAATCTATCGCATCCACGATCGCCCTAGCGATACCAAGATCGCGGCGTTGACCGACTTCCTGCCGACCGTCGACATGTCCTGGAGCAAAGGTCAGACCATCACTGCCGGCCGCTTCAATCGCATCCTGCATCTGGCCGAAGCGTCACCGAACAAGGACATCATCAACGAAGTCGTCCTGCGCACTCAATCGCAGGCTGTGTACTCGCCCGAGAACATCGGCCACTTCGGCCTCAACCTGCGCGCCTATTCGCACTTCACCTCGCCCATCCGCCGCTACGCCGACGTCACCATCCACCGCGCCCTCATCCGCGCGCTGAAGCTG
>CAYUOC010000263.1:2848-3980 GCA_964446305.1 uncultured Terricaulis sp. | reverse complement strand
TCGTCCGCGCCGAGGGCATGCACTATTTCACTCAGGATGGCCGCGCCGTGCTCGACGGCACCGCCGGCCTCTGGTGCTGCGCCGCCGGCCATGGCCGCCCGCGCATTGTCGAAGCCATCCAGCGCGCGGCGGCAGAGCTGGATTACGCCACCAATTTCAATCTCGGCCACCCCGCCGCCTTCGAATTCGCCAACCGCCTCGGCGAAATCCTGCCAGCGAACCTCGACCGCATCTTCTTCACCAACAGTGGCAGCGAGTCCGCCGACACCGCTCTGAAAATCGCGCTCGCCTACCAACGCGCGCGCGGCAAGCCCGGCAAGTATCGCCTCATCGGCCGCGAACGCGGCTATCACGGCACCAATTTCGGCGGCATCAGCGTCGGCGGCATCGTCCGCAATCGCATGACCTATGGCCCCATGGTCTCTGGCGTCGACCACCTGCCGCACACGCTCGACATCGCCCGCAACGCCTTCTCGCGCGGCGAACCCCCGCACGGCGCCGAGTTTGCCGACGCGCTCGAACGCATCGTGCAACTGCACGACGCCAGCACCATCGCCGCAGTCATCGTCGAACCTGTCGCTGGCTCCACCGGCGTGATCATGCCGCCGAAAGGCTATCTGAAGCGCCTGCGCGAACTCTGCACCAAGCACGACATCCTTCTGATCTTCGATGAAGTCATCACCGGTTTCGGCCGCCTCGGCAGCGCCTTCGCCGCCGACTTCTTCGATGTGAAGCCCGATCTGCTGACGATGGCCAAAGCCATCACCAACGCCGCCGTGCCCATGGGCGCCGTCGCCGCGAGCCGCGAGATCTACGACACCATCCTCGCCAACGCCGACACGCCGATCGAACTCTTTCACGGCTACACCACCAGCGGCCATCCTCTGGCTTGCGCCGCCGGCCTCGCCACGCTCGACACCTTCAAAGAAGAGCGCCTGTTCGAACGCGCCGCCGAACTCGCCCCCTATTGGGAAGACGCGATGCATTCGCTGCGCGACGCGCCGCACGTCATCGACATCCGCAATCTCGGCCTCATCGGCGGCATCGAACTCGAACCCCGCCCTGGCGCGCCAACTGCACGCGCCCTCGAAGCCTTCCGCAAATGCTTCGACGCCGGCGTCCTCATCCGCGT
>CAYUOC010000263.1:0-2748 GCA_964446305.1 uncultured Terricaulis sp. | reverse complement strand
GATCCCGGCCCGCACGCGACTGCGCTGCTCTTCCTCGCCAGCGCCTGGGGTCTTCGCCTCGGCATCTACCTCTTCTGGCGCTGGGCCAATCACGGCAAGGACCGCCGCTACGCCAAGCTCGCCGAACGCGCCAAGCAAAAGCACGGTTTGAACTTCGCGATGTTCTCGCTGCTCTGGGTGTTCGGCCCGCAGCTCGTCCTGCAATTCATCGTCGCGCTGCCGGCGATGCTCGGCGCAATACCGCGCACGACTGAATTCGGCACAATCGGTCTTATCGGCCTCTGGCTCGCGATCGCCGGCATCATCTTCGAAGCCATCGCCGACGCGCAGCTCGCGCACTTCAAATCGGTCGAGAGCAACAAGGGCAAGGTCATGGACCAAGGCCTCTGGCGCTACTCACGCCACCCCAACTATTTCGGCGACATGGTCGCGTGGTGGGGCATGTGGCTGATCGCGCTCGATTCCGGCATGGGCCTCTGGAGCATCGCCGGCCCGCTGCTGCTCACCTTCCTGCTCACCCGCGTCAGCGGCGGCCCCACAACCGAGCCGCACCTGCAACGCACGCGCCCGGACTACGAAGCCTACAAAAAACGCACCAGCGCCTACATCCCACTGCCGCCGAAGAAGTAAGCGCATCTCTCATTCCGGCCGGAGGCGCGCAGCGCCGTAGCGCCGGAACCCAGAGCAGGTGAGTTAGCTAAATCTTCCCCGCGCCTTCGCAGCGAGATCGATCTTCGGCAGCGGCCCAACGCCCGCTCCACCCGGCGAAGCCTCCGGCGCCCAAGCCGTCTGTTCGAACTTCGTCGCGACGTACTCCGGAATGAAGCGAGAGCGAATGGCATAGACGTGCTTGTCGCCACCCTTGCTCTGCTGCGTGTGATAAAACCGCTGCGGCGTGATCAGATGCAGCTCATCCTTCGCGCGCGTCATCGCCACATAGAGCAGCCGCCGCTCCTCCTCCAACTCCGCCGTCGAGCCCGTGCCGAGATCAGACGGCATGCAGCCATCGACCACATTCAGCACGAACACATTCTTCCACTCCTGCCCCTTAGCCGAATGGATCGTCGACAGAATGAGATAATCGTCATCCTTCGATGACTTGCCGCTCTCATCGCTGGTTGAGTTCGGCGGATCGAGCGTGAGTTCAGTGAGAAAGCTCGTGCGCGATCCAAACGTCGCGCCAATCCGCTGCATCTGATCGATATCGCCCGCACGCACGCGCGCATCATCGTAGCGCTCGTTCATCATCGGGCGATACCATTGCGCCGCAAGATCAAGATCACCCGGCCACGTCGCGCCTTGCAGATCGCCGAGCATCTGCTTCAGCGCATCCCACGCCTCGCTCGCGCCCGCCGGCGGCGCCGTGTTGCGCACGACGCCATACGCGCCCGTTTCATCCACCGCATCCAGCATGCGCGACGCCTTCGCCGGCCCGACCCCCGGCACCAGCTGCAACGCGCGAAAGCCCGCGATGCGATCGCCGCCATTCTGCGCCCAGCGCAGGATCGCGAGAAAATCCTTCACATGTGACGCTTCGAGAAATTTGAGCCCACCGAACTTCACGAACGGGATGTCGCGCTTCGCGAGCTCCAACTCCACCGGCGCCGAGAAATCCGCCGCGCGGAAGAGGATCGCTTGCTGCATCAACGTCAGCCCGCGCTCGCGCGCCTCCAGCACGGTCTCCGCGATATAACACGCCTGCGCCGCCTCATCGCGCACACTCACCAGCTTCGGCGCAACGCCACCCGCGCGCGTCGTGCGCAAATTTTTGGTGAAGCGCTCCTTCGCCAGATCAATCACCGCGTTCGACGCATCCAGGATCGGCGACGTCGAGCGATAATTCTGCTCCAGCGTCACCAGCCGCGCCTCCGGCGTGAACGCCTTCGGAAACTCCAGAATGTTGCGCACATCCGCCGCGCGGAACGAATAGATCGACTGCGCGTCGTCGCCCACCACGGTCACGCCGCGCCCATCCGGCTTCATCGCCAACAGAATCCGCGCCTGCAGCTTGTTGGTGTCCTGATATTCGTCGACCAGCACATGATCGAACCGCGCGCCCACTTCACGCGCCAACGCCGGCTCATTCATTGCCTCGGCCCAAAGCCAAAGCAGATCGTCATAGTCGAGCACGTTCTGTTTCTGCTTGGCTTCGACATACGCGCCGAACAGCGTCTTCAGCTCCGCGTTCCACTCACGGCACCACGGAAACTGCGTCACCACCGCATCGTCGATCGACTCATCCGCATTCACGACGCGCGAATAAATCGCCAGGCACGTCCCCTTCATCGGAAACCGCTTCGCGCCCGTCGCCACGCCAAGCTCCTGGCGCACCATGCCCATCAGATCGGCGCTATCGCTGCGATCGTGGATCGTGAACTCCGGATCGATGCCAATCACCGGCGCCAATTCGCGCAACAGCCGCGCGCCAATCGCGTGAAACGTCCCCGCCCACGGGATACGCACATCGCCCGCCATCACCTTGCCAACGCGAGCAATCATTTCACTCGCCGCGCGCCGCGAAAACGTCAGCAACAAAATCCGCGACGGATCAGCGCCCTGCGCAACCAAATGCGCAACCCGGCACGACAACGTCTTCGTCTTCCCCGACCCCGCGCCCGCAATGACAAGCAACGGCTCAAGCCCATGCTCAACCGCAGCGCGCTGCTCCGCGTTCAGATCGTCAAAAGCCTGCGCATTGATTCGCGACATGCGCCGAAGCTGCAGTGTTTCGCCTTTGTTCGCAACGCG
>CAYUOC010000262.1:0-3998 GCA_964446305.1 uncultured Terricaulis sp. | reverse complement strand
TGGCCCGCAAAACTGTGGAAATCGTTCCGACTCCAGCTGGACTGTCAGGATATGTGGCCGAGATCGGCGCCTCGATCCTCGGCGCTCACCTAAGTTTGCCGCCGAATCATCTCAGCGATCACGCTTCATACGTCGGCCATTGGATGAAGCTGCTTAAGGATGACAAGCGCGCGTTTCTCGCGGCGGCGGCGCAGGCTCAAACGGCTGTTGATTGGCTCCTGGACAAGGCGGGACCTATGTCGGCACCTTCCCTGGCCTTGGCTCGATGCGTGTAGCAGCAGGGGGCTCCGCTAATCGCCTTTCGCTGGCTTTCTCGCCCGCGGCTGTAGCGAGTGAGTAAAGTAATGCTCATTGAGCATTTTGCGGATCGTCGCCGTTGGCGCGGCTCGCGCGTACGCCCTGAGCACCGCGCCATCCTTCCAGCCGACGCCATAGCGGTTGTACTCCGTCTGTTGCGCGGCCAGATATTCAGCCGCTGCCGGATGGAAGTTGCCGTTGGTCCACAGTTCGAAGCGGAATTTGCGTCCAACGAATTGCCGATCTGCGCCAAGGTAATCCGCAATGGTCGGCACGCGGTTCTCGTACCATCGCTCGACATCCTGCAGGCTGACCTGAGCGCCGGCCAGTTTGGCTTTACACTCGATGATGTAGACCGGCTTCGGCGCATCAGTCGTCAACAGCACGTCGAGCTCGAACGCCGGGCCGTCGCGCCCTTGCTTTCGCACCACGCCAGTCTGCAAGTAGCCGCCCTCAACATCCTTGATCAGCGCGCCAATCACGAGTTCGAACAGCGCCGCGCGGACGTTGTGGGACGCGTCCTGGATCGCGGTGAGTTGCTCCATGACGTGTTGAAGGTGTTCGGGATTGGCCGATGCGGTCGCCCCCTGATCGGAAAGAAGATCGATGAGGTCACGCAAGCCCTTGGCTATATCCTTGCCGAGCAGATCGCCAACCGTGACGGCGGTTATCCCCGCTGATCGGGCGCGTGCAAAGGCGGTTTCCGAAAATATCTCGCCCACAAACATTGGAAAGATCGGCGCCACGCGCGCCGGCGCCGCGGCCAGATCGTGCTTCCGGATAAACGCCGCTATCTCATCTTCGTTGATAATCCCGGTGAAGTTCACGTCGCATACGATAAATCCGGGCTTGATCGAACCTTCGCTTCTCAGCGCAAGTGGCCGGGTGTATGAAGGCGCGCTCAGATCCCACACCAGACTGGAAACCTGTGGATTTGCGGCGCGCAGCTTGAACGCGTTGTGGCTGCCAAGACCGAGCCGACGCGCCCAGTCGCGCACCCCCAGCAATACGATCTGCTCGGCCAGCAGAGTCGCGCGAACGTGCGCGAGCGAGGCTTTGCGATAAAAGTCCGGCCAGAGCTCGATGAAGGACTGGCGCTCCTCTGTCCGCACGCGGCGCAAGAGGCGCACCGCGTGCAGCCGCTCATAGATTCTTTGCGGAGACAGCTGGCCGCGTCGATTGAGCGGCGCACTGGCAACGCGATCAAACATCTTCGCAGGACAAACGCCGCCGCGTGCCTTCAGATTGGTCAGCGCGGTCCAGTAGGCCAGCCCATGCGATCGAAACGCGCGCTCCAGGGCGCGCCAGAACTCTTCGGTCGCGTATTGCTCATCAAGATAGATAAAGCGAGCGTTCTTGGCGAAGCGCAGACCGGCGAGACGCTTGACCTCGCCACGCGCCCGATTAACGCGCTGTCGCGCTGCTGCGGCGTTGACGCCGCCTTCGACCAAAGCGGCGATGAGGTCGGATGTGAGAGATGGGCCGCGTTTGCGCAGCCAACGCCGAATATCCATGAGCTACGCTCGATGTCACACTGCTCTATTTATAACATCTTATCTATGAGCTCGCGCTCGGCTTTTATTAGGACGGCAAAACTGAACGAAATCTCTCGTTTTATCAGCGTGTTACGTGACTCCACGCGAACGAGGCGTTGTCGCATCAGGTGGTCACGCTTCATCCGAGCTTAAACCCGCTTCCCTCGCCTCCTGGCGGGGTCGTCGTTGCCTTCGCAGCCTGATGCACCCGCCGTGTCACCGGATAGGGTTGCGTTCTAATCTCCACCGCCTCGACATCATGCACGACGACGCTATCGACATCGATACGCAGTGTCGGTGGGCGCGGGTCGCGATCGGCGTGCGTTTGCCGCTCCAGAATGCGCGAGAAATCCACGCCGAAGAAATCATCGTCCTGCTTCTTCTCTTCCGCCGCCGGCCGATCTTCCCAAACCGTATACTGGCGTACGTAGTCGTCTTCGTCCGGATACCCGTCATTGATGCGGAATTCGGTTCCCTCCGGCCGCTCGATCGTCTCCACACGTGACGCGCGGTGGAAAAGGACTACGTTGCCTGTCGCGGCGGCGGCCTGGGCAGATCGGAAGATCAGGCCGTCGATTTTGTTCTCATCGAACTCCGACAAGAACTCGGCAATGGCTTGCGTGGCAAGATATTGGAATGGCTCGTCGGTTGGCAATACAGCGACGCCGATGCGGTCGCTCAGAATGCGCATGAACGAGCCATGCTCCAGGCGCTGACGATATGAGCTGTCGAACACACTGCCACTTACCAGCACATCCTGCAGCGCCGTGACATCCAGCAAACGGACGGCGCGGATGATTTCGAATTTAGCGCATGCGATCATGCTACCGACGGCGGGCCTTACTTCGGCACAGGCGATCTTATCATCGACAGCGCCGTAGAACACCGAGATGCCATGTGGATTCATGCGCCCTGCCACCGCCTTGCGGGACGGCGGCGGCCCGAGCTCGATTTCCGGCCGCAACAGCGCGTCGCTCAATGAAACATGATCCGCGAAGACCCGCGCCCTGTAGATCGCTTGCAAGTCGCAACCTGGCCCAGCGGCCACAACCACGCCTTTCCCTTCCCGCGTGCGCAGCTTGTCTAACCCTTGAAAGATGGATGTGAGCGTGACGTGCGCCGCGCGGCTGAAGAAACGGGAGGATTGTTCGAGGCTCGTCACCAGGCTTTGCCAATCGGCCTGATATTCATTGTACTCTGAGATAGCGCGCGCGTACTGGGCCTCCTCGTCGAAGGGATTCTCCTCGCCGACCTGTTCGGCATGCCTATCGTAGTTCTGCTCCTCCAGCAGGCTCCGAACGTCCTCGGCTGACTCTGGCTCGATCCCCGCCATCTCGCCGATCACCTCGACAACCGGCTCGCCGTGCCTGCTCCAACGGCCCTCCTTTTGCAGCAGATACTCAATGCCTTCGGGCTCCGCGGACGTGCGCTCGTAGTGCTGCTCAAGCGCGGTCTCGACGCGAGCCGCCAACTCTTCGATCGTGATCGTGTTGTCTTCGCTTTCCGCGCAATAATAGCACTCTGCGACCTCTCCAGTTCGCTCGATCTCGGCCTTCAAATAGGCTTCGCCGACGCAACCTGCGCATACCCGCCTTTCGGCGACTTCAGGGACATTATCAACATCGCTCATGCGTCGTTCGTAAACGCGCCGCTGAATTCCCGCCACCCCGCACAGGTCCACAAAGCTCGCCCACGCCGTCGCCATGACCGCCCGGCCGGCGCCCCGCGCAAGGAGAAAATCGTCTCCCCGCCCCGTGGTCACGGGCTTCGGTCCGCGCGTGCCGCGCGAACGCGGGCCCCACCATTTTCTCCTTGCCCGGCCCGCCTCCATGGCCGGGCGCTTTAAGCGCCGTCGCGGGCGAGCCCCGCGGCCCCGGGATCAGCCGGGAACGCTTATCGGAGTTCTTCTCATGACCAACCGCGTCACCCTTATCGGCAAACTCGTCGATGCGCCGAAGATCCGCACCATCGACATGCGCAACAGCTCCATCGAAATCGTCTCGCTCTGGATCGAAGCGCCAAGCGGCGAACGCGCCGACCGCTTCACCGTCGAGATCAATTGCCCGAAGGCTGCAGCTTCAGCCAAAGCGATGCGCGCCGGCGTCATCGCGGAGATCTCCGGCCAGCTCCGTCACGACCGTTGGAAGGACAAAGCCTCCGGCAAGT
>CAYUOC010000261.1:0-4003 GCA_964446305.1 uncultured Terricaulis sp. | reverse complement strand
TAGCGAGTCCCCGATCCGTACTGCCTCTTTTGTCGATTACAACGATCGCCTGCCGTCCGATCTGGTGCGTCTCGACCGTCTCGCATTCATCTCTCTGGAGTAGTCATGGCAATCAGGCAGTCCAACATCAAGCTCCTCGCCGCCGTCGTCATGGACGACGCGGACAACAACGGCGGGCCGCCGAGCTCGACCATCATTCCGGACGGCGAGAGCAATACGGTTTTCCCGGATATCAGCGATCTCGATCGCGCGGGCGGGCGTGTGCGGTTCCGAAAAGTATTCCCGTGGGTCGATGAAGCGGGCACGAGCACGTTTTTCGGCGTCAATGCCTGCCTGAGCGACATTCCTGTTGACCCAGCCACCGGCGTGCTGCTCTTCGAGGCGGCGAGCGTGAGCGAGACGCAAGCGGAGGTGGTTGCGCGTATCGGCGGGGTGACGGGCACGCTTCCGGCAGGGTTTTCGAGCCTCATCAGCACCGAAATTTACTTGCGCGTCAATCATACCGACGCAGGGGCGACATACTGGTTCGACGTATCTGACGCGCTCGGTGCTGGATTTTCGGGCACGATCAATGTCGGGACGCAGCTCACGCTCATCGAATTTTCGGGAGGGAGCGTCGTCAAATACGAGACAAAAACTGTCGAGACAGTCGATACCGTCAACCTCGTTTACGCTGGCTCCTATTACGCCATCCTCGGGCTGTCTGCAGGACTGCATAGCAAGTGGTCGGCTGTGACGGAAAATTCGTACTGGTCGGATCTTGTCGCCCCGGACGCTTACGGCACGTATGTGATCATCGGCGCTGCCGGCATCGCGACAGACGAATTTTCATACTTCGGCGCAACAAGATTGACGACCGGAATCACGTCCGGCGATACGGTGTTGCCGGTTGCAGCGGTCACGCAATCCGTCGTGCCCGCGTCGCTGATCGGCACGCCAGATGCTGACACGATCATTGGGTTCGATCCTGCGCTGCTGACAAAAAGCCCGACCGGCGAAGAGCCGATCATTCAGCCGGGTCGCTTTGTCGTTGTCGGCAAAACCCTTTCCGCCGCGCCGGCGACAGTAAGCAACGGCCAGACTATCGATCTCGGCGAAACTGGCCTGTCTCGTGTGCGCGTGATCGGAAACGACGGCTACGTCATTACTGCGGGCTATACGGCAGACTTCGAGGCCGGCACAGTGACGTTTGAAAACGTCGCTGGCTACAGCCAGCCTGTGGTTGTGACCGGGCGCATCGAGGACATGGCGCGCGTGATCTCGATCAGCACGCTGAATGTCACGATCAGCCGGCCGGTGACGCATGATTACCCGAGCGGATCGATTGTGAGCGCTGCGGTGATATTCGGCGACCTGCGCGCACGTGTCGGCGATGTGTGGGACCAGCAGACGTGGACGGGCGAGTGGAGCGACGATGTGATCGGGTCGCCTGCGGCGGCTCAATACAACCAGTATGCGTATCCGATTGTCGTGACAAACCAGGGTGCGATCACCGAGCGCTGGCGGCTGCAATTTACAAACACGACGACGTTCAACATCGTCGGCGAGCAAGTCGGGTTTATCGGGGTGGGCGATACGCTCAGCTCGACAGCGCCGATCAACCCGGCTTCCGGCGTTCCTTACTTCGTGCTCGACCCGCTCAGCTTCGGTGCTGGGTGGTCGGCCGGCAACGTGATTCGCTTCGACACTCGAGGCGCGCAAGCCCCCGTTTGGATGATGGAGGTCATACAGCCAGGGCCAGATTACGGCCTGTCGTATTCGTTCGAACTGGCAACCCGTGGCGACGTTGATCGGCCGTAAGGAGCGCGCATGCAGTATATCTATCACTCAGACATGCCCGGCGCCCCGGCGCTGCACGGCGGGGCGGGTGCGCCGATACTCGATGTGCTCGATGCGTGTCTTGTTACCGGCTTCAACCTCCAGCCGTTGTCATCCCTCGAGGTCGCGGCAGGCGTTGCAACGGGGACTGTTGCCGCCGGCCATGGTCTGGTGCGGCCGGTGCGGATCCAGATCACCAGCGGCGGGCCGCTGACAGGCTTGCATGCGCTGCTCTCGACGCCGGATGCAAACACGTTCACGTTCCCCGCGAGCGGCATTCCTGACGGAAGCTATGCGGGGGCCGCGGTGCGGGTCGCGCCGGCCGGCTGGACAAAGCCCTTTGTCGATACAAACATCGGCGTGTATCGCAGCGGCGACGCCTATTCGTCGCAGACCTACTATCGGTTTCGGATCGATTCGAGCGAGACTCGCAAGGTCTATCACAGCGCTTTCGAGTCGATGACATCTGCCAGCGTCGGTGCTGGGCAGTTCCCGGCTTTTGCATACCCGGATGGCTATTACTTCCAAGTGTCGCCGAGCTCGACGTCGACACCGCGTAAATGGATGATCGTGGCAACCGAGTCGTTCTTGATTTTCCTCGCTGCAAAATACGAGACCGATGCCGCGCTCAACAATGGATTCACCGGCATCGCAATCGGTGACATCCCGCCGTTATGGGGCTACGACGAATTCACATCGATCTGCACCAACGGCAATTTGCTCGGCGTCAATCCGCACGAAGACAGTGCCAGCCCGCTGTCTGGCCGGCCGTTCAACATCCGGTTTCGGCGCAGAATCGACCAGACGACAATCGATTCGTCCGGCGAGCTGTCGAGTCGGTTCTCGAGCAACGGGATCTCGCTGCTGCTGGGCGTTGCGACCGATAACAGGCTCATAATCGACCGACTGATGGCAGTGGAAACCTGGACGACGAGCAACCGCAATCCGCGCGGATTTGTGCCGTACTTGTGGGTTGGATTTTCGCACCCGACCAATGACGCGCTATACACGACAGGGCAGATCATCGACGGCGCCGCCGGGTCCGAGGTCGAGGGCCGCAAGCTCTACTGCGTCAACGTCGGCAGGATCGTCGGCGCGAGCACGACCGACACTACTCGCCGGAGGGCGTTTTTTGACGTAACGGAGCTGATGCCGTGATTACATTCGGCCGGCCGTCCTTCGATGCACACAGAACCGGCGTATTGACGGGCCGCATCGTTGGCAACGTCTATGACAAGGCCCTCCCGGTCAATCTGCCGCGGCGTGAGCGCGTGTATCTATATGAGCATCTGTACATGACACGCGTCACGTCGATGTTGCCTGCCAGTGACGGCTCCTACGCGTTCGACTACATCGACCCGTCGCGCGAATATTTCGTAATCGCGTTCGATCGCCGCCGGCTCTACGGGGCGCGCATTTCGGACCGCCTGCCGCCCGATCCGATGCCGTGACATGCCCAGTGTTGACCTCATATTCGACGGCGCGCTGCTGCGCTCAACCGATCTCATATTCGGCGGCGAGCCCGCTGCGCCGCCGGCCTCAGAGCCTGGCGTGCAGGTATCGGGCAGCGTGTCGACAGGCTGGCAGCGGGCAGAGACGGTTGCGGGTGCGGTCAGGGCGACGCAGGACGAAGCCGAGCCTCGATCCGCGGCCGTGGTCGCGCGCTGGCGTGATCATGCTCATAGCTCGAGCGGTGCGCGCAGCGTCTGGACTGATGCTGTCGGCGTGCACACGTCTGTATCGTCCTGGTGGGGCGAGCACCTACGCTGCCAGGCTGCAGTGCGATCCGGATGGGGCGAGCTGCAGCACCTGCGCACGGGCGTATTGTCGCGCTGGGAGCGAGGGCAAGGCGCGCAGCGGGTCGCACTGGTGCGCTGGCAACGGGCGATGCACGCGGCTGCGGGATGGTCAAGTGCCTGGGGCAGTGGCGTTGTCGTGCATGTCGGCACGGTCGTTGTCTGGCAGCGCGCCAGGGGGGCAGATGTCTCTGTGCGCAGCTGGTGGCAGCGTGCAATGCGCCCGCCACCCGGCTATTGGCAGCCGCCGGTCGATCCTGGCGAGCTGCCGCTCACGCCCCATGACCTCATCTTTTGCGGGCCGCGGACGGGCAGTACCGATCTCATCTTCGGTGATGACGACTGCGCTGTTGGCCGCCGGGTTCCTGTCCAGGATGTCTATATCGTGA
>CAYUOC010000260.1:0-4023 GCA_964446305.1 uncultured Terricaulis sp. | reverse complement strand
GTCTTCAGGCAGCACCTCCGCTTCGACCGCATCGATGCCCAAACTGCGCGCCACGGCTTCTGCGGTGGTGCGGTTGTCGCCGGTCAGCATGACGAGCCGCATGCCTTGCGCTTTCAGCAATGCGAGCGCCCCCGGCGTTGTCGCTTTGATCCGATCGGCAATGCCCAGTACCGCGACTGCGGCCCCATCGACGCTGACGAAGATCGCAGTGGCGCCGTCGCGGCGGAGGCGTTCTGCGTGAGGTCGTAGAGCGCTTGTGTCCACGCTGAGCTCGGCCAGATATTTCTCAGCGCCCAGCGCGATCTTGTGACCTTCGACCACGCCGACAACGCCTTTGCCTGTCGGCGAGTCGAATGCGCTAGGCTCAAAAAGAGCGAGTCCGCGTTCCTTTGCAGCAGCGACGATCGCCAGCGCCAGCGGATGTTCGCTCTGATTTTCCAAGCTTGCCGCGAGACGCAACACGTCCGCTTCAATTTGACCGGGAGCAGTCCCGATCGCTATGAGCGCGGGCTTGCCTTCTGTGAGCGTGCCGGTCTTGTCGAGCACGAGCGTGTCGACCTTCTCGAACCGCTCCAGCGCTTCTGCGTTCTTGATCAGGACGCCCGCGCGTGCGCCGCGTCCGACGCCCGCCATGATCGACATCGGCGTCGCCAGACCGAGCGCACAAGGACAGGCGATGATCAGCACCGACACAGCCGCGATGAGACCATAGGAGAACGCCGGCGACGGCCCAAACACCCACCATGTAATGAGCGCGACGATTGCGACGGCGATCACGGCGGGCACGAACCAGCCTGAAACCTTGTCGGCCAGCCGTTGGATCGGCGCCCGCGATCTCTGTGCGTCCGCCACCATATGCACGATGCGCGAGAGCATCGTATCGGCGCCGACGCGGTCGGCTTCGATGACGAGCGCACCGGTCTGGTTGAGCGTCCCGCCGATGACGCGTGCGCCGGCTTCGCGTGTGACCGGCATAGACTCGCCCGTCACCATGGATTCGTCGATCGTGGAGCGGCCATCTTGGACGATCCCGTCCACCGGGATCTTTTCCCCGGGACGCACGCGAAGACGATCTCCAATGGCAATCTGGTTCAGTGTGACCTCTTCCTCGCCGCCATCCTTGATGCGCCGCGCCGTCTTGGGCGCGAGGTCCAAGAGCGCGCGGATGGCCCCGCCCGTGCGCTCTCGCGCTTGCAGTTCGAGCACCTGACCCAACAGCACCAGCACGGTGATGACGGCGGCGGCTTCGAAATAGACCGCGACCAGCCCGTGATGATCGCGAAACGCTGGCGGAAACGCCGACGGCGCAAAGAGCGCAACGACGCTATAAGTCCAGGCAACGCCGGTCCCCAGAGCGATCAACGTGAACATGTTGAGGTTGCGCGTCTTCAACGATTGATAGCCGCGCTCGAAGAACGGAAAGCCGGCCCACAGCACCACCGGTGTCGCCAGCAGGAATTGCAGCCAGCCGTTCCAGAGCGGCGGCACGATAGTGTCGACGCCCAGGAAGTGGCGGCCCATCTCGAGCGCCAGCACCGGCACGGCGAGCGCCGCGCCAATCCAGAAGCGGCGCGTCATATCGATCAATTCGGGATTGGGCCCCGCGTCCGCCGTCGGCATCATCGGCTCAAGCGCCATGCCGCAGATCGGGCACGAGCCTGGGCCATCGCGCACGATTTCCGGGTGCATCGGGCACGTCCATTGCGCACCAGCCGGCACGGTTGCGGGATCGACGGGCGCCCCGCCATGCATGGCGTGACCGTGATGGACGTGCGCATCGTGCGCGCTGGCATACTTGCCGGGATCGGCTTCGAACTTGACCTTGCAGCCGGCGCTGCAAAAAAGCACCTCCTGGCCCTCGTGGGTCAGGCGATGCGCCGTCTCTGGGCTCGGCGTCATGCCGCATACAGGATCGCGTAGCGGCGCTTGAAGTGTTCCGGCGTGAGCGCCGGGCGGATTGATGTGTGTCGTCATGGATAGCCAACTGTGCCTTGGTGGTCTGGTTTCACTTGAACCTCAGCCTGCACCTTCCCACAATGGGAAGGTCAACCGGGAAAATCGCTAGGAATACCAGGTGAATATCGGCGCAGCCGCCGAGCGCTCCGGCGTTTCGGCCAAAATGATCCGCTATTATGAGAGCATCGGGCTCGTCAGCGCGACGAGGCGCGCGAACGGCTACCGGGACTATGACGCCAATGACGTGGCGATGCTCCAGTTCGTGCGCCGCACGCGCGACCTTGGCTTTTCACTCGAAGAAGTCGGCGTGCTCTTGGCGCTCTGGCGCGATCGGAGCCGCTCCTCGCGCGACGTGCGCCGCTTGGCGCAGAAACACCTTGCCGACATAGAAGCACGGATGGCTGAATTGCGCGCCGTGACGCGTACGCTCAAGCGGCTCGTCGACGCGTGCCATGGCGACGACCGGCCCGATTGCCCAATTCTCGATGACCTGGCCGCGCCGCCCGCGCGCAAGACGCGGCGCGTCAGTGCTCGTGCTCGCCGGTGATCGGCGCGGACGACCAATGAATATGCACGATGCGCCATTGCCCGCCGGTGCGCCGCAGCACCATCGTCTCCATCATGCGCGAATGCACGGTCTCTCCGCGAAACTGGCCGTGGATCTGCGAACGCGAGATCACGGTCGCTGCGTCCTCGTCCAGGATCACGTCGCGATCCTCGAGAGCAACCTGAACCGCCGCGGTGAATTCCATGTCGGCGGGCATGTGGTGGCTCGCGTATTCATCAAACGATTGCTCGACCCCGCCGCTCTCGGCGATGACGATGTCCGGCGCCGTTAGCCGCCGCAGCGCCGCTTCATCCCGCGCGCGCAAGGCCGCCGCGAAAGCGTCGACGACGCCCTCCGGCGTGTCCGGCGCCGCCGCAGCGCTGGGGGCGATGACCGGCGCGTTCGCTCGATGCTCCTCGCCCGCGGCGTGTTCATGATCGTGCCCTTCGCCAGAGACTTGCGGCAGACGTTGCACGCCCAGTCCGTGGGCATAGACAACGCGCCCGCCCCACCAGGCTGTCACGGTAATGAGCGCGGCGGCCGCCACAATAAGCGCAGTGAAGATGGCTGATGGAGCGGCGGCTCTGCGGCGCCAGCGCCAAGCGGCGAGGAGGAGCACGGCGAGGCCGGACGGCACGGCCCAATTGCGATGCGTCGTCATCGCAGCGTGCGAGGGACCGTCGTGAGCCACGGAATAATAAGCCTGAAAGCCGGCTGCAATGGTGGCGACGATGGCGAGCGAAGCAAAGCCAAGCATCCAGTCCGCGCCCGCGCGCAGCGTGTCGCGTCTTGAGGCCATCGCCGGCAGCGCCGACAGCGCATAGCTCACCGCCGCCGTCACCGTCAGCGCGAAGGCGAAATGCACCAGCGCGGGATGAATGTTGGGCTCAAGCAAATTTTCCACGGGCGTTCTCCCCCCTGACGCCGCCCGCGGCGCCGCCTTTGGAGCCGGCGCCGCTGACGCTTGAGTGTGTTGGCCTATTGCTTCTGCACCGTCGTGATCACGGTAGTTTCCGTGGCGCTCTTGATCTCGAACGACACCTGGTCGCCAACGGCGATGCCTTGCAGGATGGCCGGGTTCTCGGCGGTGAATTGCATCGACATCGCCGGCCAGCTGATTGCCGCGATCGGTTCATGATCGAGCGAGATCGTGCCGGCCGCCGCGTCCACCGCAGTGACCGTGCCCATGCCGGTGATGGGCCCGGCGGGCGCTGGCGTTGTGGTCTCCATGTTCATCCCGGCCTCGCCCTTGGCGGCCTCTTGCTGAGCGGGCGGCGAACACGCCGCGGCGAGCAGCGCGACGGAGAAGAAGAGCGGTCGAAGCATGATCAGTTTCCCTCTTGGATGGCGATCCGGTCATTGGATGTGAGCGCTGCGCGCTCGATCTCGCGGCGCCGGATCATAAGGTAGGCCGCGGGAATGACGAACAAAGACAATAAAGGCGCGGTCAGCATGCCGCCGACCAGCGGCGCCGCTATGCGGCGCATGACTTCAGCCCCGGCGCCGCCGGTCCAAAGGAT
>CAYUOC010000259.1:0-4151 GCA_964446305.1 uncultured Terricaulis sp. | reverse complement strand
TCAGCGATTTGCGCTCGAACAGATAATTGATGCCGAAGCTCGCGCTCACCCAACACAGACCCGCCGTCAGGCCGTAAAGCGCGCCCGTCATCGCATCGACCTGGCCACCCAGGAAAACCGCAAAAGATGCCGAAGCGATCAGCGCCAACACAAACGACCCGCCGAAGATCAGGCCCATATTGCCGCCCTTGATCTGCTCGTCACTCAAACCGGCCGCGCTCTGCCAGGCCTTGGCGAAGAGCGCCGAATACCAAAGCCCGCCCAAGACAAACGAACTCACTGCCGCGGCGAGCACCGCGAGCCAATTGATCTCCATCATTTCCTCCCTTGCGCCTTTACGCCGGCGCTTTCGCCGCTCTCTCCAGCAGTTCGAAATGCTCGCGCAATTGCTTCACCGCGCGGTCGAAATACGAAACATCGAGGTGCGTGCGCGCTTGCATCACGCCGCCCTCCATCGCCGTCAGCACGAATTGGGCGAGCGCCTTCTTGTCGGTCCCGCGCGGCAGACGTTTTCCCGCTGCGTCGAGGCAGCGCTCGATTGCGTTCGTCCAGTTCTGGAAATTCGCCGCCAGCAGATCGCGCACTTTCGGATCAGGCTCGTGCAGCTCCAGCGCCAGCGAACCGATCGGGCAGCCATACGTGCAATCGGTTTCGACGATCATCGTGCGATAGCCATTCAGGAGCGCGAAAATCTTCTCGATCGGATCGTCGACCTGCCCCCACGCGGGCTCGAGCAACATCTCCTCGATGCCATCGCGATACGCTTCAAGCACGCCGATCAGCACGTCCTGTTTCGACGGAAACACATGATAGAGGCTGCCGGAGTTGAGCTGCGTCCGCGAAAGCAAGTCCGCGATCGACGTGGAATTGTAGCCCTTCAGCCAAAACAGCTCCATCGCCGCCTGAATGATCTTCTCGCGCGCCGTCACTCTTGCGTCTCCGTCCAATCCACCGGTCCGCGCACAATCCGCTCGTGCAACTTCTGCAGCGTCCACGCGTTTCCACGCGCGAAGAACGCGTACAATTCGTCATAGGCCGCGCCCTCGCGATAGCCGGTCATCGACACACGAACGCGCGTCACGCCATCGCTCACCGGCGTCAACTCGATCATCGTCTGCAGCTCACGCACTTCGTCTGGATGCGGAAAACCCGGAGGCGCGCGTTCGACTTGAATCGTCAGCGATTGCGCCGGCGCCAACGCAACGACGCGATTGAGAATGTTGGCCTCATCGCCCAACTGGCCGGCAGGATTGTACGCAGCTTCCATCAATCCGCCTGGCCGCAGGTCAATCGCCGCCACCGGCGCCATCCACGTCCGCAGCTGATCACTCTCGGCCCACAACGCCCAGACCTCGCGCGCACCCGCCGGCACATCGACTTCAACACAGAGCATCCGCTCGGCGCCGGCGCGGGAGCAATCCGTAATGCCCTCAGCGAACGCGCGCGGCGTCATCAGCGCCAACATCAGCGTGCAGATCAGCAACCTCACCATGTCACTTGCTTGAACGCTCAATCAAATGCCGTCAAGCGCAATCTGAACCTGGCCCCCTGCTGGACGGGCGTCCTAGTTCTCCTTCGGCAGAATCTCGGCGTACTCGGCCTCGGTCAGCGCCAACGACGCCTCCGGCAGCCCGGCGCCCTGCGCCACCAGGACACTGAGGTAGCGTTTGAACAGGCGTCCCTCGCAGTAGAACAGCGCCGTACGCGGGCCTGCGTTTGTATCCGCACGGAATGCGCAAGCGCGCGTTTCCGGTCCCTCCGGCCACGCCGAACGCATCGGCACGAACCCCAGCGGCCGGAAGTTCGTGATCGTGAGGCCCGCCATGTCGCAAAGCGCTTTTGATGCGCGGAACGGCGCCGAGGCGCGCACGGTCTCAGCGCGCACGCGGTCAGCCTCCATCTTGCGCCGCGGCATCAGCTTGTTCGCTTGCGCCACGCGCTGCAAATGCCGCGTCATCTCCGCGTCCGGTGCGACCGTTAGCTTGCGCAGGCTCTTCAGCCACGTCTTGTGGCGCGCCGTGAGCGGTTCTTTGGCTTCGAGCTCCGCAAAGCGCTTGTCCAAATCCTTTAGCGCCGCCTTGGCTGAGCGATAATCGTGCTCGGCCGCGATCTTGCGCGCCGCCGCCGGATTGGCCCGCTTCAACCGCACCAGCAGATTGAACAGATCAAGATGCGGATCCGCCAGCATGCTCTTCAAGCCGGCGCCCGCGCACCGCAGCGCGATCTCGTCGTCGCCGCGATTTGCGAAGTATTGATCGTGGCCGCCGCCGATGACCTGCGTGAAGTAATCGCGCGCGTAATAGCTCCACAGCGCTTCTTGCGCGAACTCGCCCGGCAAAAACTGCGCTTGATTGGTCAGCGCATCGACCCAGGCATCGACTGCCATCACGATCTGCGCCGGATCGCTATGATCGGCCGCGCTTTGAGGCAACACGATCTCGTCACAGAGCAAACCTTGAAACGTCATCAGCGGCGAGGCGCCGGTGCAGCGCGCGCGCTGATGCTGCACGATCCAGGGGACCGGCGCTTCAACAGTTTCGGACGGTGTCTCCGCCGCTTCGAAATTCATGGGCCCCCGCCCAATCGCTAATCGATGTCTTCCACCTGCGTGTCGCCCGCGCCGCTCACGCGCGCCGCCAGCGAGGCCGCCATGAACTGATCGAGGTCGCCATTCAGGACCCCTTGCGTATCAGAGGTTTCAACACCTGTCCTGAGGTCTTTGACCATCTGATACGGCTGCAAGACGTACGACCTGATCTGCCTGCCCCAGCCGATCTCGGTCTTGCTGTCCTCAAGCTGTTGGGCGGCCGCTTCGCGCTTCTGCAGCTCCGCCTCGTAAAGCCGCGCGCGCAGCATGTCCCACGCCGCGGCGCGGTTCTTGTGCTGCGAACGCTCCGCTTGGCACGCGACGACAATGCCAGTCGGGATGTGGGTGAGGCGCACCGCGGAATCTGTCTTGTTGACGTGCTGACCGCCCGCGCCCGAAGCGCGATAAGTGTCGGTGCGCACATCCTTGTCGAGAATTTCGACTTCGATCGAGTCATCGATTTTCGGGTAGACCCACACGCTCGCAAACGAGGTGTGACGGCGCGCGTTGGAATCATACGGGCTAATTCGCACCAGGCGGTGCACGCCCGCTTCCGTCTTCAACCAGCCATACGCATTCTCACCCTGCACCAGCAGCGTCGCAGATTTGATGCCCGCGGTATCGCCGCCTTGTTCTTCGAGAAACTCGGTCTTGAACCCGCGCGCGTTCGCCCAGCGCGAATACATGCGCAGCAACATTTCGGTCCAATCCTGGCTCTCGGTGCCGCCGGCGCCGGAGTTGAACTCGATGTAAGCGTCGTTGCCGTCGGCCTCGCCTGAGAGCAGCGCTTCCAATTCAGCTTGTGCGGCGCGCGTCTGCGCCGCCTGCAGACTCGCCTGCGCTTCAGCGATCAGGCTTTCATCGCCCTCCGCTTCCGCCATCTCGGCGAGCTCGACGCTGTCGCGCAGATCGCGTTCGAGCGACAGAATGGCGTTCATCCCGTTCTCGAGCTTCGTGCGCTCGCGCATCAGCTTTTGGGCCTTCTCCGGATCGTTCCAGAAATCCGGGCGCTCAGAGAGCGCGGTTAGTTCGTCAAATCGGACTTGGGCGCGATCCCAGTCAAAGACGCCTCCGCAGCAAAGCGACGGCGGATTCGATTTGTTCAGCCAGAGCAGCGATTTCAGCGCGCATTGATCTCAAGTCCTACAGAATCTGAAGGGCTTAGATAGGCGAACACGAACGCGGATAGAAGTGGGCGGACTAGTAGAGTCCGCCCAAATCCTCGTCTTGTTGCTGTTGCGGCGGCCGCTGCTCGTTCGGCGTATCGGCGCCGCCGAGGCCTTGCAGCACGCGCGGATCGATCGGATCGGTGCCGCCGAAGATGAACGGCGACGAGGTCACGTCGCGCGTCGGCTCGGTGCCCGGACGGAACGCCTCCAGGATCGTCTGCGTCGTCGTCGCATTCGGCAGGCCGCCGGTCAGATAGTCGACCCGCACCAAACGGGCGCCGGCCGGAATACGGAACGGCGTCGGCGAAGTGTTGCGCAACGCTTCACGCATGAAGTCGCGGAAGATCGGCGCCGAGATGCGGCCGCCGGTTTCGCCTTCGCCCATGTCGCGCGGC
>CAYUOC010000258.1:0-4259 GCA_964446305.1 uncultured Terricaulis sp. | reverse complement strand
GCCGCCGGCGCGATTGAACTGGTGCCGCACGCACGCGTCGTAAATCTGGGGCGCGCCGTCGAGACGCTGCGTTCGTTGGGTTACATCACCGTGGCGTTGGAAGGCGAAGCGGAGCTCGGTCTGGCCGATGCGCTTTCAGATCAGCGATCCGCCGCGATTGTTGTCGGCGCCGAAGGCAAGGGCTTGCGTCCTGGCGTTGCTGAAGCGTGCGAAAAGCGCGCGCGCATTCCGATAGCGCCTGCGATCGAGAGCTTGAACGTCTCGGTCGCCGCGGCGATCGCGCTCTATGAAGCCAAACGCGCGCGCTAGTGCGCGGCGGCGGAGCGTCTGAAGATCAGGCTCTTGATCAGGAAGAACACGCCGATCGTGATCATGTAGCCAAGCGCGAGCACGCCTGCGCGAATCCAGAATTCCGTTTCCATGATCGGCGGCAAGCTGAAGGCTTCGTCGCCTGCCAATACCGGCGCAAGCTGTTCGATCGCGACGTGCGCAATCACGGCGAGCACCGCAAACGGCACCCATTGCTTCCAGCTGCTCATGAAAATAGCGGCGATGAGGGCGAGAACGAGGTTGCGCCAATCGCCGTTCACGATGCCGAAGCCGTCGCGCATGTAGGCAATGGCCTGATCGACGAATTCCATGAGCGCCCCTCCGCGTTGTCCACGGCCCTCCCCAGGGCCCGGCTCGGATTGTTAGGCGCCCATCCGGGTTCCGTCCAGACCGATCAGGTCAGTTCGAGCGTCATTAGGACGTCGTCCACAAACTCTCCGGCGACCTGAATGCCGCCGGGGATGCGCCCGGTCTCCTGAAATCCCAACCGCTCATAGAGCTTGCGCGCTGGCGGATTCACGCCGTTGACCCAGAGCGCCACGCGACGCGCCCCCTTTGCGCGAGCGTGATCGATAGCTGCTTGCAGCAGCTTGGTGCTCGCGCCGGCGCCACGTGCCTCGGGATGCACATAGACGGCATGGATCCAAAATGTCCGCGCCAGCGATGGGTATGGCAGCGCATCAAGCGTGAGCTTGCCGAGCAGGCGTTCGCCATCGAACACGCCCCACCCTTCCCCACGCGCGAGCATGGCCTTTACCACCTCGTCGGGCCGCGCCGCGTCGGTTTCGGCGACATCGACAAAACCCTGCGGCGACTCCGCTATGCCGAAGCGATGTAGCGCCCGATACGCAGCGAGATCAGCCGCCGTCAGCTGACGGACAATCACGCCGCGCCGCCGCCGCCGAAACGCGCGGCCAACTCGGCGACTTGCTCGTCCTCGATTTTCTTGAACAGCACATCGGGCGGCGTGAACGTGTGGCCGCGCGGCAGCGCATCCCAGACGCTCTTGTCCTCCGGCTTCGGCCACATGCGATTGGCTTCCGGCACGCCGATCGCATCGAGGACAGCCTTCGCCGCGTCAGGAATGAAAGGCTGCGCCAGGATAGCGAAGAGCGCGCAGGCATTGAGGCCTGTGCGCACACCAACAGCGGCCGCATCACGATCCGTCTTCAACGCCGTCCACGGCGCGGCCACTTGCAGGTACTCGTTCCCCGCGACCCAAATCGCGCGCAGCTCCGCCGCAGCCTTGCGATATTCCATCTGATCATGGAATTGCGTCAGCGCAGCGAGCCGCTCGGCGAACTCACTATAGAGCTTTTCCTCGTTCGCGCCTGGCGCGCCTCCATCAGGCACTGCGCTGTCGAACTTCGAGGCGGCGAAGCGCGTGATGCGATTGACGAAATTGCCAAACACATTGGCTAGGTCGGCGTTGATCGTTTGCTGAAACTGCTCAAGCGTGAATGCGGCGTCGGAGCTCTCCGGCGCGTTCGCCATCAGATACCAGCGCCAGTAATCGCTCGGCAGGATGTCGAGCGCCTGATCCATGAAGATGCCGCGCTTCTCGGACGTCGAGAACTTGCCGCCGTACCAGGTGACCCAATTGAACGCTTTCAAGCGATCAACCAGCTTCCACGGCTCTTGGCTGCCCATGATCGTCACTGGGAAGCTCACGGTGTGAAAGGCGACGTTATCCTTGCCCATGAACTGGATGTAGGTGACGTCCTTGGCGCCCTTGTCTTCGCGCCACCAACGCTCCCAGTCGTTGCCCGTGGCTTCCGCCCATTCGACGGTTGAGCCAATGTATTCAATGGGCGCATCGAACCAGACGTAGAACACTTTGTTCTCGAAGCCCGGACGCGGCTTGCCGTCCTGCGTGACCTTGATGCCCCACGAGAGGTCGCGCGTGATCGAACGATCAATCAGCCCTTCATCGAGCCATTTATAAGCGATTGATCGCGCCAGCGGCGGCCACTCGGTCGCCTTATCAACCCAAGCGCGGATCTGCTCCTGCATCTTGGGCTGCTTCAAGAAGAGATGCGCGGTGTCGCGCGGCTCAACATTGGTTGAGCCGGAGATTTTGGAGCGCGGATTTTTTAGCTCGATCGGATCGAGAAGCGTGCCGCAATTGTCGCACTGATCGCCGCGCGCACGTTCGAATCCGCAGACGGGACATGTCCCCTCAACATAGCGGTCCGGCAGGAAGCGCTTGTCGTCGATCGAATAGATTTGCTTCGAGACGCGCTCTTCGATCAGCCCGTTCTTCTCCAACACTTCGCAGAAGTGTTGCGTGAGCTTGTGGTTCGGCGGGTTGGACGAGCGGCCGAAATGGTCGAACGAAAGCTTGAAGCCGTCGCACGCATCTTTCTGGATTTTGTATTGATCGGCGCAATAGGCGGCCACGTCCTGCCCCGCTTCGGCGGCGGCGAGTTCAGCTGGCGTGCCATGCTCATCGGTCGCGCAGATGAACAACACCTCATGGCCTTGCAGCCTGCGAAAGCGCGCATGAATATCCGCCGGCAGCATCGAGCCAGCCAGATTGCCGAGATGCTTGATGCCGTTGATGTAGGGAAGCGCGGACGTGATGAGGTAGCGGGCCATGGAGCCCGCTACCTAAGACGCTTCTAAGACGCCAGCAAGGCGCGGTTACGAACTCGCCTTCAAGCGTGCGTACGCATCGCGCATCAAGCCACCATACCGCTCCACTTGGCCCGAGCCGTTATAGCCGCGCGCGAACCCTTCCCAATCCTTGCGGACCAGTTCATCGGCCAGATTGTTGGCGCGGACGAAGGCAGTGAACGCCTTCAGCTGCTGCGCCTGGCTCTTGGCCATGTCGCTGACGAACGACTTCGGATCAGGGAAGCCACAGGCGGCGTGGTTGAAGCCCATAATCTGGAAGAGACCATAGCTCGCCGACGCGATCGCGTTTTGCGGATCGAGCGCGTAGGCCGCCTTCAGCTGGTTCCAGCGTTCGTCCTGCGTGCGCGGATACTTGGAAGCATCCCACGTCGGGTACGAGATCGTCGGGTGGCTGGCGTCGTACATGCGGTTGGTGCGGCGCGAGAAGATGTGCGGCTCGTAGAGGATGATCGGACGACCATCAGCCCCGAATGCGCCAAGGCGCCCGCTCTCGACTTCAACGACCGCCTGCACCGCCTCGACTTCGCAGCCGAGTTGTGCGGCAGCGGCTTCAAAGTCCGCTCGCGTAAGCGCGGCGTTGTTCTGCGCCTTCAACGAAGCGACGTAGCCATCATCGCCGATCGGCGGCAGCGCGGCGTACGCGGCGGCTAGCGCATTTGCATAAGACGTGGCGTTTGGCCCGCCTTCGTACTCGCCCGCGAACGCGGCCCAATCACGGCGCTGCAATTCGTCAGCGAGGCCGGCGCGGCTGACATAAGCCTCGAACGCCGCCAGTTGGCGCGCTTCCGATTTCGCCATGTCGTCCACGAACGCGAACACATTGGCGTAGCCCGCCGTAGCGAAGTAGCGACCCGGCAATTGGAAAACGCCCCAACTCGTGGCGCCGAGCGCGGCGGCAGGATCGAGCGCGTAGGCTTCCGCGAGCTTTGCCCAGCGCGCGGTTTGATTGCCCCCAACCGGCGCGCGGCTGGTGCTGCTCGAAATCGCCGGATGCGACGCGTCGAACCGATGATCCGTCAATTCGCTGAAATAGAACGGCTCGAACGAGATCAATATCTTGCCGCCCGAGAAGCCTGGCCCAGCACTCTCAACACGCAGGATCGCTTTGACGACATTGGCGTCGGCGCCAAAGCGCTCTGCCAAAGCGCCGACCTCGGCATCCGGCACACGCGTCGCGTCCTGCGCCCGCAGTGTATCGAGCGAGAAGCCGGGCGGCGGACCGGCAGGCGGCGGCTCGGGTGGCGGTGGCGGCGGCGGCGCGGGCGGCGTTGCCGGAGGCGGCGCAGGCGGCG
>CAYUOC010000257.1:0-4279 GCA_964446305.1 uncultured Terricaulis sp. | reverse complement strand
ATGGCGGCTCGTGCTTCCCGAAGGACACGCTGGCGCTGATGAAAACCGCGCGCGACAACAACGCGCCGATCGAACTCATCGAAGCCACCGTGCGCGTGAACTCGGCCCGCAAACAGAAGATGGCGCAAAAGATCATCGAAGCGGTCGGCGGCAGCGTGAACGGCAAAACCATCGCCGTGCTGGGCCTCACCTTCAAGCCAAACACCGACGACATGCGCGACGCCCCGGCGCTCGACATCGTGCCGACGCTGCAAGCCGAAGGCGCCAAGGTCCGCGCGTTCGACCCTGAAGGCATGAACGAAGCCAAGCACATGCTGAAAGACGTGCAGTTCGCGACCGGCCCTTATGACTGCGTGCAGAACGCCGACGCGGTGGTGATCATCACCGAATGGGATCAGTTCCGCGCGCTCGATCTCGACCGCATCAAGGACGCGCTGAAAACGCCGACCGTGATCGACCTCCGCAACATCTACCGCCCCGACGAAATGCGCGCCAAAGGCTTCAAATACGTGAGCGTAGGCCGGGCCTAACAGCGAAAGCGGCCTGCGCCGACGCGACGCGAGCCGCTGTTGCCGTCATGACGTCTCACTGATGGCGATCAGTCTGGCCTCGCTGCTGATTGCGCTGATCCAAAGGTGGCCGCACACCTGATGTATCGATCGGCGTGAGGGTATTCAAAGTGCGGACGGGGATCATTTCCAGGCGCACGTCGTAAACACGCTGCGTGCCGGTCTCCCCGCTTCCCGCTCGGCACTGAATCTCAATCGCGCCGCCTGGCGCCGGAATCGGCACTTGCGACATGAGCGTGATCTCGCCCTGCACAGTATGGTTGCTTTGCTCGTGACCGGTGATGGAGACTCGCTCGTAGTCCCAAAATTCGGTGCTGTTCATCGGCTTCAGCTGACAGGTCAGGCCGCCCGTATCCTGATTACTCTGCAACTGATACGCGACGCGCGCGATGGCGACGTAATTCCCGGTGGGTACATTAAACGCCCAGGTGCGCATCTGGTTGGCAGCCATCTGACCACCCGATCCTCCTCCGCTCCACGCTGTCTGTGCGTGGGCGGATGTAGAGAAAGCGAACAACAGAAGGCCGGAGATCGCGAGTTGGCGAAGTAGTGAAGTCGTCATGTGATGAACTCCTTACCGCACCGGCGATGTAGGGCCGTAAAGAGCACGCCCGCAAGATCGAAGGTCATCGCAACGCGACCGCGGTCACGCGAGGACTTGCGGCTCAATCTCGCTATGCCACTTCCATGCATCCGCGATGATCGCGTCGATGTTGCGCGTGGGCGACCAGCCAAGCTGTTGAAGTGCAAGGCGGTTATCCGCCAACAGCGCCGGTGAATCGCCGTCGCGGCGCGCGGCGGGCACGATGGGGACGCGCCTGCCGGTGAGGCGCTCGATCGCGGCGATTAATTCACGCACCGTGACGCCATCGCCGGTGCCGAGGTTGACGGCGATACTTGAACCCCCGCCAAGCAAGCGTTCGATGGCGCGGACATGCGCGTCAGCAAGATCAATGACATGGACGTAGTCGCGCAGGCATGTGCCATCGCGGGTCTCGTAGTCTTCGCCGAAAATGCGGAAAGCTTCGCGACGGCCGAGCAGCGTGAACAACGCCAGCGGAATAGCGTGGCTCTCCGGCTCGTGGCGCTCGCCAATGCCCTCGCCCCAGGCCGCGCCGGCGGCGTTGAAGTAGCGCAGATGCGCGAACGATCCGCCGCGCGCTGCAGCGGCGGCCTCGCTCAGGCGCTCGGCGTCGAGCTTATTCTGACCATACGGGCTGGCGGGCGCGTAGCGGTGGGTCTCGTCCATCGGCAGGCGCTCCGGCGCGCCGTAGATTGCGCAGGAGGACGAAAACACGAACGCGGGCGTGCGTGCTTCATGCATGACGTCGAGCAGGACCTGCGTGCCGCTGACGTTCACATCGTGAAAGCGCTCGGGAAACTTCACCGACTCGCCGACTTCGATCAGCGCCGCGCAATGAAGCACAGCGTCCGGCCGATACGCCGCGAACACCTCGCGCAGCCGCGCCCGGTCGCGAATATCGCCCTCTTCCAGCGGCCCCCATTGCGCGAACTTGGCGTGGCCGTTGGAGAGATTGTCGTAGACGACGACCCTATGCCCCGCCCGCGAGAGGGCGAGGCAGCAATGCGAGCCCACATAACCCGCGCCGCCGGTTACAAGAATTGTCGCCATGGCCGCGTCCTGTTAGAGGCTCACCCTCATGAGCGCCACCATGAATGAGGCCTGGACCAACGTCGAGACGGAGGCTGCGCGTCTGCGCGGCGCGGCCTTGCTCGATCTGTTCGCCGCCGATCCGAAGCGTGCAGAATCGTTGACCCTCGAAGCGCCGCATCTGCAGGCTGACTTCTCGAAGCAACGCATCGACGCCGCCGCATTGAGCGCACTTGGCGCGCTGGCCCAGGCGGCGGCGTTCGATGGCTGGCGCGGCAAGCTCTTCGGCGGCGAGGTCGTGAACACGACTGAGAACCGCGCCGCGCGGCACTGGGCGCTGCGCGCGCCCAGCCCGCCGCCCGAGGTCGAGAACGTCCGCATCGCGATGGCCCAATTCGCCCAGCGTATCCGGCCGGAGATCGACGCGATCATCCATATCGGCATTGGCGGCTCGGATCTTGGACCGCGCTTGATCATGGATGCGCTGAAGCCGATGCGCGTGGCTGGCATCGACGTACGCTTCGCCGCGAACGTCGACGGCGCCGATGTCGCCGACGCGATTGAAGGACTCGATCCGAAGCGGACGCTGCTGATCGTCGTCTCGAAAACCTTCACCACCCAGGAAACCATCGCCAACGCCGACTTCGTGCGCGCGTGGGGCCCGGCCCATCTCGCCGCCGCCACCGCCGCCCCGGACAAAGCCATTGCCTGGGGCGTGCCGCCTCAGAACGTGTTTGCGTTCTGGGATTGGGTCGGCGGGCGCTACTCGCTGTGGTCGAGCGCGAGTCTCGTCTGCGCGGTGGCGCTGCGGGACAATGCCTTCGATCGCCTGCTCTCGGGCGCGGCGGAGATGGACGCACACTTCCGCGACACGCCATTCGCCAGCAATCTGCCGGCGCTCTCGGCCGCCGTGCAGATGTGGAATCGCGAAGCTCTGGGGCACGGCTCCTACGCGCTGATCCCCTACGCGGAACGGCTGCGGCTGATGCCCGCGTGGGCGCAGCAACTGGAAATGGAATCGAACGGCAAGGGCGTGACGCGCGACGGCGCTCCGTTGCAGCGCTCAGCTTGCGCCGTCACCTGGGGCGCGGCCGGCACCAACGCGCAGCACTCATTCTTTCAATTGCTGCACCAGGGCGCAGATGAAATTCCGGTCGAGTTCGTCGTCAATGCGGGCCCACAAGAAGGCCCGTCATCACACCGCGCCAAAGTCTATGCCAATGCGCTGGCGCAGGCGCGCGCGCTGATGGTGGGCAAGAGTGCAGCGCAAGCGAAAGCCGAAATGATCGCCAAAGGCGTAAGCGAAGCAGAAGCCTCACGCCTCGCGCCGCACCGCGCCTTCACCGGCAATCGCGCCTCAACGCTGATGGCGATTGACGCTTTGACGCCGGAAGCGCTCGGCGCGCTGCTGGCCTTCTACGAACACCGCACGTTCGCGGAAGCCGTGCTCTCCGGCATCAATCCATTCGACCAATGGGGCGTCGAACTCGGCAAAGAAATGGCGAACGCGCTGTTGCCGGCGCTCGAAGGCGGTACGCCGCCCGCGGATCTGGACGCCAGTACGGCGTTCTGGGTGCTCCAATTGCGCAGCTAGCGCGTATGGTCTCCGCGTCATGCGTGGGCTAAGCTAACCTCCTGGGACACGACCCGGCTGTTGAGCCCAGCCGGCGGGGAAAGTCACGATGCGCAAAGCTTTGATGGCGTGCTTGGTCGGCTTGGCCGCGCTGAACGGCGTGCTGGTGATGAGCGACGCGCTCGCCCAGCAAGGCGGCCAACAAGGCCAAGGCAAGCAAAAGGGCCGGCCACCGCCACCGCCGCCGCCGCGCTGCCCCGATCTTGGTGTCGGCACCGCTGTCTATCTAAGCGAAGTGCCGGGCGAGGCGCCGCTTGGCGACAACGAAGTCGCCGTAAGTTGGCAGGTGCGCAATGACGGCAACTCGCCGTTCGTAGCGATGAACGTCGCCGACACGTCGGTTGCGCTTGAATACACGACCGCCGCAGGCCCAACGCGCATCGCCATCGCGCCCGCGATCACAACACTCAATGAAGATGGCCGCGTCTTCCTGGCGTACGCGCACGGCGTGCGCGGCGTGGTGCG
>CAYUOC010000256.1:0-4306 GCA_964446305.1 uncultured Terricaulis sp. | reverse complement strand
TCGGCCGACGGCCTGCCCTCGCGCGGCTCGATCGGCTACGAGATCTTCGACGAACCCGACGCGCTCGGCCAGACGCAGTTCCAACAGAACATCAATCGCCTGCGCGCCCTCGAAGGCGAGCTCTCGCGCACGATTGGCTCGCTCGATGGCGTAGCTTCGGCGCGCGTCCACCTGGTGTTGCCGGAGCGCCAGCTGTTCTCGCGCAACGCTGAGCAACCCTCCGCCTCGATCGTCATTCAGTTGCGCCGCGATGAACTGACCGCCGGCCAGGTCCGCGCGATCCGGAATTTGGTGGCGAGCGCGACGCCAGGCTTGAGCGCCAATCGCGTGACGATCGTCGACGAGACCGGCCGCCTGCTCGCGGCTGCGCAATCGGGCGAAGAAGGCGCCGCCGACGGCATCGATGCGCGCCAGGTCGCGACCGAGGATCGTATCCGCCGCACCGTCACCGACATCGTCGAAGGCATTGTCGGCCAGGGCAATGCGCGCGTGCAGGTCAGCGCCGAGATGGATTTCAACCGCGTCAGCGAAACGCGGCAGACGTTCGATCCGGAAGGCCGGGTGGTGCGATCGACGTCATCGACGGAGGAATCCTCGCAAACGGCAGGCAGCGCGCGCGGTACCACGGCGGGCGCCAACGTGCCGGACGCCAGCACCTCGGGATCGGGTGGCGGTTCACAGGACGGCAGCGAGTCGAGCCAGGAAACGGTCAATTACGAAATCTCGAACACGACGCGCACGGAAGTCAGCGAAGGCGGCCGCATTCGCAGGCTCTCGGTTGCGGTGGCGGTCAATGGCACGATGACGCCGGGCGCCGAGGGCGCGGAAGCAACCTATGCGGCGCGCAGCGAAGAAGAGATGCAGCGGTTGACGGCGCTGGTGCGCTCGGCCGTCGGCTTCAACCAAGAACGCGGCGACACGGTCGAGGTCGTCAACACCCAGTTCGCCAGCATGAGCACCGGCGGCGCAGCGGCGGTTGAGCCGGGCATGTTCGACTTCCTCGGCAATCTCGACGTCATGCGCATCATTGAGATCGTCGCAGCGTTGATTGCGGCGCTGGCCTTCGTGTTCTTCGTCCTGCGGCCATTGGTCGGCGGCCTGCTGCGCGGCGGCGCCAATGCGCAAGGGGCTGGCGCGGCGCCGGCTTTGCCCGGCCCCGCGGGCGCGGGTGGCGGCGGCGCCGCGGCGGCATTGCCCGGCCCCGATCTCGCCAACGACGACGGCATCGACATTGCGCAGATCAATGGGCGCGTGCGCGCGTCATCCGTCAAGAAGGTCGCCGAAGTCGTGGATCAACACCCGGATGAATCCGTCCAGATCATCCGCGGCTGGCTGAATAACGCGTAGCGCCGATGAACGCACTCACCCGCCCCACCCCTTCCGACCTTCGCCCCGATCCGGGAACGCCGGCGGTTGATCTCTCGCGCTATAGTGGCCCCGAGAAGGCTGCGATCATTCTCATGGCGCTCGGCGAAGACGCCAAGAAGCTGTGGGAGGTAATGGACGAAGAGGAGATCAAGGAAGTCTCGCAGGCGATGGCTTCGCTTGGCGTTGTGCCATCGGCTGTCGTCGAAGCGTTGGTGCACGAGTTTATCAATCGCCTCTCCGGCGCCGGCGCGATCATGGGCTCGGTCGAGCAGACCCAGCGCATGCTGCTGCAGATCCTGCCGAAGGAAAAAGTCGACGCGCTGATGGAGGAAATCCGCGGCCCCGCGGGACGTAACATCTGGGACAAGCTGGCGAACGTGCACGAGACGGTGCTCGCGAGTTATCTAAAGAACGAATATCCCCAAACCGTCGCGGTTGTGCTGGCGAAGGTGCGGCCGGAGCACGCGGCGAAGGTGCTGGCGGAGCTGCCGCAGGATTTCGCGGCCGAGTGCATCATGCGCATGCTGGCGATGGAGCCGGTGCAGCGCGACATCCTGGAAAAAGTCGAAATGACACTGCGCACAGAGTTCATGTCGAACCTGGCGCGGACTTCGAAGCGCGACAGCCACGAGCTGATGGCGGAGATTTTCAACAATTTCGACCGCCAGACGGAGTCGCGCTTCATGGGCGCACTCGAAGGCAAGAGCAACGAAAGTGCTGACCGCATCAAAGCGCTGATGTTCGTTTTCGAAGATCTCGGCAAACTGGATTCCGGCGGCATCCAGACGCTGCTGCGCGCCGTCGACAAGACCGATCTGGCGCTTGGCCTGAAAGGCGCGTCTGACACGCTGCGCAATCTCTTCTTCTCGAACATGTCCGAACGCGGCGGCAAGCTGCTGAAGGACGAGATGGCCTCGATGGGGCCAGTGCGACTGAAGGATGTCGACGCCGCGCAAACGCGCATGGTGGCGATCGCGAAGGAATTGTCGGCACGCGGTGAGATCGTGCTCTCTGACGGCAAATCCGAGGACGAGCTAATCTACTGATGAGCAACATCCGCAAATACGCCTTCGAGACCGAATTCACGCCGGACGGCGAGATCATGCGCGAGCCGCCGAAGCGGATCACGCCTGAGGAAGTGCAAGCCGCGAACACCGACGGCTACGAGCGCGGCAAGCAGGACGCGACGGCGCAAGCGGAGCGGCGTACGGCGGCGGCCCTGGAAACGATTGCGGACGCGACATCGGCGGTGCTGACGCGGCTCGACGCAGAGAGCCAGGCAATGCGCGTAGAAGCCGCGCGCGTGGCGATGGCGGCGGCGCAGAAGATTGCGGGCGCGGCGCTCGATGCTTTCGGCATCGAGCGCGCGGCGCAAGCGGTTGAAACGGCGATGGACGCGCTGCGGCACCAACCACGCCTGGTGGTGAAGCTGCCACCGGACATGGCCGAGCAACTGAAGCCGCGCATCGCCGACATGTGCGCGACGCACGCCTATGCGAGCGCAGTGCTGGTGCGCGCCGAACCTGGATTGCAGACAGGTGAAGTCGTGATCGATTGGTCCGATGGCGTGATCGCCATGGATCCCGCCGACGCTGCCCGCCGCATTGAAGAATTGATCGACGCCGCGCTAGCGGCGCCACACGAGGCCCACCATGAGTGATCTGAAGCTCGACGAATTTCAGCCGACGCCGGAAGCGGCTCAGCCTGCCGATGGCGTTGAGCGCAGCGCCGCCGATCTCGCCGCCGTCTATGACGTGCCGGTGCACATTCAGGCGGTGCTTGGGCGTGCGAACATGGAAGTGGCTTCGCTGCTGCGGTTGAACCGCGGCTCGGTGATCGAACTCGACCGCAAGGTTGGCGAGGCGATCGATATTTATGTGAACAACCGTTTGGTCGCTCGCGGCGAGGTCGTCGTCGTCGACGAACGCCTCGGCGTGACCATGACGGAAATCATCAAGGACGGCGACGCCGCCTAACAGCGCGTCGGGGAGAACGGAAATGCGTCTACTCATCGTCGGCCCGCTCGGAGGACAAATCTCCGCCGCCACGAAGATCGCCATGGACCAAGGCGCGAAGGTCGCGCATGTGGACACGGTCGAGCAAGCAACCGGCGCGCTGCGCGCGGGGCGCGGCGCTGACCTGCTGATGGTGGACGCACGGCTCGATATCGCGGCTTTGATCGCGGCGAACGAAGCCGAGCACATTGTGGTGCCGATCGTCGCGGCGGGCGTTGGCGTCGATCCGATGATTGCGGCAAAATCGATCCGCGCCGGCGCGCGTGAATACATCTCGCTGCCGCCGGATGCAGAGCTGATTGCGGCGGTGCTGGCGGCGGTGTGCGATGATGAGCGCCCGCTGATCGCGGCCGACGAAGCGATGAAGCATGTGGTGACGATGGCCGATCAGATCGCCGCGTCGGATGCTTCGATCATGATCACGGGCGAAAGCGGCGTCGGCAAGGAAGTGCTGGCGCGCTACGTCCACAAGAAGTCGAAGCGCAAGGATAAGCCGTTTATCGCGGTAAACTGCGCGGCCATCCCTGAGCAGCTCTTGGAGTCCGAACTGTTCGGGCACGAGAAAGGCGCGTTCACCGGCGCGGTGGCGCGACGGATCGGCAAGTTCGAGGAAGCCGACGGCGGTACGCTGCTGCTCGACGAAATTTCCGAGATGGATCTGCGGCTGCAATCGAAATTGCTGCGGGCGCTGCAGGAGCGCGTGATCGATCGCGTCGGCGGCGCAAAGCCGGTGCCGGTGAACATTCGCGTGCTGGCGACATCGAACCGCGATCTAGGCGCTTTGGTGCGCGCGGGCGATTTCCGTGAGGATTTGCTCTATCGGCTGAATGTCGTGAACCTGCGTATTCCGCCGCTGCGTGAACGCAAGGAAGACATGGCGGCGCTGGCGCAGTTCTTCATCGAAAAATACGCGCGCTCGAACG
>CAYUOC010000255.1:0-4346 GCA_964446305.1 uncultured Terricaulis sp. | reverse complement strand
ACCAAGTCCGCTTGCTCCGCCATCGCCTTCACGGCGTCTTGGCGGTTCGTCGTTGCGTAGCAAATGTCTTCCTTGTGGGGCGCGGCGATGCCCGGAAAGCGTCGTTGCAGCACGCCGACCATTTCCGCGGTGTCGTCGACTGAGAGCGTCGTTTGCGTCACGAAGGAAAGCTTCGATGGATCGCGCGGCGCGAACGTCTCGGCATCGGCCGCTGTCTCCAACAGCGTGATCGCGCCGGGCGGCAACTGTCCCATCGTGCCGATCACTTCGGGGTGGCCAGCATGGCCGATCAGCACGATCTCGCGGCCCGCATCGAAATGGCGCTGTGCTTCAACGTGCACTTTCGAGACCAGCGGGCAGGTTGCGTCGACGTAGATCATCTCACGCGCCCGCGCTTCGGCGGGTACGGCCTTGGGCACGCCGTGGGCAGAGAAAATGACCGGCCGGTCCGTCGGGCAGTCATCCAACTCCTCGACGAATACCGCCCCCAGCGCCTCCAGCCGCTCCACCACATGCCGGTTGTGGACAATCTCGTGGCGGACATAGACCGGCGCCCCCCACTTTCGGATCGCTTGCTCAACGATCTGAATGGCCCGGTCGACCCCCGCGCAAAAGCCGCGCGGGGCGGCCAAGAGGACTGATATTTGGGGTTTTTCCGTTACGGTCATCGGCTCGCTGGTGAAACTTAAGTAGGTAGGCGCCTGCCTCTGTTGCGGGCTTTCTGCCCTAAAGCTATCACGGCGCAGCGCCATTGCCTTCAGGGCGGGGTGAGACATGCGGCCGCCGCCGCAGGGCCCTATGAAGGCGAGACGAGGATCAGAATGAAGCTTTCGCGTGTGCTCTTGGTCCCGCTGGCTCTGGTGCTGAGCGCGTGCGCCTCGAACGAGACGCCAACCGTGGAATTGCCGGGCGGCGTGAACCCGGAGGCGCAGCGAGAAGCGGCTCCGCCGAACTTCTTTGACCGGATGATCGGCAACGATGACCGTCCGAACGTTGGGCCGTGCCCGCTGATGGGCGTGCTCTACGACACGGCGCGTGTGGTTCAGTTCAACCAGCCGGGCAGCCAGCGTTACGCCAACATCACGTTCACCGGTGAGATGCAGGGCGTGCGCGGTCTTTGCCGCTATGTTGACGCGGACCCGATCCGCATGAACATGGAAATCGAGATGGCTTTCGGCCGCGGTCCCGCCGCGACCTCTGATCGCCAGACCTATCGCTATTGGGTGGCCGTCACGCGCCGCGGCCGCGCGCCGATCGAGAAGGTCTATTTCGATCTCGACGTTCGCTTCCCGCGCGGCGAGCAGGTGGTCAACGTCCGCGAGCGGATCGAGGAGATCGTCATCCCGCGCGCCAACCCGGACATCTCGGGCGAAAACTTCGAGATCCTGGTCGGCTTCGAACTGACTCCCGAACAGCTGCAGTTCAACCGCGACGGCCGCCGCTTCCGGATCGACGCCGCCGAGACCCAAGCGCCGGGGCAGTAAGCGGCCGCGGATTGGCGCACTCCATAATCGTTGCTTGCTGACGGGTTGACGCCGAAGCGCGCAAACCCCATCCCGCCACTATGACAGACCTCGCCAGCGCATTGACTGCGGCGAACGCCGAAGTGTTCGCCAAGCTCGGGCTCGATCCCAAGCATGCGGACGTGCGCCGTTCCGATCGCCCCGACCTTGGCGAATTCCAGGGAAACGGCGCGCTGGCGGTGGCGAAGGCTGCCGGTAAGAAGCCGCAAGAGATCGCGCAAGCGGTCTCGGCCGAATGGAGCGCCACCGGCCTCGCCCCAGCGCCAACGATAGCGGGGCCGGGCTTTCTCAATTTCAAGGTGACACCCGCCGCGCTGGCCGCGCGCGCGCAAGCCGTCGCTGACGACGCGAACGCCGGCGCTCCGCCGGTCGAACACAAACGCCGTGTGGTCGTCGATTACGGCGGGCCGAATGTCGCCAAAGGCATGCACGTTGGCCACCTGCGGGCGTCGATCATCGGCGAGAGCGTGAAGCGCATCTATCGCTTCCGCGGCGACGAAGTCTGGGGCGACGCACACTTCGGCGACTGGGGCTTCCAGATGGGCCTCGTCATCACCGCGCTCGAAGACGAGCTCGGCGGCTTCGAAGACAGCGCAAAGCTCGACGCGCGCCTGAAGTCGCTGACGCTCGATCAGCTCGAAGCGATCTATCCCGCCTACGCCAAACGCGTGAAAGAAGGCGACATCGACGTGCGCGACCGCGCGCGCAAAGCCACTGCCGCGCTGCAAGGCGGCAGCGAGTTGCACCGCAAAATCTGGAAGGCGATGCACGATGTCTCGATGGCGGCGCAGAAGCGCGACTTCGCGTCGCTCGGCGTCGATTTTGATTTGTGGCTCGGAGAAAGCGATGCCGATCCGCTGATCCCCGAAATGGTTGCCGACCTCGATAAGAAGGGCTTGCTTGAGGACGATCAAGGCGCCCGCATTCTCCGCGTCGCCAATCCTGGCGAAACCAAGAAGAAAAAGCGCGACGACGGCACGGTCGTGGAAGTCGAAAGCCCGGACCCGCTGCTCGTGGTGTCGTCCGAAGGCTCGGCCATGTACGGCACCACCGATCTCGCCACGATCGTGCAGCGCATGCGCGATCAGAAGCCGGACCTCATCCTCTATTGCGTCGACCAACGCCAAGCCGATCACTTCGAGCAAGTCTATCGCGCCGCCGCCAAGGCCGGTTACGCCCAACGCGATCAGCTCGAACACATCGGCTTCGGCACCATGAACGGCCCCGACGGCACGCCGTTCAAAACCCGCGCCGGCGGCGTGCTCAAGCTGCAGGATCTCATCGGCCAAGCCGAAGAGAAGGCGCGCGAGCGTCTGCGTGAAAACGAAGTCGTCGCGAACTTCTCAAAGGAAGAGTTCGAGGATATCGCCCACAAGGTGGCGATCGCGGCGATCAAGTTTGCGGACCTCTCGAACTTCCGCGGCACCAGCTACATCTTCGATCTCGACCGTTTTATGAGTTTCGAAGGCAAGACTGGCCCCTACCTGCTTTACCAGGCGGTGCGGATCAAAAGCATCTTGCGCAAGGCCGAGGAGCAGGGCGTTGCAGCCGGGCCCATCGCGATTGAGCACGACTCCGAACGAGCGCTCGCCTTGGCTCTCGACGCTTTTGATGGCGCCCTGCGCGCGGCCTACGACAAGAAGGCGCCGCATTTCCTGGCCGAGCACGCCTACAATCTGGCGCAAGCTTTCTCCGGCTTTTTCGCCAACTGTCCGATCCTCCAATCGGATGGCGCCGTCCGTGCCTCACGGCTCGCACTCGCCGCCGCAACTTTGAAGCAGCTGACGCTGACGCTCGATCTTCTCGGCATCGATGTGCCGGAGCGCATGTAGCGCGATCCTGGCTTAAGCCGGCGCAGCGTTTTCGGCGATGGCGCGGGCGCGGAGACGGGCGCGTATATAGATGATCGGCGTGACCAGGGTTCGCAGGATCGCGAGCACGAAGGCGAGGCCGTAGAGGCGTAAGCCAACAAGAAAGAGATCGCCGTCAACCGTGGCCGAGGTTAGCGGTTCGGCGAGGATGGCGTCGGTGATGGGTTTCAGACTGTCCGGACCCAGAAAGAACAAGAAATAGCCGATCGAACCCGCAACGCCTTCGCGCAGAAACGTCTCGATCGCTTCCCCCGGTTGAAGCGGCCCGAACAAGGCCTGCTGCGCCGCTGCTGGGCTCGCCGCATAGCTCACGCCCAACAGCGCGAACATCACCAAGAACAAGATCACGCTCGCCGTGTTTGCCCCGGAGAGCAGCGCGACGGTTTGGCCAGGTCGAAGCCGCTGGATAAGCGACGCGCGCTTTACATGTTCATCATCGAGCTTCGGGACGAGGTCGGGAAAGGTGGACCCCAGGATGCCGATAAACTTGGCGATCAAGTCCGCCAGGACGATGGCCAGCATCAGAAGGAAAAAGAGCGAGGCGGCGCTGCCATCGCTGATCAACAGATTTATGAGTTGTGATGCATCGGCGAGCGCGGCGACCGCGATGATCACGATAGCGATGAGCGATCCGCTGATTATGCGCGCCACAAGGCCGAAGAGACCCAGGATCGCGCTAATCGGGCCGCGTTGCTGTTCTGATTCCGTGGCGTGAGCCTCGCCTGCTTGGGCGCTGATCGCAGTCATGGCGGCCAACGCAGCATTTCGGCGACGGGTTCCATCTTTGCAACCGATCAGCCTTGAATATCTGTACGCGCGTTCCTTGATCGTATCGAATGACCGAGCAAATTGCTGACGTGCTGATCGTCGATGGGGCAAGGCATGCGGCGATCACGCGTCCGCCATTGCCGCACGGCACGCCGCTTCTCAAGCCAACGCCAGAGTATGACAT
>CAYUOC010000254.1:0-4362 GCA_964446305.1 uncultured Terricaulis sp. | reverse complement strand
AGTGACACTTAAACCGGTCGAACGGCTCAGCGCACGCCTTGCAGCGCCAGAGCGCCTTGCACGGCGTCGAGCCGAAGCGCGAGAGCTCCTCGGTGTCGGACGAACCGCAGCGCGGGCATTCGCCTGCGGTTTGGTTCTTGAGCGCTGCTGCGGACGCGCCTTTGGGCGGGGGGGCGATGCCATAAACGCGCAGCTTTTCGCGGCCTTCATCGCTGATCCAATCGGTGGACCAGGGCGGCGACAGCGTCGTTTCGATCGCCACATCGGCGAAGCCGTTGGCGTCAAGCGCGGTGCGGATCGATTGTTCGATCGCGATCGTCGCCGGGCAGCCGGTGTAAGTCGGCGTGATCGTCACGGCGCCGGCGCTGATTTCGCGCACGATGCCGAGATCGAGCACGGAAACGGCGGGGATCTCCGGATCGGGAACATTCGCCAAGATCGCGCGAATGCGATCGGTATCGGTGATCGCGACCACGGCGCTCACCACGTCGCGCCGGGATAGGCGCGCTGCAGGAATTGCATGTCGCTCAGCAGGTGGCCGAGATGTTCGGAATGGCGGCCGATGCGGCCGCCAGTCGTGGCGCGGCGCGGGGCAGGCCGGACGAGCGTCGCTTCAGCCAGTGTGGCGTCGATGCGTGCGTTCCAAGCGGGGCGGAGCGCGGCCTTATCGACACCAACACCAGCGTTGAGCGCCGCAGCGTCGACGTCATCCATCAAGAAGAGTTCGTCAGCGAAGCGCCACATCCAGTCGAGGCCGGCGACCATGCGCGCTTTGCTTTCGTCGGTGCCGTCGCCCAGTCGGATCACCCAATCGCTCGCCAGCGTGGCGTGATAAGAGGTTTCCTTCACCGCCTTGGCCGCGATCGCTGCGATTGTTGCGTTCTTCGAGGCCGTCAGCGCCGTAAACAGCAATTCCTGATAATGCGAAAACAACAGCTGCCGCGCGATCGTTTGTGCGAAATCGCCGTTCGGCTGCTCGACCAGAAGGCAGTTGGTGAAATCCATCACGTCGCGGCGGAAAGCCAGCGCATCGCCATCGCGACCCTCGCCTTCAAGCTCGCCCGCAAGATTGAGGAAATGCGTAGCTTGACCGACTTGATCGAGCGCGACGTTCGCGAGCGAGAGGTCAACTTCCAGTGCTGGGGCGTGGCCGCACCATTCGCTCAGGCGTTGGCCGAGAATGAGCGAGTCATCGCCCAAACGGAGCGCATATGTCGCGATCGTGTCCATCAGATGTGCGTGATGCCGTCTGGAATTTTATAGAAAGTCGGGTGGCGATAGACCTTATCTTCCGCCGGCGCGAACAGAGGCCCCGCATCGCCCGGATCGGACGCAATGATCTGCGCCGAAGGAAGCACCCACAAGCTCACGCCTTCCATGCGGCGTGTATAGGTATCGCGCGCGTGCTCAAGCGCCATCTTGGCATCGACGGCGTGCACGCTGCCGACATGGCGGTGCGAAAGCCCGCCCTTGCCGCGCACGAACACCTCCCACAGCGGCCATTCCTTGCTCGGATCGCTCATCGTCTCACTCCGCCGCCAGCTTAGCCGCAGCGCGCTTCTCGGCATGCACGCGCGCCGCTTCGCGCACCCAGGCGCCTTCGTCCCAGGCTTTCTGGCGCGCTTGCAGGCGCTCCTTCGCAACCGGGCCCTCGCCGCGCACGACGGCCGCGAACTCTTCCCAATCGACTTCGCCGAAATCGTAAGCGCCGCGCTCTTCGTTCCACTGGAGCTTATGGTCCGGCACTGTGAGTCCGATCGCTTCGGCTTGCGGCACCGTGATATCGACGAACTTCTGGCGGAGCTCATCGTTGGTATCGCGCTTAATGCGCCAGCGCATGCTCTGCGCGGTGTTGGGTGACTTATCGTCGGGCGGGCCGAACATCATCAGCGACGGCCACCACCAACGGTTCAGCGCATCTTGCGCCATGCGCTTCTGCTCCGGCGTGCCGGCGGCGAGATGCATCATGATCTCGTAACCTTGGCGCTGGTGGAAGCTCTCTTCCTTGCAAATACGCACCATCGCCCGCGCGTAGGGGCCGTACGACGTCCGCTGCAACGGCACTTGGTTCATGATCGCGGCGCCGTCTACCAGCCAGCCAATGGCGCCGATGTCGGCCCAGGTCAGCGTTGGATAGTTGAAGATGGTGGAATACTTGGCTTTGCCGCTGAGCAGCGCTTCCGTCATCTCATCGCGCGAGGTGCCGAGCGTTTCCGCGGCTGCGTAGAGATAAAGACCGTGCCCGCCTTCATCCTGCACCTTAGCCAGCAGGATCGCCTTGCGGCGCAAATTCGGCGCGCGCGAAATCCAATTGCCTTCCGGCAACATGCCGACGATTTCGCTGTGCGCGTGTTGCGACATCTGCCGCACGAGCGTCTTGCGGTATGCCTCCGGCATCCAATCCTTCGGCTCGATGAACTCGTCATTGGCGACGCGCGCTTCGAACGCAGCGATCAGCGCGGGATCTTCGGTGACGGCTTCGGCCTTCTTCTTGCCGGACATATCGGTCGTGTACACGGGCGCACCTCTGGAACTTGTCTACCATAGCATTAGCTGACCGATCGGTCAATCAATTACAGCTCCGCCAATTGTCCGTGAAAGCCCAGTGAATTCAGCGATGATGCGATTGTCTGCGGTGTGGACGCTGACTTGGTAGACGCTGCTCCGGCCCGAACGCGAAACCTCGTGCGCCTCCGCGATTAAAACGTCGCCCGGCTGCGCCGGCGCGAGGAACGAGATGCTGGCGTTTTGCGCCACCGTGTTTTCGTTGCGCGAGTTGCAGGCGTAGGCGAACGCGGTGTCGGCGAGCGCGAAGATCATGCCGCCATGGCCGATGCGATGGCCGTTCAACATGTCGTCCCGCAGCTTCATGCGAATGCGTGCGTAACCTTCGCGCGCGTCATCGATTGCAATGCCCCATGCCGGCCCCGTGCCTTCGCGTTGAAGTAGGGTTTCAGCGATGCGCCGCGCGAGATTGTCCGCTTGGTTCATGCGTCTCTCGTGAATTGACCGACTAGGCGTTCTATCATACGCCACGCCAACGCGCGAGGAGGCGAGTGATGGACTACGAAACCATTCTGCTGGAGATCGCCGACGGCGCCGCGCGCCTGACCCTCAATCGCCCGGATCGCTTGAATAGCTTCACAGTGCAGATGCACGACGAAGTTTCGCGCGGGCTCGAAGCTGTAGCGAAGAGTGATGCGCGCGTACTGGTGCTTACGGGCGCTGGGCGAGGGTTTTGCGCGGGGCAGGATCTTTCTGATCGGGCTGTCGCGCCTGGCGGAGATGGCGTTGATCTCGGGGAGTCGCTGGAGAAGCGCTACAACCCGCTGATCCGCCGGATCGCGTCTTTGGAAATGCCGGTGATTTGCGCGGTGAACGGCGTTGCCGCTGGCGCCGGCGCCAACATTGCGCTGGCGTGCGATATTGTCATCGCCGCGAAGAGCGCGAAGTTCATTCAGAGCTTCGCCAATATCGGCCTTGTACCAGATAGCGGCGGCACATGGACGTTGCCGCGCCTGGCCGGCCAAGCCCGCGCCATGGGCTTGGCGTTGACGGGCGAACCGCTCACCGCCGAACGCGCAGAAGCCTGGGGCATGATCTGGAAGTGCGTCGATGACGACAAGCTGCGCGAAGAAACTGACGCACTTGCCGCCAAGTTCGCTTCCGCGCCAACCAAAGGTCTCGCCACCACCAAGAAACTCATCCGCGAAGGGGCGACGCGCACGCTCGCCGAACAACTCGACGTCGAGCGCGACGCGCAGCGCATGCTAGGTCGCACCAGCGATTACAAAGAAGGCGTCGCCGCCTTCATGGAAAAGCGTCAGCCGAAGTTCACCGGAAACTAAGTCATGAAACCGATCACGCTGCAGAACTACGCCGAAGGCAAATGGGTCGCCGGTGCTGGCGGGCTTGCCGAGTTGCGTTCAGCCATCGACGGCGAAGTCGTCGCGCTTACCTCATCGCAGGGGCTCGATTTCGGGGCGATGCTGAAGTTCGCACGCGAAGAGGGCGGCCCGGCGTTGCGGGCGCTCACCTTCCATCAGCGTGCGCTGATGCTAAAGGCGCTCGCCGAAGCGCTGACGGCCAAGAAGGAAGCGCTCTACGAGTTGAGCTACAATACCGGCGCCACCAAAGCCGATAGCTGGATCGACATCGATGGCGGCATAGGCACCTTCGCCGTCTATCAAGGCAAGGGCCGCCGCGAGCTACCGAACGAGCGCATTCTGATTGACGGTAATGTCGAAGCGCTCTCGCGCAATGGCACGTTCCAAGGCTTGCATGTCTTCACATCGCTGCAGGGCGTCGCCGTTCACATCAACGCATTCAACTTCCCCATCTGGGGCATGCTCGAAAAGCTGG
>CAYUOC010000253.1:0-4456 GCA_964446305.1 uncultured Terricaulis sp. | reverse complement strand
TGTGCGAGAGCGCGCCTTTAATCAGTGGCACGAGCTGGTTCTTATCGCCGGAGAAACTACGGCCGACATAAGTCGCGCCGAGCTGCAGCGACAACATGACGAGATCAATGGCGCTATCCTTGTTCTCCGCGCCCTTCTTGGCTTTCGAGCCCTTGTCGGAGGTGGCGGAGAACTGGCCCTTGGTGAGGCCATAGACGCCGTTGTTTTCGCAAATGTAGGTCATGTTCACGCCGCGGCGGACGGCGTGGCAGAATTGGCCGAGACCGATCGAGGCGCTGTCGCCATCGCCGGAGACCCCGAGATAAATCAGATCGCGCGCGGCGATGTTGGCGCCGGTGAGCACCGACGGCATGCGGCCGTGAACGGCGTTGAAGCCGTGCGCGGGGCTCACGAAATAGTCCGGCGTCTTAGAGGAACAGCCGATGCCAGAGAACTTGGCGAGGCGATGAGGCGCGAGGTCGATCTCGTAGCAGGCCTGGATGATCGACGCGCTGATCGAGTCGTGTCCGCAGCCGGCGCAGAGCGTGGAGATGCGGCCTTCGTAGTCGCGGCGCGTGAAGCCCAGCGCGTTCTTCTCAAGCGACGGGTGATGCAGCGGCGGCTTGGCGATGTAGGTCATTACGCTTTCTCCCGCAGCGGCGCCGCGTGCGGGCCTTTCAGCTTTTCTGTGATGGCGTTGATGATGAAGCGCGCCGTGATCGGCGTGCCGTCATAGTGCAGAACGGAGACGAGCCGCGCCGGATTGATCTGACCTTCGTTGACCAGCAGCGCCTTCAGCTGCGCGTCGCGATTTTGCTCAACAACGAACACTTGCTCGTGATCGTTGATAAAATCGAACACCTCGTTGCAGAACGGGAAGCCGCGAACACGCATCGCATCGAGATGGATGCCGTGACCTTCGAGCGCGTGCAGCGCTTCTTCCATGGAAGGATCGGTGGAGCCCATATAGATCACGCCATCGGGCGTGGCCTTCGAAGCTTTGCGCGTGAGCGGACCAGGCACATGGGACTTCATCGTCTCCCATTTGCGCAGCAGGCGCTCCATGCCTTCGGTATAATCCTCGCCCTTTTCGGAATAGCGCGCATCTTTGTCGTGGCTTGATCCGCGCGTGAAGTAACTGCCCTTGGTTGGGTGGGTGCCGGGGAGCGTGCGATACGGCACCGCGTCGCCATCGACATCGCGATAGCGGCCGAAGGCGACGCCCTGCTCCAGATGCTCGTAGGTGAGCACTTTGCCGCGATTGAGGTGGCGCTTGGCGTCCCATTTGAACGGCGGCGTCAGCCATTCCTGCATGCCGATATCGAGTTCGAGCATGACGAAGATTGTGGTCTGGAAGAAGTCAGCGAGGTCGAAAGCCTGCGCGCCCATCTCGAACGCTTCGGTTGGGTTGGCCGGGAAAAGCATCGGATGCTTTGTGTCGCCATGTGAGGCGTAGGCAGCGAGCAACAGATCCGATTGCTGCGTGCGCGTTGGCATGCCCGTCGAGGGGCCGCCGCGTTGCACGTCGAAGATCACAGCGGGAATCTCGGCGTAATACGAGAAGCCGACTAACTCGATCATGAGCGAGATGCCGGGCCCGCTGGTGCAGGTGAAGGCGCGTGAGCCGGCCCAGCCGGCGCCCATCACCATGCCGATCGAGGCGATCTCGTCCTCGGCTTGCACGATGGCGAAGCGGTTTTTGCCGTCAGGGTCCTTGCGCAGCTTGTCGCAGTATTTCTGGAAGCCCTCAGCGAGCGACGTCGACGGCGTGATCGGATACCAGGCGCAGAAGGTGGCGCCGCCATAGACAGCGCCGAGCGCTGCGGCCTCATTGCCTTCGACAAAGATGCGATCGCCGACTTTGTCTGCGCGCTTCAGCTTCAGGCCGATCGGCGCCAAGTGATCCTTGGCGAAATTGAATCCGAGCTCGAACGCCTTCAGGTTCGGCGCGATCAGCTTGTCCTTGCCTTTGAACTCCTCGCCCAAGAGCTGCTTCACGACTTCCGTTTCGAAGCCGAGCAATTGCGCGAGCACACCGACATAGCAAATGTTCTTAAACAGCTGACGTTGGCGCGGATCGGTGAACTCGGCCGCGATCAATTCGGTCAGCGGCGCGCCAATGATCGTGATGTCGTCGCGGAATTTCGAGGCGGGCAGCGGCTTCGAAGAATCGTAGAGCAGATAGCCGCCAGGCTCGATGCCTTTCACGTCAGCGTCCCAGGTCTGCGGGTTCATCGCGACCATGAGATCGATGCCGCCACGGCGGCCCAGCCATCCGGCCTCCGAAACGCGGACTTCGTACCAGGTCGGCAGGCCTTGAATGTTCGATGGGAAGATGTTGCGGGCGCCAACGGGCACCCCCATCCGCAAAATCACTTTGGCGAACAGGCCGTTCGCGCTCGCAGAGCCCGAGCCGTTCACGTTAGCGAATTTGACGACGAAATCGTTGGTCGCGGCGAGTGGCTTGGCCATGCGTTGGTGCGGCGCTCTTGTTGCCCACGACAAAGCGGCCTGTCCGCCCGCGCAGGGAGGAACTTAGTAGCCGGTCGCGCACGTCATTTGAAGAGCTTAGCCCGCCGCTGGGGGCCGGTTTGCGCTGAACACAACCGAGGCATTGCCGAAATGAGCGCGATAGCGGTCCAGCTTGTCGTAGCTGATGGTCCGGTAGCCCATGACGGGCTCGACGACCACAAAGCGTTCGTCGTCGTAGCCGACCACCAGGAGATAGTGATCGACCATCTCCAAGCCGGTCAGGGAAGATACCTGCCCCACGCGATACGATAGGAAACCGCCGACATAGCCCAGCACGGGCGTATTGGCGCCCGGGAAGGTCCGGTTCTGAACGTAGATGGAGGGCAGCCGAACCGCGACAAGCACTGGCCGGCCATTTTCGAGTTCGCGTGTGATGCCGGCATTGTCGAGCCGGACGCCGCTGGCGATCAGGCCGTTCGCATGGGCGAGCGTGAGAATCTCAGCGATAGAATAGCCCGCGGGCGCGGCCGGCGGCGTGCTCGCGTAGATCGTATTGCCTTCGACCGTGCCAGGGCCGCGCCAGTAATTGACGACGCTGGCGAGCGCGTGTGCGCCGCAAGAGGCGCCGTTGGTCTGGCGATCGTGAACGACCGGCAGGACGAGCGCATTGCCCGCCATCCGCCGGTCGAACACCTCAAAGCTGTTGTCGGCGCTGTCTTCGGCGAACGTGTTCACGTCCGGTACGGGCGTGACCGCACATCCGCCAGCCAAGAGCGCCAACGTTAGTACAGCTGCGCTTCCGCGCATTAATTGACGGATACCGCGATCACGACCACGGCGGCCAGGATACCGATCAGCAGCCATTGGTTGTCCGTGATCCCCGCTTGATACTGCTCGGCCTCTTCGTGTGAGAGCACGCGAATCTCGTAGCCTTGCTCCTGCAGCTGGGCGGCGCGTGCCGTCGCGTTGGCGTCCAGACCATAGCTCTGGAGTTCCTGCGCCGTGAAGGCCTGTGGTGCAGCCGAACGGAATTGCGCCGTCTCAGCGTAAGCGGGCGCACTGGCGAGCGCGAAGGCAAGCGCCGCAGCGCCGATGAAACGAGTTTTCATGAGTATGGTCCCTTCCTGTCCTCAAAAACCAGATGCTTGCCGCTTGAGCCCAAAGGCTCGATGCACCTGATCGATGCGACAGCCTTCGGCTGAGCACATCCGATGTTGGCCCAACGCAACATATCGGGCGGGGTTCCTGCTACCGCGGCAGCTGGAAGGGTTAAGGCGGATGGAACTTTGAATAGCGTTGCGGGGAGATCGCGCTCGGCGACCTCCCTGCGCGATGCGCTGTTAGCTTACCGCGACGGCGACGACGACGACGAGCAAGCCGATCAACAGCCATTGCGTCGTAGTGATGCCCGCCTGGTATTGCGCGGCTTCTTCCGGCGACATGACAACGACCGTGTAGCCCTGCTCTTGATACGCGGCGACCTGCGCCGCGTCCGCTTCGCTCAAGCCGTATTGCTGCAGCTCTTGTTGCGAAAACGCTTGCGGTTCAGCTGTGCGGAATTGCTCCGCCATCGCCACCGGAGCGACGGTTGAAAGCGCGAACGCAAGTGCGGCCGCGGCTGCAAAACGCTTCATGAGAATGCTCCCCTGATAAGGTCTTAAGACGAGGAGCGGCGCTAATTGGCCAACCGGGTCGAATGCGCCGTCTATCTTTGGCGGCGACCGCTTACGCGGTGTCGCGGGACATGTGCGCAAACGCGCACGACACAAGTTCCCCTACCCGCGCAGACGCTAACATGGCGTCGGGGGTCAGCAACATAATTCGCGTTTGGGAACTTCTACTTCGCGGGCGCCGGTTCGCGCTTGCGAGATGGCGTTTTGGGTTTGCAGCCTGCTTGCGTGATGTCGAGGTAAAATTGCTGCATGTCCCATGCGCCTGTCGGGCAACGTTCGGCGCAAAGGCCGCAATGAAGACAGACGTCTTCGTCTTTCACCATCACGCGGCC
>CAYUOC010000252.1:0-4474 GCA_964446305.1 uncultured Terricaulis sp. | reverse complement strand
GGCGAGAGCGCTGGGCAAGAGCAAGCGCGCGGGATCGTGGCCAGCGAGGGCGCGCACCAAGTGCGGCGCGGCGATGCCGACAAATCCGATGATACCGGCAACGGCCGTGGCGCCGCCGGTACACGCAGCGGCGCCAAGGACAACAAGAGCGCGCGTGCTGCTAAGATTGGCGCCGACCGCCGCGGCAGCTTCTTCGCCAAGCGTCAGCGCCTGTAATCCACGAGCGGCGGAAAAGATAAGAATGGCGCCAATCACCAAGAAAGCGCCGACAAGCGCCACATGCTCAAGCGAGCGCCCTTCCACGGACCCGAGCGTCCAGTTCACGAGATCAGACAACGCGCCCGGGTTCGGCGCCAGGTTGAGCGCAAGCGCGATCAGACCGCCTGCAAAGCTCGAAAGCCCAACACCGATCAGAACCAAGCTCGCAGGCCCGCGCGACGCCCAGCCGAGCGTGGTGACAAGCGCGGCGGCAGCGAGCGCGAAGACGACGGACAATGCTGGCGCAAACGATGCAAAGCCGAACGCAAACGCGATCACCGCGCCGAGTGCGGCGAAGCCGGAAAGCCCGAGCACGCCAGAGTCAGCGAGCGGATTTCTGAGCAAGCCTTGCAGCGCAGCGCCCGACAATCCGAGCGCCGCCCCCGCCAGCCATGCGGTCAGCGCGCGTGGCAAGCGGATGTCCCACACAATCGTGCGCGTCGCCTCATCCGGCGCGAACGGGTCAGCGAGCACGACCGGCCCGAGAAAAAGCGCGGTGGCGAGCGCGGCGACGCTCAACGCGACGAGCGCAAGCGATGTACGAAGACTGGCGCTCATGATGCGGGCAACGCGGCGGCGAGCGCTTCGGCGGCATCGATGGCGTACCAAGCTTGGCACGCGATCGAGGCCGTCGACAACGTGACAGTCGGTGTGCTTGCAAGCGCGCGACGCAGCGCCGGATGCCGCGATGGCGACCATGCATTGACGCGATCACGGCTCGTATCGAAGAAGCCAAGCGCGATCAGCGCCGGTGGCGCTTGCACCATGCGTTCGAGCGGCAGCACCTGCCAGCCCTCTTCGGTGCGAATGTTTCGGCCGCCTGCGGCTGTGATGATGGCATCCAGCATCGTGCCTCTGCCCGCAACGGCGCCGCCGCCGGTGAGATACATCACCGGCGCATCAGTTCGGCGCGTGGCGAGGCTTGCGAGCCGCAGGTCAAGATCGCGCGCAATACTTGCGCCGCGCTCGGGATGGCCGAGTGTCCGCGCGGCGGCGAGCAGATCAGCGCGGGCCGAGGCAAAGTCCGGGGCATCGCCAACTTGAAGAACCGGTACATCGAAGCGGCCGTAAACTTGCGCGGCATCCCATGGGCCGCCCCAATTGCGGACGACGAGATCAGGACGCAGCGCCAACACCTCTTCGAGCGTGCCCCGCGTTTGGCGGATGCCACGCGCGCGATCGCGGAAGTATGAATCATCCCGCAGCGACCCGGTGGAGAGCGCGGAGATCTGCTCACGATCAGCCAGCGCCAGGACGAACTGATCCGCGCAATAATCGAGGCTGACGATGCGGCGCGGTTCGGCGTGCGCGGCTGACGCGCAGGCGATCACGATCGCTGCAATGATCCAACGCACATCGACCTCCACGGCCGCATCCCGGGCCAAAGGCTTCAACGCCGGCAGGTCTTCTGGCTTACGGGTCGATGCGCGATTGGCCCCTTCCCGGATCGCTCCAGTGGTATGGCCAACACGCTCGCCGTTTACAGCTGCGGGAGCAGCCGCGGATTTGAACCGCGTTCCCTTAACCGGCAAATCGTCCTAACGGGGACGCTCGCCGCACGCAATCAAATCGGCGTGTCGGCATGGATAGCAGAGGTCTGACTCGCCACATTAGACGCATGAACCTCGGCTACCTCTGGCGAGCCTTTGGCTATGCGCGACATGGGCGTACAGGAGACGCCGCGGCGATGAAGACCGCTGCCTTCGGCAATCGGGCGTATCCGGATGTCGAACACGAACTTGCCACGCTGACGACGCCGTATCCCGATATCGACCTGGAAGCGCTTCGCGCTTACCCACCTGGCACATTCGGACGCGCGTACGCCGAGCACATGGACGCGTGCGGGTTGAAGCCGTTTCACGTTTCACCCGGCGTCGCGTCTGAGCTGGGGGCCGCGCAAATTCTCGGCGTACGTTATGTCTTGCTGCACGACGCGTTTCACGTCCTGCTGGACTTCGACACGTCCTGGCCTGGCGAACTTGGCGTTTGGAGCTTTGTCTCGGCGCAGCGCTACAGCCCAGACTTCGATCGCGGCGTGCGCTTGGCGCGCAGACTCTACCCGCTTCTTGCGCCGAGCAAGAAGACTGAGCTCAAAGCCGCCGATGAGCGCGGACAACGGCTGGGCGAGAAGGCGCCCAGATTGCTGATGGCGCCAATCGAAACACTGTTCGACGGTCCGCTTGAGGACGCGCGCCACAAGCTTGGCCTCACTCCGAACTAGAGGATGTCGCGCACGCGCTCCTTGGGGCGCGCCAGAAGCGTGCCTTTGGCGGTCGTCACGAACGGACGCTCAACCAGAACCGGATGTTCGACCATTGCGTCGATCAGCCTCGCATCGCTGACCTTGGCGTCGAGTAAGCCAAGTTCTTCGGCCTCAGCGGCTTTCGTGCGGAGCGCCTGCCGCGCTTTGACGCCAGCGGCGGCGAAGAGCTCTTTCAGCTGCTTCTTGGTCCAGCCCACCTTCAGGTATTCGATCACCTCCGGTTTGTAGCCGGCAGCTTCGATCATCCCGAGCACTTGGCGCGAGGTGGAGCATTTTGGGTTGTGATAGATGGTGGCCTTCTTCGCCATCAATAATCCTCCTCGTCTTCCTCATCCATCGGGAAGAAGGAGAAGTTGTCGTCGATATCGAGCGGCTGTGCGACTTGCTCGACCTCCTCGAACACGATGCGCGATTCCAGATCGCTCCAATCGCCTGGCGGCGGCTTGAGGTCCTCATCCTCGAACAGAAGCTCGGAGCAGAGCGCCTCGGCTTCGCCCTGCGTCGGCGCCTCGATGTAGCGCGTCGTGTAGAAACCGACGATCTCGACATGGCCGTCGATGATCACGGGAAAATCTTCCCCGCAGGCGAAAAGACGAAACCAAGCCATTAGCTAAATTGCTCCACGATGATCCGCGCAATCTCGGCGTGCGCGGCGTTGCGTGCGGCAGCGTCGGCCGTGCTGGCGCTGAGATAGGAAGCGATCAAGATCGGCGCGGCGCCCGGCGGCCAGGCGATGGCGACATCGTTGGTCGCATTGTGCTCGGCGGTCCAGGTGCCGGTTTTGTCGCCAACGCGCCAGTCGCCTGAAAAGCCCGCGCGCAGGCGTTCGCGACCCGTCGGGCTCTCGACCATCCAGCCAATCAGCATGTCACGATGCGCGGGCGTGAGAACGCCGTCTTCGAGCAAGAAGCGCCGCAGCGTTCGCACCATCGCCTCAGGCGTCGTCGTGTCGCGCTCGTCGCCCGGCGGAACGTCATTGAGTTCGATCTCGTATCGGTCAAGGCGCGTGACGCCATCGCCGTTAGCGCGGAGAAAGCGGGTGAAACCCTCCGGCCCGCCTTGAATCTCCAAGAGCAGATTGGCGGCGGTGTTGTCGCTCATGACGACAGCGCCGGCGCACGCTTCCTCGATCGTCATCCAACCGCGTTCCAGATGCTGGCGCGCGACCGGGGCGTAACTCAGCATATCGGACTGATTGAAGCGCACCTGCTCCCCAAGCGGCGGGCCACCGTTCTGCGCCATCTGCAACTGCGCCGCGGCAAGCGCCCACTTGAAGGTAGAGCACATCGCGAAGCGCTCCTGGATGCGGCGCCCGATCCAATCGCCGGTTCCGGTATTCCAAGCCGCGACGCCAACCCGGCCACCGATGCGCTGCTCGATCGCGGCAAAACGCGGATCATCCGGTGGGGACGTGTAGGCCGTCGCGTTGGGCGCGGTTTGCGGCGCGCAGGCGGCGAGCGCGAGGCCGCTGAGAAGTGTGCCGCGGCGGGTGAGGTCGTGCATGTCGGCTACTCCGGGTCGATATCGAAATGCATCACGTCTTCACGGCGGCCGAGCTTGGTGTAGAGCGCAATGGCCGGCTCGTCGCCGTAATCCGCCTGGACATAGATTACCCAAGCGCCTCGGCTGGCGGCGATCTCGCCGAGATGGCGGATCAGCGCCGTCGCCACGCCCTGGCGGCGGTGCGCATCATCAACGGCGAGGTCGTAAATGTAGATCTCGCTGCGCTCTTGCTCGAGCTTTTCGAGTTCATACGCGACCAGCCCGCCGATCACCTGCCCATTGCTCAGCGCAACCAACGCAATGATGCTCTCCTTCGAGAGCACCTTGGCTGCGTAGGCATCTTTTGGCGGTTTCGCGATGTAGCTCTCATCGTCCTCGAACGCCTTGCCGAACAGCGCGTTCAGCGCGCGGAAGAGCGCGATGTCGCCGGCGGCGAGACGGTGGACGGTG